>NZ_CP191449.1:3037500-3242500 GCF_050500185.1 Neorhizobium sp. DAR64862/K0K3
TGCCGAAGCTTCCGGTCTCGGATGTGCTTCCTCAGATCCTGTCGGCGCTGCGTGACGGCAACCGGGCCGTGATTTCCGCGCCACCCGGCGCCGGCAAGACGACACTGGTGCCGCTCGCACTTCTCTTTGAACCGTGGTGCGGGGGCAAGATCATCCTGCTAGAACCGCGGCGGCTTGCGGCGCGCGCCGCAGCAGCGCGGATGGCGTCTCTTATAGGAGAAGACGTGGGCTCGCGGGTCGGCTACCGGATGCGTCTCGACAACCGGGTTTCCGCGACAACCCGGATCGAGGTGGTCACCGAAGGCGTGTTCGCGCGCATGGTGCTCGACGATCCCGAACTTGCTGGCGTCTCCGCTGTCATCTTCGACGAATTCCACGAACGGTCGCTGGATGCGGATTTTGGTCTGGCTCTGGCGCTCGATGTCCAGTCGGCGCTGCGGGAAGACCTTCGTATTCTCGTGATGTCGGCGACGCTCGATGTCGAGCGCGTTGCCGGACTGCTTTCCGATCCGCCTGTTATCGTCAGCGAGGGACGAGGCCATCCGATCGAGATACGCCATCAAGACAGGCCGGCGGGCGAGCGGATCGAGGATACGGTCTCGCGCGCGATCATTGAAGCGCACCGATCGGAAACCGGCTCCATCCTTGTCTTTCTGCCGGGCCAAGGGGAAATCCTGCGCACGGCTGAGCGGCTGCAGGGTCGTTTCGGCCCGGAAACGCTGGTCGTGCCGCTCTACGGCAATCTTTCGCAGCGGGATCAGGATCTGGCGATCCGGCCCTGCCCGGCCGGTCAGCGCAAGATCGTTCTCGCGACCTCGATCGCCGAGACGTCGATCACCATCGACGGCGTGCGGATCGTGATCGACAGCGGTTTGCAGCGGCTTCCGGTGTTCGAGCCCTCGACCGGGATTACCCGACTGGAAACCGTGCGGGCCTCGCGCGCCTCGGCGGATCAGCGGGCCGGACGCGCCGGGCGAACCGAACCGGGTATCGCCATTCGTCTGTGGCATCCCGGCCAGACGGCGGCCCTGCCGGCATTCACGCCACCGCAGATCCTTGCGAGCGATCTCTCTAGCCTCGTCCTCGACCTTGCCCATTGGGGCGTGGAGCATCCGGCATCGCTGGCGTTTCTCGATCCGCCGCCCGCCGCTGCCTTCAAGGAGGCGAAAAGCCTTCTCACCCAGCTCGGCGCCTTCAATGAGCAGGGGCGGCTGACAGCGCGGGGCAAGACCATGCGCGACATGGCGCTGCCGCCGCGTCTTGCGGCGATGACGATTTCGGCGGCGGACGACGGCCACGGAAGGCAGGCCTGTCTGCTGGCCGTATTGCTGACCGAACAGGGACTGGGCGGATCGGATGTGGATCTCGACGAGAGGCTGAGACGGTTTCGCAATGAGAAAGGCGAGCGCGCCGACGCCGCAAGGCGGCTTGCGGAGCGGATCGCCTCAGGCCTGCCCCGCAAGACGCAACCGGGTTTGCCAGCGACAGCCGGCCAGCTTCTGCTGCATGCCTATCCGGACCGGGTGGCGATCCAGCGGGGCGGGCGCGGGCGGTTCGTGATGGCGAACGGCCGCGGGGCGGAACTGCCTGAAACCGATCGGCTTGCCGGTGCATCCATGCTTGTTATTGCCGATCTTTCCGGGCGGGCCGTCAAAGCCCGGATCCTTGCGGCAGCAGAAACCAGTCGTGCCGAGATCGAGGCCGAGCTCGACGATCTGATCATCCGCCAGGATGAGACGGTGTTCGACCGCCAGAGCCTGAAGCTGCGGGCTCGCAAGGTGACGCGGCTTGGCGCGATCGTGTTCGAGGAAAAGCCCCTGCCCCGCAAGACGGGCGAAGCCGCTGCCCTGGCACTTGCCGAGGGCGTGCGGGAGCTGGGCCTTCAGGTTCTGCCGTTTTCCAAGGATGGCGCGCAGCTGCGCGAGAGGCTGGGCTTTCTCTACCGGACGATCGGTGCGCCGTGGCCTGACATGGATGATGCAGCACTGCTCGATCGGCTTGCCGAATGGTTCGTTCCGTTTCAGGGCCAGGCCTCCGGCATCGATGCGATCCAGTCCGGCAGTCTTTCCGAAGGGCTGCGCTCGCTTGTTCCCTACGACATCCTGCAGGATCTGGGACGTCTGGCGCCGACGCATTTCGAGGCGCCGACCGGGCAGCGGCATCCGATACGCTACGACGGCGACGAGCCGACCCTGTCGATCCGGGTGCAGGAACTGTTCGGGCTGAAGACCCACCCTGCCGTGGCCGGCGGGCGCCTGCCGCTGCTGCTCGAACTGACATCGCCGGCGCACCGGCCGATCCAGACGACAAGAGACCTGCCCGGTTTCTGGTCCGGATCGTGGAAGGATGTGCGCGCCGACATGCGCGGACGCTATCCGAAACATCCCTGGCCGGAGGATCCGGCAGAGGCTCTGCCCACAGCGCGGGCGAAACCGCGCGGGACATGATAGGCAGACGTGACAGAATGCCGCCTGCGACCAGGAGCTGCGGCGCGCTATGAAAAGTGTCGTGACAGTCGAAGCGGAAAGCGGGACATAGAAGATATGGCGACCAGAGACATGTCCGGCGACGAGTTGGCGACCAGCGAGAACGACGTGATCGCTCTTTCCGATGCGGTGCGCAGCCGATCCAGCCGACGGATGCGCCTGCAGACGCTGGTGCGGCTGCGCTGGCTTGCGGTCGCCGGACAGACGGCGACGGTGGTGATCGTCGCGTTAGTGCTGCAGTTCCCGCTGCCCCTGATGGAGGCGGCAATCCTGATCGCGGCGCTTGCCGTGGCGAACCTTACCCTCTCGGCCTGGTTTCCAGCGACGCATCGGCTGGGACCGCGGTCCGTCATTGCGCTTCTGGGCTTCGATCTTCTGCAGATGGCCTCGCTGCTGTTTATCACCGGTGGCCTTGCCAATCCCTTCGCGCCGCTGATCTGCGTGCCGGTGATCATTTCGTTTGCCTCGCAACCCTTGCGCCATTCGATCATGCTGATCGTGTTTGCCCTGATCTGCACCACCACCATCGCCTTTTCGCCCTTCGACGTGCCCTGGTATGCGGGCCAGACGCTGGAGACGCAGCCGGTGATGCAGATCGGCGTCTGGTGCGCGATCGCCTCGATGATGATGTTTGCCGCCTTTTATGCCTACCGCGTCTCGAGCGAGGCGGCGCTTCTGGCGGATGCGCTGGCCGCAACCGAACTGGTGCTGGAGCGGGAAAAGCACCTGTCGCAGCTCGACGGACTGGCGGCCGCGGCCGCGCACGAGCTTGGAACGCCGCTTGCCACGATCAGCGTCGTTGCCAAGGAAATGCTGCGCGACCTGCGCGAAGACGACCGGTTTCGCGAAGACGTGCTTTTGCTGCGCAGCCAGAGCGAACGCTGCCGCGATATCCTGCGCCGGCTGACATCGCTGTCGACCGAGAGCGAGGAGCATATGCGCCGTCTGCCGCTGTCGTCGCTGATCGAGGAGGTGATTGCGCCGCATCGGCAATTCGGCATCGATGTGGAACTCGTCGAAAAAAGCGACATTGCCGGCGAGCCGGTCGGCAATCGCAACCCGGCAATTCTCTATGGTCTCGGCAACCTTGTCGAGAATGCCGTCGATTATGCCAGAGAGAAGGTCACGGTGACCACCGAACACACCGCGTCGCGGGTCGCCATCACGATCGAGGATGACGGGCCGGGTTATGCGCCGGATATACTCGCCCATATCGGCGAGCCCTATATGACCACGCGGTCTCGCGAAGACGAAAGCGCGGGTGGGCTCGGGCTCGGGCTCTTCATCGCCAAGACGCTGCTGGAGCGATCGGGGGCATCGCTCAAGTTCGGCAACCGCGATGCCGGCAAGGCAGGCGCCCGGATCCGGATCGAATGGCCGCGCAGCCTGATGGACCGGCCGGCGATAAAATGAGTGGCCGCTTTGCCAACGCGACCCATATTGAAGTGCAGCAACGGACCGTTGTCCGTGGAGACAGACGATGGATACGAATTCTGAAAACATGCCCGCCCTCGACGATGCCCAGCTCGGAGACGATCCTTTCCTGCTGCTCGTCGATGACGATGGCCCGTTCCTGCGGCGTCTGGCGCGCGCCATGGAAAGCCGCGGCTTTATCGTGGATGCAGCGGAATCGGTCGCCGAAGGGATCGCCAAGGCCGAAGCCCGGCCGCCGAAATATGCCGTGGTCGATTTGCGGCTGGGTGACGGCAACGGTCTCGACGTGATCGAAGCCATCCAGAAGTCCGGTTCGGACACCAAGATCGTGGTGCTGACCGGCTACGGCAATATCGCGACCGCGGTGACGGCTGTTAAGCTTGGAGCGCTCGACTATCTGTCCAAGCCTGCGGATGCGGACGATGTGTTCAACGCCTTGATGCAGCGCCCGGGCGAAAAGGCGGATGTGCCCGAGAACCCGATGTCTGCCGATCGGGTGCGCTGGGAACATATCCAGCGCGTCTACGAGGCATGCGATCGCAATGTTTCGGAAACCGCAAGGCGGCTGAACATGCACCGGCGCACGCTGCAGCGGATACTTGCCAAGCGCGCACCGAAGTAAGTCTCGCCGGTCAGATGTCGTCGAAGCTTTTGCCGGTCGCCCATTCGGCCAGCATCAGCCTTCGCGCGGCGAGACGGGAGAAATTCAGCATGATCGATTTGCGCGATGCGGGCGCCAGCTTGTGTTCCGGTGCCTCGCGCATCTGGTGGGCGCCGTAGCCATCGGACAGGAACAGGCCGCAATCCTCCGGGAAGATATCGAGCGGAACGTCCTTGTGGGTGGCGAAGAACAGCCGGTCGCAGGAGGCGCGGTAATCTGGCCATTTGCGATCGACCCGGAAGTCCTCGATGGACGTCTTGATCTCGATGATCCAGATCTCGCCCTTCTCCGACACTGTAATCAGATCGGCGCGGCGACCATTTGAAAGCGCCATTTCCGGAAGAATGGCATGCCGCATGTCATGGAGCAGGATCTGCATGCCCCGGCGGACCATCATGGCCCGCGACGACTGACGGCCGTCGACCAGCGGGTTATTATTGGCAATATTCAATATCGTCATGCACTTGACCTGTCACAGCCCCTCCGGGGGGTTACGGATGTTGCAAAAAGGACATTGCCTTTTGCATTCGTGGAAGCGCGATCCCCTGGCTCACTGCTATCGCTTGCCAAGCGCTGCGCTATGGAAAATAACGGGTCCGAAGGCGCCTGAGCGCCCATTTCAATCGATTCGTACATCAAGAGACATCCATGCGCTTTCGCAACAGCATGCTCGCACTCGGCCTGTTGGCAACCTCTGCCCTGGCCGGCTGCTCCACCACGTCCGACACACCCCGGACGGTCGCCCAGGCCGATGCTCCGGTCCGTATCGAGACGGCGCAGATCTTTACCGATTCGTATGGGTCGATCACCGATGCAGGTTACACCCTGCCGGCGATCCCGATCAACCGGGTGAAGCCTCAGTTCGTTCGCCAGGTCGTCAATTACGAGACGAACGAACGCCCGGGCACGGTCATCGTCAATACCCGCGAACGTCATCTCTATTTCATCCTGCCGGGTGGTCGTGCGATGCGCTATGGTATCGGCGTCGGGAAGCAGGGCTTTGCATGGTCGGGCACAGCCTATGTTGCCTGGAAGCAGGAATGGCCGAACTGGCATCCGCCGAAGGAAATGGCAGTGCGCAAGCCGGACATCGCCCGTTATGTCGAAAACGGCATGGGCCCCGGTCTGTCGAACCCGCTTGGTGCACGCGCCATGTATCTGTTCAACGAAAAGGGCCAGGACACACTGTTCCGCCTGCATGGAACGCCGGAATGGGCCTCGATTGGCACCGCCGCTTCGTCGGGCTGCATCCGTCTGATGAACCAGGACGTGATCGACCTCTACAGCCGCGTCCGTCCGGGCCGCAACACCAAGGTCGTCGTGATCCAGTAAGGGTTCAACGCCTGAAAATGCAAAAGCCGCCGAGGATTTCCCGGCGGCTTTTTTGTTGTCTGAGCGACGGGCCGGATTAACCGGCCTTTGCCTTGAGTTCCAGCCGGCGGCGATGCAGGACCGGTTCGGTATAGCCGTTCGGCTGTTCGCGACCCTTGAGCACCAGTTCGAGCGCTGCCTGAAAGGCGACCGAGGCTTCGAAGTTAGCTGCCATCGGCGTATAGAGCGGATCGCCTTCGTTCTGGCCATCGACCACAGCCGCCATCCGCTTCAGCGTCTCGACGATCTGCTCTTCGGTGACGAGCTTGTGGTGCAGCCAGTTGGCCATATGCTGCGACGAGATACGCAATGTCGCCCGGTCTTCCATCAGCGCGATGTCGTTGATATCGGGGACCTTGGAGCAACCGACGCCCTGGTCGATCCAGCGCACGACGTAGCCCAGAATGCCCTGCGCGTTGTTGTCGAGTTCGCGCTGGATTTCTTCCGGCGTCCAATTCGGCCGCGAGGCGACGGGCACCGACAGGATATCGGAGAGTTTAGCACGGGTGCGAGTCTTCAGCCCCTTCTGGACTTCGGCGACATCGACTGTGTGATAGTGGGTGGCATGCAAAGTGGCGGCCGTCGGTGACGGGACCCAGGCGGTGTTCGCGCCCGCTTTCGGGTGACCGATCTTCTGCTCCAGCATCGCCGCCATCAGATCCGGCATCGCCCACATGCCCTTGCCGATCTGTGCATGGCCGGACAGCCCGCAGGCGAGACCGATATCGACATTCCAGTTCTCATAGGCCGCAATCCAAGCCGCCTGCTTCATGTCGCCCTTGCGGATCATCGGGCCGGCTTCCATCGAGGTGTGGATCTCGTCGCCGGTGCGGTCGAGGAAGCCGGTGTTGATAAACACGACGCGCTCCTTTGCGGCGCGGATCGCCTCCTTGAGGTTGATCGTGGTGCGGCGTTCCTCGTCCATGATACCCATCTTCATGGCATTGTCGGCGAGACCGAGCGCCTGTTCGACGCGCGTGAAGATCTCGGCTGCGAAGGCCACTTCTTCCGGCCCGTGCATCTTCGGCTTGACCACATACATGGAGCCGAGCTTCGAATTCTTGCGGCGGCCGGTGATGCCGCCATCCTTGCGACCGATGTCGTGGATGGCGATCAGCGCCGTGACGACAGCATCCATGATGCCTTCGGGCACTTCATGGCTGTCGCGATCGAGGATGGCCGGGTTGGTCATGAGGTGGCCGACATTGCGGATCAGCATCAGCGAGCGGGCCTTCACCTCGACGGTTGCGCCATTGGGCGCCGTATAGTCGAAATCCGGGTTGAGCGTGCGCAGGAAGCTCTTGCCGCCCTTTGCAACCTCCTCCGAGAGATCGCCCTTCATCAGGCCGAGCCAGTTGCGATAAACGGCGACCTTATCCTCGGCGTCGACAGCCGCGACCGAATCTTCGCAGTCCATGATCGTGGTGATCGCCGATTCGATTCGCACATCGGAAATATGGGCCGGATCGTCCTTGCCGATGGCCGTTGCCGGATCGATGACGATTTCGACATGGAGGTTGTTTCTGACGAGCAGGATCCGGTTCGGCTCGCCCAGATAGCCGGCAAGCTGCGTCGGATCGGTCAGGCCTGTCACCTCGCCGTTCGACAGCGTCACGAACAGGGCCGAATCTTCCACCTTGAAGGAGGCTGCATCCTTCCAGCTGGCGCCGGAAAGCGGAGCCGACTGATCGAGGAAGTCGCGCACCCAGGCAATCACCTGTTTGCCGCGGACCGGATTGTAGCCCTTGCCCTTATCGGCACCATTGGCTTCCGGGATGGCGTCCGTGCCATAAAGCGCATCATAGAGCGAACCCCAGCGGGCATTGGCGGCGTTCAATGCATAGCGTGCATTCATCACGGGGACGACGAGCTGCGGGCCGGCGATGCCGGCAATTTCCGGATCGACGTTTTCCGTCGAGACCTGGAAATCGGGTCCTTCGGGAAGAAGATAGCCGATCTCGCGCAGGAATTCCTCGTAGGCAGCCAGGTCGTTCGGTGCACCGTGCTTGCGGTACCACTCGTCGATCTCGAGCTGAAACGCATCGCGCCTGGACAGAAGCGCCCGGTTCTTCGGCGCAAGGTCGTGAACGATCGCGGAAAACTCGGCGAAGAAATGGTCGGCATCAATACCGGTCTCGGGAAGCGCTTCCGTAACCAGAAAGTCGTGCAGCTTCTGATCGATCTGCAGTCCGTTTTTTTCGATGCGAGTCATGCCGCGCCTCCCGTATGATTTTTTGGTGACATGCAGATTGCCCGCAAGACTTTGTCTGTCAATCGCCGACGATGCCATCGACCATGAAATCATGGGCCGATATGGACCACCCTCAAGAGGTGTTTCACGTGGAGCGCCGACGGACCACCTTCATGGGTATTCCGTCCTGCGGCTGGGTGGTGAGCTTCTGCACCGGCCAGACTTTGGTGCCCGGCACCACATCGAACCGGTAGCGCTTCATCAACACGGCAAGCGCGATCACCGCCTCCTGCATGGCAAAGACGGCACCGATGCAAGTGCGCGGGCCCGCTCCGAACGGCAGGTACTGGAAGCGATTGATATTGCCACGGTTTTCCGGAAGGAAGCGTTCGGGCATAAAGGCGCGCGGCTTTTCCCAGTAGAGTTCATGCCGATGCAGTGTCCATGGCATGACGAGAACCGTGACGCCCGCATCGATGGTCACGGTCTCGCCTGTCGGGCTGGTCCAGCGATCGCCACGGATTGCCGCGCGGTTGATGGAGGGCGCCGGCGGATAGAGCCGCAGCGCTTCCTCGAAAGCGGCCCTCACCCAGGGCATTCTCTCCAGCCAGTCGACCGGTTCGGCCCCTTCGCCCAAGACCTGATCGATCTCCGTTTCCATCGCATCGCGCACATGCGGCGACTGGCCAACGCAATACAGCGTCCAGGCGAGCGCCCTCGCCGTCGTTTCGTGGCCGGCGCCGATGAAGGTCAGGATATTGTCTTCGATTTCGGCCATCGTCAGGCCGTCGGGCCCTTCGAGCTGCAGCAGCAATGTCAGAAAATCCTGCGGTACGGCATCCGGCGTCTCGCGGATCCGCTTCTGGCGCTGGATCATGGTATCGGCGACGACCTTGCGGAACTTGTCCAGCACGCGCTGGCCACCGATCCGCGTCACGCGCGGTACCCAAGGAGGGGCGCGCAGAAGATCCATCGGATCGACACGGCCCATGCGATGCAGCAGGCTGTCGACGTCATCGGAAAATTTCTCGCTCTCGGTGACGATCTCGCCGGAAAACAGTGTCTCGGAAAGGATGGCGAACGCAAGTTCCGTCATGTCGACCGAGATGTCGTGGACCGCGCCCGAAGGATGGTCGGCCGCATACTTCTCGACATACTCCTCCGACTTCGCCAGCATCTGGCCGGCAAAACCGCGGGAGTGGCGCGGCGTGAACACCGGTGCCATCGCCTTGCGCGAGCGCTTCCACACGGGCCCTTCCGCCGTCAGCAACCCGTCACGCAGGATCGGCCGCAGGATGAGCTGACGGATCTCCGACATCTCGTAATTGGCGGAATTATCGACAAGAATGTGCCGGATAAGGCCCGGATCGTTGACGATGAGGGTGCGTTCTTTCAGGAACTTCGTCTCGATCCAGGGAAGCGTGTAGGACGGCTTTCCCCACAGTTCGAGCGGATTGCGCATCACGGTGCGGATGACTTCCAGCCGCGACGGCGGGACGGTGCGCGGCTCCGGTGCCGGTGGCACGAAAGGTTCGGGGCGCATGTCCATATGAAGGGTCCTCATCTTTAAGAGATGAAGAACATATCAGAACTCAGAAGAGCGATTTCAACTCGGCGATCTTATCGTTGACCAGCCAGCCGTAATAATTCTCTTCCGGCAAACCGCCGCGCGCCCTCAAGGCTGCCGCCCGTTGTGCCGAGCCGCCGGTGTTATAAAGCGTGGCAGTGATGCCGGGATTGCGGGAGATATCGACATTCGCAATCGTCTTGTAGTCGTCGATCGAACGGCGGATGTTCGCCGCCATGTAGGCGAGCGACTTGTCCGGGTCCATGATCGCGTCATAGACTTCCGATGCCTTGTTCTCGTCCAGCTTCGGGTAACCGGAAACGCGGGCGACGGTGTCTGAAAACATCATCGCCGTCAGCGGATTGAGCTGGCCGAGGCCGAAGGTCTGGCCGGCATAGAAGGGCTGGAAGAAGACCGCGCTGAAACGATTGTCCGGAAACGCCTTGCCATCGACCTTGCGTCCCCGGAAAGCGTCTTCCCAGACATTTTCCCGGCAGGTCCAGAGACGGTAGGAGTCGAGCCCCGTGCTGCATTTTGCAAATTGCGGGCGGTCGAGAAAATCCTTGATCGATTCGTCGTCGTAGCCGAAGCGGAAACTGTTGCCGGCATAGGCGGCGGCCTTGATGTAATAGGTCTGCAACCGGTCATAGGCATCGACATTATAGGTGTGCTCGCCAACGATCGCGCCGACGATATGGATCGGATCGAAGCCGTAGGCCGCTGCCGCAGATCTGATCTTGCCGATCAGTTTCTTGTCGGTTGCGAGCAGATCGCGGATCTTTTCATACTTGTCGTCGAACGTGGTGCGGCCGGCGCGGGTTCGGCGCACGGAGGCACCCGGCACTTTCGGCTGCACCGTATTGCGGTTGCCTTCCGGCACGATGGTCACCGCGGCCGCGTAGGTCGTGGAAGCGGCCGTCCATGCGACGGTCATCAGAAATGCAAGCAGGAGGCGTTTCAAAATTGTCGTGTCCCAATTACGGTCTGCACTGATAACGCTCCAGACGCCGAAACAGTCAGGCGGGGGAGAGCGGCGCATCACGAAAGCGCGTCACCCTTACGTGAAGAGATGCTGTAATGTCGAGAGAGTGGCATTCAAAATAGCGTCACTGCCAAGGCGAGCAGCAGCCGGTCGTTGCCCGGCTGCCACGAATTCAAGGTCAGAGGATGTAACGCGACAGGTCGGTATCGTTGGCGAGATCGCCGACATGCTTGCGGACATATTCGGCATCGATCGTGATCGCCGTGCCGCCCTGATCGGGCGCGGTGAAGGAAATCTCGTCCAGCACGCGCTCCATCACCGTCTGCAACCGGCGAGCACCGATATTCTCGACGGTGGAGTTGAGATGCACCGCGACATCGGCCAGCGCGTCGAGCGCGTCATCGGTAAAGTCGAGCGCCAGATCTTCCGTGCCCATCAGCGCCTTGTACTGCCGGATCAGGCTTGCCTCGGTTTCCGTCAGGATGCGGCGGAAGTCTTCCTTGGTCAGCGGCTTCAGCTCGACGCGGATCGGCAGGCGGCCCTGCAGTTCCGGCAAAAGGTCCGATGGCTTCGACACATGGAAGGCACCGGAGGCGATGAACAGGATATGATCGGTCTTTACCGGTCCGTATTTGGTCGAGACCGTGGTGCCTTCGACGAGCGGCAACAGGTCGCGCTGCACGCCTTCACGTGAAACACCGGCACCCATGCCGCCGTCGCGGGCAGCGATCTTGTCGATCTCGTCGAGGAACACGATGCCATCATTCTCGACCGAACGCACCGCTTCGCGCTGAATCACCTCGTTGTCGATCAGCTTGTCGGATTCGTCGCGCACCAGTTCGCCGTAGGACTTGGCAACGGTGGTTTTCACCTTCTTGGTGCGCCCACCCATCGCCTTGCCGAACATGTCGGAGAGGTTGAGAACGCCGATATTGCCGCCCGGCATGCCGGGAATGTCAAAGCCGGGCATGCCCGAGCTGGTGTCGGCCACCTCGATCTCGATTTCCTTGTCGTCAAGCTCGCCGCTGCGCAGGCGCTTGCGGAAACTGTCGCGGGTGGCGGGAGAGGCCGTCGATCCGACGAGCGCATCGAGCACGCGCTCCTCGGCGCTTGCCTGCGCCTTTGCCTGCACTTCGGTGCGTTTCTTTTCGCGGATCAGGCCGATGCCGATCTCGACGAGATCGCGGATGATCTGTTCAACGTCACGCCCGACATAGCCGACCTCGGTGAACTTGGTGGCTTCGACCTTGATGAAGGGAGCGCCCGCAAGCTTTGCCACGCGACGGGAGATTTCCGTCTTGCCGACGCCGGTCGGTCCGATCATCAGGATGTTCTTCGGCATGACTTCGTCACGCAGGCTTTCGTCCAGCTGGTGACGGCGCCAGCGGTTTCGAAGCGCGATGGCAACGGCGCGCTTGGCATCGTGCTGGCCGATGATGTGGCGATCGAGCTCGGAAACGATTTCCCGGGGAGAAAAATTTGTCATGAGTTCCTCTTGGCGTCCCGCTTCGACCGTCCTTTGAGGCCCGGCCCTTGAGAGATCCTTTGGCTGGAATTGGGTTATTCGGCGTCGAGCGTTTCGACGACGAGATTGTGATTGGTGTAGACGCAGATATCGGCCGCGATATCGAGCCCCTTGCGGGCAACCTCTTCGGCCGACATGTCCGTGTCCATCAGCGCGCGGGCCGCCGCATAGGCATAGTTTCCGCCAGAACCGATGGCGATCGTCCCGTGTTCGGGCTCCAGCACATCGCCGTTGCCGGTGACGGCGAGCGTGATCGACTTGTCGGCCACCAGCATCATCGCTTCGAGATTGCGCAGATACTTGTCGGTGCGCCAGTCCTTGGCAAGTTCGACGGCGGCGCGCATCAGCTGGCCGGGATACTGTTCGAGTTTCTTTTCGAGGCGGTCGAGAAGTGTGAAGGCATCGGCCGTGGCGCCGGCGAAACCGGCAATCACATCGCCGGTCTTGCCGATGCGGCGCACCTTGCGGGCATTGCCCTTCATCACTGTCTGGCCGAGGCTCACCTGACCGTCACCGGCCATCACCACCTTGCCGCCCTTTCGGACCGTAATAATCGTTGTCATTTCATCTACCTCTAAAAGCCCCTGGAGGGCGCCTTCGATTGCGAGCCCCAGCGACGTTCATGGCGGCTCCGTTGTGACCTATGTAAGTGGGCATCCGCCGAATACAATCTTGCCGAAACAGCACAGCGTACCGGCCGCGCTTCGGCCGTGCTTTTGCTGGATATTTGATCTGCCGCCTGATATGGAGCGCGCAGAATAAGCATGGGTGACATGATGGTCGATACGACAGCCACACGCACGGGAAGCGTTTCCCGCAAGACCAACGAGACTTCCGTTTCGGTTTCCGTCAATCTTGACGGCACCGGCACGTCAAAGATTTCGACGGGCGTCGGGTTTTTCGACCATATGCTGGACCAGCTGTCGCGCCATTCGTTGATCGACATGGAGATCGACGTGAAGGGCGACCTGCATGTCGACGATCACCATACGGTGGAAGATACAGGCATCGCGATTGGCCAGGCCATTTCCAAGGCGCTCGGCGACAGGCGCGGCATTGCCCGCTATGCCTCGCTCGATCTCGCCATGGACGAAACGATGACGAAGGCTGCGGTCGACGTATCGGGCCGGCCTTTCCTGGTCTGGAACGTCTCGTTCTCGGCTCCGAAGATCGGCACGTTCGATACGGAACTGGTGCGGGAATTCTTCAACGCGCTGGCCCAGAATGCCGGGATCACGCTGCATATCCTCAACCATTACGGCGCCAACAACCATCATATCGCCGAGACCTGCTTCAAATCCGTGGCGCGCGTGTTGCGCATCGCGACAGAAATCGATCCGCGGCAGGCCAATCGCGTTCCTTCGACCAAGGGTACGCTTGCCTGACGCTTCCAGGAGTTTCATCCTTGAGAAGCTATCTCGTTCTGACGCCGAAAAATGGCCCCGACAGGGAGCACCGTACCACCATCATCATGACGGACGGATTTTCCTGGCCGGCATTTCTGCTCTCTTGGATCTGGCTGTTCTGGCACCGGATGTGGATTGCGGGCGCGATTGCACTCGCGATCCAGATCGGCAGCGGCGTTCTTTCGACCATGCCGGGCTTTGCGATCGGTGGCTGGCTGCTCGGCTTTGCAATGAACCTGATCGTTGCGCTGGAAGGCCGGCATCTCTATTCGCAGTCGCTGCAGCGCCGGGGCTACACGCTCGAAACCGTCGTGTTTGCGCAGGACAGAAGCACGGCCGAGGAGATGTATTTCTCCAATCTGCCGAAGCCTGAACCGAGCGCAATGCCTACTCTTTCCGAATGGGCGCCACAGACGAACACCCCTTCCCCCGCCGCTGCCGGATGGCAGAGTTCCGGCGCCGGACTTTTCGATCACGGAGCACGCTGATGCGCGTCGCAATCATCGACTACGGATCGGGCAATCTCCGATCCGCCACCAAGGCTTTCGAACGCGCCGCCCGCGAGGCCGGCATCGACGCTGAAATCGACCTTACCGACAAGCCTGACGCCGTCGCCTCGGCTGACCGCGTCGTTCTTCCAGGCGTTGGCGCCTATGCCGATTGCCGGGCGGGGCTTGATGCCGTTTCGGGGATGCACGAGGCGCTGATCGAAGCCGTCGAGACAAAGGCGCGGCCCTTCCTCGGGGTCTGCGTCGGCATGCAGTTGATGTCCTCGCGCGGGCTCGAAAAGACCACCAGCGAAGGGTTCGGCTGGATCAAGGGCGACGTCGTCGAGATGACGCCGTCCGATCCCGGCTTGAAGATCCCGCAGATCGGCTGGAACACGCTGGAGCTCGTCAACCCGCATCCTCTGTTCGATGGCATTCCGACCGGACCGGACGGGCTGCACGCCTATTTCGTGCACTCCTACCATCTGGCCGCCGCCAACCCTTCCGACGTGATTGCCACAACCGAATACGGTGGCGCGATGACGGCATTCGTCGGACGCGACAACATGGTGGGGGCGCAATTCCATCCGGAAAAGAGCCAGACACTTGGCCTCGCCCTGATTTCCAACTTCCTGCGCTGGAAGCCCTGAACATGATTCTTTTCCCGGCTATCGATCTCAAGGACGGCCAGTGCGTGCGCCTCAAGCTTGGCGACATGGAGCAGGCAACCGTCTACAATCCGGACCCTGCGGACCAGGCCAAGGCCTTTGAGGACCAGGGTTTCGAGTGGCTGCACGTAGTGGACCTCAACGGCGCCTTTGCCGGCGAAAGCGTCAATGGCGCGGCCGTCGATGCGATCCTGAAGGCAACGAAGAACCCGGTGCAGCTCGGCGGCGGCATCCGGACGCTCGAGCATATCGAAGCGTGGCTTAGCCGCGGATTGGCGCGTGTCATTCTCGGCACTGTTGCGGTGCGCGATCCTGCCCTCGTCATCGAGGCATGCGAGAAGTTTCCGGGCCAGGTCGCCGTCGGCATCGATGCCAAGGGTGGCAAAGTGGCGGTGGAAGGCTGGGCTGAAGCGTCCGAGCTTGGCGTCATCGAGCTTGCGAAGAAATTCGAAGGCGCGGGTGTTTCGGCAATCATTTATACCGATATCGACCGCGACGGGATCCTGGCCGGCATCAACTGGGCATCGACGCTGGAACTGGCGGATGCAGTTTCCATTCCCGTCATCGCGTCGGGCGGTCTTGCCTCGATGGACGATATCCACCGCATGCTGCAGGCGGACGCGACCCGTCTCGAAGGCGCGATTTCCGGGCGGGCGCTCTATGACGGCCGTATCGATCCTGACGAAGCGCTGTCGCTGATTCGCGCCGCGAGAGGAGAAGCCGCATGACGCTCAAAGCCCGTGTCATTCCCTGTCTCGACGTGAAGGACGGCCGCGTCGTCAAGGGCGTCAACTTCATCGACCTGATCGATGCCGGCGATCCGGTCGAGGCCGCAAAGGCCTATGATGCCGCCGGTGCCGACGAGCTCTGTTTCCTCGACATCACCGCTTCGTCAGACAATCGCGACACGATCTTCGACGTCGTCGCCCGCACCGCCGAACACTGTTTCATGCCGCTTACCGTCGGCGGCGGCGTTCGCGCCATTGCCGATATTCGCAAGCTGCTGCTGGCCGGGGCCGACAAGGTGTCGATCAACTCCGCTGCCGTGAACAATCCCGATTTCGTCTACGAAGCTGCCAACAAGTTTGGCAACCAGTGCATCGTCGTGTCGATCGATGCGAAGCGGGTGTCCTCCGCCGGCGAGAGCGACCGCTGGGAGATCTTCACCCATGGCGGCCGCACCGCGACCGGCATCGATGCCGTCGAGTTTGCGCGAAAGATGGTCGAGCGCGGCGCCGGCGAGTTGCTCGTGACCTCAATGGACCGCGACGGCACGAAGATCGGCTACGATCTGGCGCTGACCCGCACGATTGCCGATTCGGTTCGCGTTCCCGTCATCGCGTCGGGCGGCGTCGGCACGCTGGACGATCTCGTCGCGGGCGTGAAAGAGGGCCATGCAACCGCCGTTCTTGCCGCTTCGATTTTCCACTTCGGGACCTATTCGATTGGCGAGGCAAAGCGCTATATGGCCGACCATGGCATCGCCATGCGGCTCGACTAATATTCGGGACGGGAGGAGACGGTTTTGAGTGAATTCACCCTCGGCGATCTCGAGAGGATCGTTGCGCAGCGCGCGAAAGCCCCGCCTGAGGAATCCTGGACCGCCAAGCTCGTGGCGGCCGGGCAGACCAAGGCTGCCAAGAAGCTAGGCGAAGAGGCGGTGGAAACCGTGATCGCCGCGGTGGCGCAGGACCGGCACGATCTCGTGTCTGAAAGTGCGGACCTTCTCTATCATCTTATGGTCGTATTGAACATTGCCGACATCCCGTTGCAGGATGTGCTCGCCGAACTTCAGCGCAGGACAGGCCAGACAGGCCTGCAGGAAAAGGCGAGCCGAGCTCCTTCATGAACATCGTTTCGACGCCTGAAAAGCATGATGTGGATATCCCGGAGAGCGGTGTGAACGCGGAATACTACTCGCCCTACCACCACTTCACCGCCGAGGAATGGGCGAAGTTTCGGGCCGACACGCCACTGACGCTGAAGGCCGAGGAAATCGCCCGGCTGCGCTCGCTGGACGATCCGATCAACATCGACGAGGTCCGGCGCATCTATCTGTCGCTGTCGCGCCTTCTTTCGACCCATGTCGAGGCCTCGCAACGGCTTTACCGGCAGCGCAACCGCTTTTTGACCCTTCCGGATGTGTCAAAGACCCCGTTCATCATCGGCGTTGCCGGCTCGGTCGCGGTCGGCAAGTCGACCACCGCACGCGTGCTGAAGGAACTGCTTGCGCGCTGGCCGGCAAGTCCGAAGGTCGATCTCATCACGACCGACGGATTTCTTTATCCCAACGCGGTTCTCCAACGTGAAAACCTGATGCAGCGCAAGGGTTTTCCGGAGAGCTACGATATCGGCCAGATCCTGCGGTTTCTTTCGGCGATCAAGGCCGGCGAGAAAAACGTCAAGGCGCCGCGCTACTCGCATCTGACCTATGACGTGCTGCCCGGCGAATATACGCTGGTCGACCGTCCCGACATCCTAATCTTCGAAGGCATCAATGTGCTGCAGTCGCGCGCATTGCCTGTTGACGGCAAGATCGTGCCGATCGTGTCTGACTTCTTCGACTTCTCGATCTATATCGACGCCGACGAGGAGCAGATCCACCAGTGGTATGTCCAGCGGTTCATGAAACTGCGGCAGACGGCCTTTCGTGAGCCGACATCCTTCTTCAACAAGTATGCGGCGATCAGCGAAGCGGAGGCGATGGCCGTCGCAGAAGGGCTTTGGGAAAACATCAACCTCAAGAACCTGCGCCAGAACATCATCCCGACGCGGCCGCGTGCGGATATCATTCTTCGCAAGGGTCGCGACCACTTCATCGAGACGGTGGCTTTGAGAAAACTGTAGGCTGTCGATCGATACCCATCACGCGATGGATCTTCGATCGTCAGCTATTGACCCTTCGCAGTGTCAGATTGATGCGACCACCGTTCTTGAGAAGCGTCGACGTGCCGGGATAGATCCGGTCGACCCCGTGAAACGCCAGCCGCCCTTCCCCACCCAGCACCACGATATCGCCGCTTGAGAGCTTGAAGGAGCCCGTCGGATCCTTCCGGTCGACCCCGCCGACCCGGAACAGGCAGGTATTGCCGAGCGAGATGGAAAGGACCGGCGCCTTCAGGTCTGATTCGTCCTTGTCCTGATGCAGGCCCATTTTTGCGTCGTCTGAATAGAAATTGACCAGGCATGCCTCCGGCGGCTTGTCGTAGCCGGCGAGGTTTTCCCAGAGGTCCGCCAGTTCCGAGGGAATGGCGGGCCATGGACGGCCGGTCTGCGGATGGGTCTCCTGGTAGCGGTAGCCACGCTCCTTGTCCGTCACCCAGCCAAGCGCGCCGCAATTGGTCATCCGGACCGACATGGGTTTTCCGGTGCCGGGCATGGCCGGGACGTAGAGCGGGGCCTCGGCGACGATGCCGCGGATGACCTCGACCAGACGTTCCTGGGCGGCACGGTTCAGATGGTCAGGCAGATGCCGGATACCGTTTGCCAAAGTCGCCATATCGATCCTCCATTGGGCCTGCGCGGTCAGTCGCCGCTGGGCTTACCACGCATCTTCTTCACATCGGAGCGGCCGGATTTTGCCTTGAGCCGCCGCTCGACCGAGCCTTTGGTGGGCTTGGTCTTGCGGCGCGGCGGTGGTGGCGGTTCGGCGGCCTTGAGGATGAGTTCCTTCAGCCGGTGGCGCGCATCCTCGCGGTTGCGCTCTTGGCTGCGAAACCGGTTGGCCTCGATCATCAGCACGCCGTCCTTGGATACCTTTCGACCGGCAAGCTTGATCGCGGCTTCCTTAATCCGCTCGGGCAGCGACGGGGAATTGACGAGATCGAAGAACAGCTGGACCGCCGTCGAGACCTTGTTGACGTTCTGGCCGCCCGGACCGCCCGCCAGCACGAACTGCTCGGTGAGCTCCCATCCGGCGATGGTGATGCGGGTGTTGATCTCGAGAGGATTGCTGGCCATGGCCGTATTTCCCACAAACCGGAGCAAAAGAAAACCGCCGGCTCAAGGAGAGCCGACGGCTATAATGTTCCACGTGAATCCTTAAGGTCCAGCTGGGACCAAAGGATTACTCGGCGGCGATCTTCAGGCCAGGTGCTGCGTCGCGGACCTTGCTATCGACATGGTCTTCGAACTTCTCAAAGCTCTTGATGAACATCGAGACAAGCTTGGCTGCCTGGTTGTCGTAGGCCAGTCCATCGGACCAGGTCGAACGCGGATCTAGAATGGACGTTTCGACGCCATCGACGGAAACCGGAACGGCAAAGCCGAAATTGGCATCCGTGCGGAACTCGACATCCTTGAGGCTGCCGTTCAGGGCTGCGGCCAGAAGCGCGCGGGTGGCCTTGATCGGCATACGACGACCGGTGCCGTAGGCGCCGCCCGTCCAGCCGGTGTTGACCAGCCAGCAATCGACGCCATGCTTGGCGATCAGGTCCTTCAGGAGGTTGCCGTATTCAGCTGGATGGCGGGGCATGAATGGCGCGCCAAAGCAGGTCGAGAACGTCGCTTCGGGCTCCGTCACACCCTTTTCCGTACCGGCCACCTTGGCGGTGTAACCGGACAGGAAGTGGTACATGGCCTGTTCCGGGGTCAGCCTGGCAATCGGCGGCATCACGCCGAACGCATCTGCCGTCAGCATGATGATCGTCTTCGGGTGCGGCGCGAGACCGGTTTCCGATGCGTTCGGAATGAAATGCAGCGGATAGGCACTGCGGGTGTTTTCCGTCAGCGAATTGTCGTCGAAATCGGGAACGCGGTTGTCGTCGAGCACGACGTTTTCCAGGACCGTGCCGAAACGGCGGGTTGCCGCGTAGATTTCGGGCTCGGCTTCGGCGGAAAGCTTGATCGCCTTGGCGTAACAGCCGCCTTCGAAGTTGAAGACGCCGTTTTCGCCCCAGCCATGCTCGTCGTCACCGATCAGCGTGCGGGTCGGGTCGGCCGAAAGCGTGGTCTTGCCGGTGCCCGAGAGACCGAAGAACACGGCGGTATCGCCCTCGCTGCCAACATTGGCGGAGCAATGCATCGGCATCACGCCCTTGGCCGGCAGGAGATAGTTGAGAACGGTAAAGACCGACTTCTTGTTTTCGCCGGCATAGGACGTGCCGCCGATCAGCACGAGACCGTTTTCCAGATCGCAGGCGATCACGGTTTCGGAGCGGCAGCCGTGACGGACCGGATCGGCCTTGAAGCTCGGCAGATTGATGATCGTCAGCTTCTGTTCGAAACCTTCCAACGTATCGCGCTTGGGGCGGATGAGGAGGTTGCGGATGAACAGCGCATGCCAGGCAAGCTCTGTGACGACGCGGGTCGGAAGCGCGTTTGCTTCATCGGCGCCGCCGATCAGATCCTGGACGAACAGGGTCTTGCCGCTGGCATGGGCCAGCATGTCAGCCTTCAGCACGGCAAAGTGCTCGGGCGACATCGGCTTGTTGTTGTCCCACCAGATCTTGTCTTCGGTACCCGCGTCGCGGACGACGAATTTGTCCTTGGGCGACCGGCCGGTATGCTGTCCGGTGCGAGCCCTCAACGCGCCGTCGATCGTCAGATCGGCTTCGCCCCGGCGAATCGCTTCTTCGTAAAGCTCGACTTCGCTGAGATTGTAATTCACACGCGATGCATTGCCGAGACCGATGTCTGCGAGCCCGTTCGATGGGTTGTGAAGTCCAAACTGCTCCATACGCGCGCTCCTTTTTGTGGATTGAACCTGCGCGGAACCTAGAGCGGGTTTTTAAAAAGGGCAAGATAATTCTGAAATAGCGTAATAATATCAGTTATTTAATCGATTTAAAAAATTTTATTCTCGATTAAATCGGTTTACGAGGGTTTTCTGTTCGCCGTTTCTGGGGGTCTTTCACGACCTGCAGACTGTGTTTGGATCATTGGGACAAAGGTCCCTACCGACCGTGCGCCTCTTGGCGTTGCCACAATTTGTTCCACCTTTATACTGAAGAAGCGCATGGCTTTCGCCAATTCTGGCTGGGGACATCCAGGAGATGCGCCTATATGACGATGGAGACGGAGAGAATGCAGACAATCGCGCTCGTAGATGACGACCGCAATATCCTGACTTCAGTGTCGATTGCACTGGAAGCCGAAGGGTATAAGGTCGAAACCTATACCGATGGCGCCTCCGCGCTCGACGGGCTGATCGCCCGCCCCCCGCACCTGGCCATCTTCGATATCAAAATGCCGCGCATGGACGGAATGGAGCTGTTGCGACGCCTGCGACAGAAATCCGATCTGCCTGTGATCTTCCTCACCTCCAAGGATGAAGAGATCGACGAGCTGTTCGGGCTCAAGATGGGCGCAGACGATTTCATCACCAAGCCGTTCTCGCAGCGATTGCTGGTCGAGCGCGTAAAGGCGATCCTGCGCCGTTCCAGCGCACGCGAAGCCCAGCAGGCAAGTGGTGGCGTCAAGCCGACCCCGGACCAGTTGGCGGCCCGCACACTGGAACGCGGCCAGCTGGCGATGGACCAGGAACGCCACACCTGCACCTGGAAGGGCGAAGCGGTAACCCTGACGGTCACGGAATTCCTGATCCTGCATTCGCTGGCGCAGCGCCCGGGCGTGGTGAAAAGCCGCGACGCGCTGATGGATGCCGCCTATGACGAACAGGTCTATGTGGACGACCGCACCATCGACAGCCACATCAAACGCCTGCGCAAGAAGTTCAAGATGGTTGACACGGATTTCGACATGATCGAGACGCTGTACGGCGTTGGCTACCGATTCCGCGAGGCTGCGTAACGGTTGCCAGCTCCGAGACCCGGGAGCCTCTAAAAATTCGATCGTGCGGATGCGTAACTTGAAGCCACCGCGGCACAGGGCTTAGACTGTAAGCTCTCTGGAAGGACTGCACGTGGCAGACCGATTGCATGAAACCGGAACGACCAGACCCGCGAGTGCCGGAATACGCCGCGCCTCACGGCGCTTCTGGTCGCGACCGTTCACGCTCATTCGCCGGGTGTTCGGCCACGCGGTGTTTTCCAGCCTCACCCGCCGCATTCTGTTCTTCAACATCGCGGCGACCGTCGTTCTCGTCGCCGGCATCCTCTATCTCAACCAGTTTCGCGAGGGGTTGATCGATGCCCGCGTCGAGAGCCTGCTGACCCAGGGCGAAATCATTGCCGGCGCGATCTCCGCATCCGCCTCCGTCGATACCAATTCGATCACCATCGATCCGCAGAAGCTTCTCGAACTGCAGGCGGGCCAGAGCATCACGCCGGTGCCGAACGACGAGGACCTCGATTTCCCGATCGACCCCGAACGCGTGGCGCCCGTGCTGCGGCGGCTGATCTCGCCGACCCGCACCCGTGCCCGGCTATTCGATGCGGACGCAAATCTGCTGCTGGATTCCCGCCACCTCTATTCGCGCGGCCAGGTGCTGCGCTTCGATCTGCCGCCGGTTGAAGACCAGTCGCAGACCTGGAGCGAATGGGTTGCCGGCCTGTTCAACCGCATGCTGCAGCCCGGCAACCTGCCGACCTACAAGGAAGCGCCCGGCGGTGACGGCTCGATCTATCCGGAAGTGATGAACGCGCTGACCGGCGTGCGCGGGGCCGTGGTGCGCATTACCGATCGCGGCGAACTGATCGTGTCCGTCGCGGTTCCTGTCCAGAGGTTCCGCGCCGTGCTGGGCGTCCTGCTTCTCTCGACCCAGGCCGGCGACATCGACAAGATCGTGCATGCGGAGCGGCTGGCGATCATGCGCGTCTTCGGCGTGGCGACCCTCGTCAACATTCTGCTATCGCTGCTTCTGTCGTCCACAATCGCCAATCCGCTGCGCCGGCTCGCTGCCGCTGCCGTTCGGGTGCGTCGCGGCGCCAAGCAGCGTGAAGAGATCCCGGACTTCTCCTACCGCCAAGACGAGATCGGCAACCTTTCGATCGCGGTGCGCGACATGACCAACGCGCTCTACGACCGCATCGACGCGATCGAAAGCTTCGCGGCCGACGTGAGCCACGAGCTGAAGAACCCGCTGACCTCGCTGCGCAGCGCCGTCGAGACGCTGCCGCTCGCCAAGTCCGAAGCCTCGAAACAGAAACTGACCGATATCATTTTCCACGACGTCCGCCGCCTCGACCGGCTGATCAGCGATATCTCCGATGCATCCCGGCTCGACGCGGAGCTTGCCCGGACCGATTCGGCACCTGTCGGCATGGATACGCTGCTCGGCAACCTCGTCGATATTTCCAGACAGATCCGCACCGGCCGCAAACCGGTCGAGATCGATCTGGTCATCGATGCGAAGGGCGGGCAGAAACCAAACTACCTCGTCAACGGCCACGATCTGCGGCTTGGCCAGATCATCACCAACCTTATCGAAAATGCCCGCTCCTTCGTGCCGGAAAAAGGCGGTCGCATTGCCATCCGCCTCGCCCGGGTCAAGGACAAGGTGGTCGTCACCGTGGATGACAACGGTCCGGGCATTCAGGCCGAAAACATCGATCGCATCTTCGAGCGGTTCTACACCGATCGCCCCGATGGCGAGAGCTTCGGCCAGAATTCGGGCCTAGGACTGTCGATCAGCCGTCAGATCGCCGTGGCGCATGGCGGCTCCCTGCAGGCGGAAAACCTTGTCGATCCGCAGACGGAGACGCTTAAGGGCGCGCGCTTCATGCTGTCGCTTCCTTCAGGCGAAGAGCCATGAGCGACACGCAACGGGTCAATATCCATGCCACGGCGATCGTCGTCGGGACCCGCGGCATCCTCTTCACCGGTCCTTCCGGCAGCGGCAAATCCATGCTGGCGTTTGCCTGTCTGAGTGCCGCCAGACGCCAGGGCGTCTTTTCGGCGCTGGTGGCCGACGACCAAGTGTTTGTCTCGCGCGAGAATGATCGCCTCGTCGCACGCCGGCCGCAGACGATCGCCGGCCTCATCGAATTGCGCGGCAGTGGCATTATCGAAGTAGACTCCGCCCCGTCAGCTGCCCTCGATCTTGCCGTGCGCGTCCTGTCGTCTCCGAACGACGAACGGTATCCGCCGGACAACGAACGCTTCGCGCTTTCGGGTCTCGGAGACATTCCACTGGTGAGATTATGGTCGCTCTTTCCGGAGCCACTTTCCGCGCTTTCCGGCCTTTTCCCGGCATTTCGAGGGGAGCGACCCTTCTGACCCGATCCGGCTCGCGATTTTTTAACTTGAACTTGATGCGGACATGGCGAAGATGGCTCCCCACCGCTGGACGCCTGTATTGCGTTGCGATATTGGCCGCAAGTTTCCATAGCAGGGGGCAGTTTTCATGATCGGAATTGTGCTTGTCACTCATGGCAAGCTGGCTGAGGAATTTCGACAGGCCGTCGAGCACGTCGTCGGACCTCAGAAATTCATCGAAACCATTTGCATCGGCCCCGAAGACGATATGGACCAGCGGAGGCAGGATATCGTCGATGCGGTCGCCAAGGCCGATGACGGATACGGCGTCATCATCCTCACCGACATGTTCGGCGGTACGCCGTCGAACCTTTCGATCTCAGTGATGGAAAGCGGCAAGACGGAGGTCATCGCCGGCATGAACCTGCCGATGCTGATCAAGCTTGCCGGCGTCCGAAGCGACAACAACATGGAGCGCTCGCTGGTCGAGTCCTCCGAGGCCGGCCGCAAATATATCAACGTCGCAAGCCGCGTGCTCAGCGGAAAATAAGAAAGCACTGCAAACGTATGTCTCCCCTTGCCCCACGGCATTTCACAATCGTCAACAAGCGTGGTCTCCACGCGCGAGCATCGGCCAAGTTCGTGCAGATGGTGGAAAGTTTCAAAGCCGATGTGAGGGTTTCAAGGGATGGATCGACAGTCGGCGGCAATTCCATCATGGGCCTGATGATGCTGGCCGCCAGCACCGGCTGTTCGATCGAGGTTTCCGCAAGCGGCCCGCAGGCTGTTGAAGCGCTCGACGCTCTGGAGGCGCTCGTTGCCAACAAGTTCGGCGAAGAAGCTTGATAACCATAGCAACTGAACGGACATAAACATATAAAGACGTCTTTATGTGTTAGTTGCAAGTCAGCCCCAAGCCTGTTACACCGCTGGCGAGATTTTTCGTCGACGCCCGGATGAACGGAAATCCGTTCCCCTGCCTTCGACACACCACGCGGAGAGCTTTATGAGCACTGACAAGGATTACATCGTCGCGGATATCGAACTTGCTGCCTACGGCCGCAAGGAGCTCGACATCGCCGAAACCGAAATGCCGGGCCTGATGTCGTGCCGCGAGGAATTCGGTGCATCGCAGCCGCTCAAGGGCGCCCGCATCTCCGGTTCGCTGCACATGACGATCCAGACGGCGGTTCTGATCGAGACGCTGAAGGAACTCGGCGCCGACATTCGCTGGGCCTCCTGCAACATCTTCTCGACCCAGGATCATGCCGCTGCTGCAATTGCAGCGTCCGGCATCCCGGTATTTGCCGTGAAGGGTGAATCGCTCACCGAGTACTGGGAATACACCGACAAGATCTTTCAGTGGACCGATGGCGGCTTCTCCAACATGATCCTCGATGATGGTGGCGACGCCACCATGTACATCCTGCTCGGCGCCCGCGCCGAAGCCGGTGAGGACGTTCTTTCCGTGCCCACATCGGAAGAAGAAGAGATCCTGTTCGCGCAGATCAAGAAGCGTCTTGCCGCTTCGCCAGGCTGGTTCACCAAGCAGCGCGATGCGATCAAGGGTGTGACCGAAGAGACCACAACAGGCGTTCACCGCCTCTATGATCTTTCCAAGAAGGGCCTGCTGCCCTTCCCGGCCATCAACGTCAACGACTCCGTCACCAAGTCGAAGTTCGACAACAAGTACGGCTGCAAGGAATCGCTGGTCGACGGCATTCGCCGCGGCACCGACGTGATGATGGCCGGCAAGGTCGCCGTCGTCTGCGGTTACGGCGATGTCGGGAAGGGTTCGGCTGCTTCGCTCCAGGGCGCTGGCGCCCGCGTCAAGGTCACTGAAGTCGATCCGATCTGCGCCCTGCAGGCTGCCATGGACGGGTTTGAAGTCGTCGTGCTCGAAGACGTCGTCGCCTCGGCCGATATCTTTATCACCACTACCGGCAACAAGGACGTCATCCGCATCGAGCATATGCGCGAGATGAAGGATATGGCGATCGTCGGCAATATCGGCCATTTCGATAACGAGATCCAGGTTGCCGCGCTGAAGAACCTGAAGTGGACCAACGTGAAGCCGCAGGTCGACATGATCGAGTTCCCGAAGGGCAACCGGATGATCCTTCTGTCGGAGGGTCGCCTTCTCAACCTCGGAAATGCCACCGGCCATCCGTCCTTCGTCATGTCCGCCTCGTTCACCAACCAGACGCTGGCCCAGATCGAGCTGTTCACGAAGCAGGGCGAGTACAAGAACGAGGTCTATATCCTGCCCAAGCACCTCGACGAAAAAGTTGCCCGTCTTCACCTCGGAAGGCTCGGCGTGACGCTGACCAAACTTTCTGACGAACAGGCTGCTTATATCGGCGTCTCGTCGCAGGGTCCGTTCAAGGCTGAACACTACCGCTACTGATCCGTAGCCGAACAATCCACAACATCTTGTGGCCGCAGCCTTGACAAAGGCTGCGGCTTCTTTTTTGGCCCCGCGCCTTCCCGCTCTCTGCCGCGGCAGGTATTGTTACGGCTCTTGATTCGTACTCGTTCGAGCCTCCGGCTTCGGGCAAGGTGCGATGTGGTATGTCTTGTCGATAAGCGGCAATTGGACGGAGACAGACCGGTCATGTCGGTAAGAAAAACGAGCCTGCGAAAGCAGGCCGATCTCATTTGTGGCGTGGCGATGAGCTGCGGCCTGGACGCTTGTAAAGAGGCGGCAAATGGGCGGTGGAAGAAAGACCTTGCCCGGCTTGCGCCGGTGAGCTTGGCACGTCCAGCTGCAGCGTTCCTGGCGGGGACGGTGCTCTCAGGCGTGGCTGGGATGGCGCATGCACAGGAGGCCGGCACGGTCGGCCCGCACATGTTCTCGTCGACCCAGGTGATCTGGTCGTCGCTGGTGCTTGGCGCGCTGGGGGCTGCCCTGCTGTCGGCCGTCTGGCTGGTTCGCCAGCGCGGCAACATGGAAGCCGAAACCCAGGATATGCGCAGCGCGCTGTCGGATGCGCAGCAGCGGATTTCCAAGTACGAAGCGCTGATCGCCGACAAGAACCGCCGCATCGTGGTGTGGGAAAGCGGCTACTCCAAACCTGAGTTCCTGGGCCAGTTGCCGGCTGAAACCGGTGCGCCGCAGCAGGATCGCGATTTTCTAGCCTTCGGCCGCTGGCTGCGCTCTTCCTCGGCAATCGAGCTTGAAAAGGCGATCGACGCTCTGCGCGGCGAAGCCCGCAGCTTCGATCTGGTTCTTGAAACCAACCGCGACGAAATCCTTGAGGTGCAGGGCCGCGTTTCGGGCGGAAAGGCGTTTGTCCGCTTTATCGCGCTCAACAACCTGCGCGCCGAGCTTGCCGAACTGAAGATCGAACGCGAACGGCTGACCCACTCCATCTCGCTTTTCCACTCGCTGCTCGACACGATCGAACAGCCGGTCTGGCAGCGCGACGCACAGGGCAGGCTTGCCTGGGTCAACCACGCCTATAGCGATGCCGTCGAAGCCAAGGTTCCGACGCAGGCCGTTGACGAAAGCCGCGAATTCCTGGGCACGATCGCGCGTGAGAAAATCCGTGCCGTCGCAACAGCCAACTCGCCTTTCCACGACCGCATCTCCACTGTCGTGCGCGGCAATCGTACCGTGTTCGACGTTGTCGATGTCGTAGCAACGAACGGTTCCGTCGGCATTGCGATCGATGTGTCGGAAGCCGAATCGGTGCGCGAAGAGCTGAAGCGGACGCTCAACAGCCACGCCGAAACGCTGGACCATCTCGCGACACCCGTCGCGATCTTCGACGGCGAACGGCGGCTGCAATTCTACAACCAGGCTTTCGTCCAGCTGTGGGGCCTTTCCCTGCCCTTCCTCGAATCGCGGCCGGATAATTCCGAACTGCTCGACAAGCTGCGCGCCAACGGCAAGCTGCCGGAAGAGCTCAGCTGGCGCAACTGGAAGGAATCGGCGCTGTCGATCTACCAGGCGCTCGATACCAAGACCGATACCTGGCATCTGCCGAACGGCCAGACGCTGCGCGTCATCGCCACCGCGCACCCTCGCGGCGGCGCCACCTGGGTGTTCGAAAACCTCACCGAACAGGTCGATCTCGAAACCCGTTACAACACGCTGGTCAAGGTTCAGGGCGAAACGATCGACCACCTTGCAGAAGGCGTGGCCGTGTTCGGCCCGGACGGCCGAATCACACTGTCCAACCCCGCTTTCCGTGCGCTCTGGGGCGTGACCGCCGACGAGACCAAGCCGGGCACCCATATCAAGGCGATCGAGAAAGCCTGCGCGCCATCCTATGACGAGCCGGACGGCTGGCGTCATTTCGGGCAGATGCTGACCAATTTCGATGACGAACGGGCCTCGATTCAGGGAACGTTCGAGCTCTATTCCGGCCTGATCCTTGATTATGCCGCGACGCCTTTGCCGAATGCCCAGACGATGTTCACCTTCGTCGACATGACGGCCAGCGCGCGTGCCGAGCGGGCACTCAAAGAAAAGAACGAGGCGCTGCAGAAGGCAGACGAGCTGAAGAACGATTTCGTCCAGCACGTTTCCTACGAGTTGCGGTCGCCGCTGACCAACATCATTGGCTTCACGGATCTCCTGAAGACGCCCGGCATGGGCGAATTGAACGAGCGGCAGGCGGAGTATATCGACCATATTTCCACCTCGTCGTCGGTGCTTCTCACCATCGTCAACGACATTCTCGATCTTGCGACCGTCGATGCCGGCATCATGCAGCTGAACTATTCGCAGCTGGCCGTGGACGAGCTTCTGGACGACGTGGCGATGCAGATCGCCGACCGGCTGCACGAAAATACCGTGACGCTGGAGATCATCGCGCCGAAGGCACTCGGAACCGTGTTTGCCGACGAGCAGCGGCTGAAGCAGATCCTGATCAAGCTTCTGATGAACGCCACCAATTTTGCGCCCGAGGGGTCCGCAATCTCGCTGAATTGCTGGCGCGACGAGAGCAACGTGTTCTTCTCGGTAACTGACAGAGGCCCCGGCATTCCTCCTGACATGCTGAAAACGGTGTTCGACCGGTTCAGGGCGAACGCCAAGGGCGGCAAGCGCAGCGGTGCTGGCCTTGGTCTTTCGATCGTCGAAAGCTTCGTTACCCTTCACAACGGGGACGTCTCGATCGACAGCCGGGCCGGACAGGGAACGGTGGTTACCTGTCGCATTCCGGTTGGAGCGCGGACCCGTTCGGTCGCGGCCGAATGATCGCTGCGCCTGGCGATAGCATTGTCGTGGCACTGACCGACGAGGCCGAGACAATTCTGTTCGGCGAGGATCTGGTGCTGGCGCTGAAGGCTGGCGACTGCCTGGCTCTTTCGGGCGATCTCGGCGCCGGCAAATCGACGCTGGCGCGTGCCTTTCTTCGGGCCATGGCGGACCAGGACGATCTGGAAGTGCCAAGCCCCACTTTCACGCTGGTCCAGATCTATGAACTGCGCATTCCCGTGGCGCATTTCGATCTCTATCGGCTGGCCGATCCGTCTGAGCTCGACGAACTCGGTTTCGACGAAGCGCTTTCTTCCGGTATCTGCCTTGTCGAATGGCCGGAAATGGGCGGCGACCTCCTGCCCGCGGATCGCATCACGCTGACGCTCGAGCATGAGACGAGCGGCCGACGGGCGACGATTACGGCACCGGAAGCAGCCCTTGCCCGCATTCGCCGGGTGATCGCCATCCGCGAGTTTCTGCGCACTCACGGTCATGCCGATGGCCGACGCCGGTTCCTGACCGGCGATGCCTCGATGCGGGCCTATGAAACCGTTCTGACCGAATCAGCCGAAAAGGTGATCCTGATGGACTGGCCGAAGCGGCCAGAGGGTCCGCCGGTTCTCGACGGCAAGCCCTATCCAAAAGTGGCGCATATCGCCGAGGACGCCTATCCCTTCGTGGCGATCTCCGACTATCTACGCGGCATAGGTCTTTGCGCCCCTGAAGTGCTTGCCGTGGATTATGACCAGGGCATTCTCCTCATCGAAAACCTCGGCCAGGACGGCGTGCTTAACGGGGACGGACAGCCGATCGGCGAACGTTACCGCGAAAGCGTCGTAGCGCTCGCCTATCTGCATGGCCATGAGATCCGCCAGGATCTTCCCGTCGACGGCTCCCAAACGCATCACATTCCGGATTTCGATCCGGTCGCGATGAAGATGGAAGCGCGGCTGCTTCTTGACTGGTACCTGCCGTGGAAGCGCGGTGGACAGCCTGGAGAGGACGAGCGCGAGGACTATCTCTCGATCTGGGACGGGCTGATCGCAGAGCTCGGCAGCGCGGAGAAGAACCTGCTCCTGCGCGATTTCCATTCGCCGAACATCATCTGGCGTTCACAGGCATCCGGCGTGCACCAGGTGGGCCTGATCGATTTCCAGGATGCGATGATCGGCCCGACGGCCTATGACCTCGCGTCACTGGTTCAGGACGCCCGCGTCGATATTCCCAAGGTTCTGGCCGATCAGATGATGATCGACTACCTGACGCTGCGCCGCGCACTGGGCGGATTTGACGAAGCGGGTTTCCTCAAATCCTGGGCGATCATGGCGGCACAGCGCAACTGCAAGCTTGCCGGGCTCTGGGTTCGACTGCGCGAACGCGACGGCAAGCCGCAATATATGAAGCATATGCCGCGAACATTGCGCCATCTTTCGACGGCACTCGCGCATGAAGCACTCGCGCCCTTGCGCGATTGGTGCCACAGGGCTGGTATAGAGCTTCCCGAATCATAAATACGGTTGCATGGACATGACCAACGCCCCGATCACGCAGGCTATGGTGCTGGCGGCAGGGCTCGGTACCCGGCTTCGCCCGATCACCGATACGATGCCGAAGCCACTGGTATCCGTTTCCGGAAAGCCGATGATCGATTACGGGCTCGATGCCCTGGCAGACGTCGGCGTGACGCATGCGGTCGTCAACGTCCATCACTTCGCCGACCGGATGGAAGCGCATCTCGCCGCCTATCCGCGCCTTGAGATCATCGTGTCCGACGAGCGGGCGCAGCTGATGAACTCGGGTGGCGGCTTGAAGCAGGGTCTGTCCCTGCTTCAACCAGGCTTTGTCTTCGTCATGAACGCCGACCTGTTCTGGATCGGCGAAAAGCCTGACGAGCCCACCAATCTTGAGCGCCTGGCCGGGTTTTTCGATCCGCAACGCATGGATATGGCGCTGCTCTGCGTGCCGCTGGAGCGCACCACGGGACACAACGGCAAGAAGGATTTCCAGCTGTCGTCCGACGGACGGCTCTCGCGTTACGTCGAGGGCAACGACAACCCGGTCGTCTATGCGGGTGCGATCGTCATGCACACGTCGCTTCTCGACGACGCACCTGACGATGCCTTCAACCTCAACATCTATTTCGACCGTGCGATCCAGAACGATCGGCTGTTCGGCCTTGTGATGGATGGCGAGTGGATCACTGTCGGCACGCCGGAAGCGCTGCCGGAAGCCGAAGCCGTGATCGCCCGCCACAAAGCGGGGGCCTGATCGATGTCGGATGTACGGCCGAACCGCCTCTTCTCCATCCCGTCAGGCGCGCCCTTTTTGAAGACGCTAGCCGCAGCACTCTGCGACGGGCGGCTGAACGAGACGTTTCGCTACGATCCCCAAAATCCGCTGTCGCTGGCTGACGTCACCATTTTTGTGCCGACGCGCCGTTCGGCGCGTGTGCTGCGCTCGGAATTCGTCGATCTTCTCGGCGGCCGCGTCGCGATCCTGCCAGTCATCCGGCCACTTGGCGAAACCGACGACGATCAGGGCTTTTTCGATCTCGTGGCGCCCGAGGAAATGGATCTGGCCCTGCCGATCGGCGGCACGGCGCGACTTCTCGAACTCGGACGGCTGATCCTTGCCTGGCGCAACCAGCTGCCGAAGATCGTGCTGGACGTGCATTCGGAATCGCCGCTGGTCGCGCCCGCAAGCCCGGCGGACGCGATCTGGCTTGCCCGGGCGCTGGCGGAACTGATTGATGCGATCGAGACCGAGGAACGCGACTGGAAGGATCTCGACAATCTCCAGACCGGCGAACATGCGCTCTGGTGGCAGCTCACCGCCGAATTCCTGAAGATCGCCAGCGGTTTCTGGCCGACGCGACTTGAGGAGTTGAAACGCTCTTCGCCGGCAAAGCATCGTGCTTCAATCCTGCGCGGAGAGGCGCGTCGGATTACCGAGCGGGAGCACAAGGGGCCCGTGATTGTTGCAGGATCCACAGGCTCTGTTCCGGCAGCGGCCGAGCTGATCGCGGCGATCTCCAGGCTTGCCGAAGGCACGGTTGTCCTGCCGGGCCTCGACATGATGATGCCGCAGGACCAGTGGGACATGGTGGGCGAGGAAACCTTCGACGGCAAGCCCGACCCTTCGAGCCGCAGCCATCCGCAGTTCGGTTTGTCCCGCCTGTTGAAGAAGATCGGTGCGACACGTGAGGATGTCACTGTCATCGGCGAGACGCAGGCCGATCTCGCCTTCCGCGCTGAGGCGATCTCGCAGGCGCTGGTGCCCGCCAAGGCGACCGATCGCTGGAGTACATGGCGCCAGGAGGCCGATCCGGAAAAGCTGCGCGCGGCCTTTGCCGATGTCGCGCTGATCGAAGCCGCTAACGAGCGCGAGGAAGCGGTGGCAATTGCCATCGCCTTGCGGCTCGCGCTGGAGAAACCTGGACGCAACGGTGGCGAAGCACAGGCAGCGCTAATCACGCCCGACCGCGCGCTTGGCCGCCGCGTCACCGCAGAGCTTGCCCGTTTCGGCATCCTCGCCGATGATTCGGCCGGTTCGGCGCTTTCGGGCACGCCGCAGGGCACGTTGACCCAGCTTCTGCTGGAAGCGACGCTTCGGCCAGGCGATCCGGTGGCGATCGTCGGCCTGTTGAAACACCCACTGATACGGCTTGGCCTTCCGCCGGACGAGCTACGCGCCGCAATCGATGCGCTGGAAGTGCTGGCACTCCGCGGTGGCGTCGGCGACATGGATATTTCAGCACTTGAGCCGCTTCTCGATGCGCAGCTGACCGCGATCCTCGAAGACCGGCACATGCCGCATTGGCGCAGCTCGTTGCCTGAGGGGGCTGTGGGTCAGGCAAAGGATATCGCAAAGCGTATATCGGCGGCGGTGGAACCGCTGGTCAGCGCCTTTATCCGCCGCCGTCCCGATGGACGCGGGTTGACGGCAAGACTGACGCTGTCCGATTGGGCGACCCGCACCGGGCGTGCGCTTGAGGCGCTGTGCATCGATGAGCGCGGTGATCTCTCGGCACTCTGGTCGGGCGAGCCGGGCGAACGTCTTTCGGGTCTGCTCGGTGAAGTGATCGAGACGGAAGGCCAGATCGAGGCCGACGGGCCGCAGTGGATCGACATCGTCATGGCGCTGACGACAGGCGAAGCGGTCAAGCCGCGTTCGCTGGCACATCCACGCGTCTTCATCTTCGGCACGCTGGAAGCGCGTCTGCAAAGCGTCGATACGATGATCCTCGGCGGGCTGAACGAAGGCTCCTGGCCCGGGCAGACGGTCAACAATCCGTTCCTGTCGCGCTCGATGAAGACCGATATGGGGCTGGAACCGCCCGAGCGGCGGATCGGCCAGCTGGCGCATGATTTCGAAATGGCCTGCGGCACCCGCAACCTGATCTTTTCCCGCTCCACACGACAGGGATCGACGCCGACGGTTGCTTCCCGCTGGCTGCAGAGATTGTTGGCGCTGGGCGGCAAAAGCTTTGCCGACGAATTGAAGGCGCGCGGCAGGGATGTCCTTAACTGGGCATCACTGATCGATCGCGGCGACAACCAGCAGCCGGCCAGGCGCCCTGCCCCCAAACCGCCGGCGGAGCTGCAGCCGGTCAAATATTCGTTCAGCGAAGTCGGACGGCTGCGTCGCGACCCCTATTCGATCTATGCACGGCGTATCCTCAAACTCGATCCGCTGGCGCCGTTCAACGAAGATCCGGGTGCGGCACAGCGCGGCACGCTCTACCACGCCATTATCGACCGCTATACGCGCGAAAGCCACAAGCCCGGCACGCCGGTTTCACGTGAAGCAATGCAGCGCATCACGCGGGAGCTGTTCGACGCCGAACAGCTCCCGCCGCATATCGACCGGGTCTGGCGGCCGCGCTTCGTCGAGGTCGCGCGGGCGTTTCTCGACTGGGAAGAGCGTCGCGCACCGGAAGTCCGCAGCAGCGTTACGGAAGCCGGTGCCGGTTTCGAGGTTGAGAGTGCCGGCATCCGTGTCACCGGCATTGCGGACCGGATCGACATCAAGCGCTCCGGCGAGGCTGACATCATCGACTACAAGACCGGCCTCAACCCTTCCGTCCTACAGGCGCGGTCGCTGCTCGACCCGCAACTTGCCTTGGAGGCAGCGGCGCTGCAGGCAGGCGCCTTCAAGACGATGGGCATCCAGCGGCCCGGCGATCTTCTTTATGTCCGGCTTCGCCCCGGCGACCGGTTCAAGGAAGACCGGATCAACAATGAGGGCGCAACCGCAAATGCCAAGCGCCAGCCGAAATCGGCGATCGATCTCGCGCAGGAATCGATCGACCAGCTGGCCAAGTTCGTCATCAAGCTGCGTCAGGGCGATGCGGGGTTCGCCTCGCGGCTGGTGCCGTTCGCGCAAGGGGATTTCGGCGGCGAATACGATCACCTCGCCCGCGTTGCCGAGTGGTCGACGGCCGATGACGATGGAGAGGCGGACGCCGATGAGTGATCTTTTCACCGAGTTGCCGGATAACCCGGCTTCGGACCTGCCGGATGGTGACGACCCGATCCACTGGATCGATTGGACCACGGTTCAGCAATCGCGTGCCTCGGACCCGGCCAGTTCCGCCTGGGTGTCGGCCAATGCCGGCTCCGGCAAGACGCATGTGCTAACCCAGCGGGTAATCCGGCTTCTGCTTGCCGGCTGCCGTCCCTCAGCCATCCTATGCCTCACTTATACAAAGGCCGCGGCATCGGAAATGTCGAACCGTGTGTTTCAGCGGTTGTCCGAGTGGACGGTTCTGTCCGACGCGGAGTTGCGGGCAAGGATTGCGGCTATCGAAGGTCGTGAGCCGGATTCCTCGACGATTTCCGAGGCGCGGCGCCTGTTTGCGAAGGCGCTGGAAACGCCGGGTGGTCTCAAAATCCAGACGATCCACGCCTTCTGCGAAGCTCTGCTGCACCAGTTTCCGCTGGAGGCCAATGTGGCAGGCCATTTTTCCGTGCTCGACGACCGCGCTGCCACCGCCCTTCTCTCCGAAGCGCGTCGTTCGCTGCTGACGGCCACATCCGCCGAAGATGATCCGGATCTGGCGGAAGCCTTTGCGCATGTTCTCGATCTCGGCGACGAGTTCGGGCTGGAAGCGCTGCTGTCCGACATCGTTGCAAGACGCACGGCGATCCGCAAATTTACGGCGCAGGCGGAGAAGAACGGCGGCATCGGCCCGGAACTGAAGCGGGTCCTGGGGCTCGATCCTGCCGATAGCGAAGACAGCATTGCCGCCACCTATTGGCCGCTGCCCCAGCTTTCCGGCATCACGCTCGATCTCTATCTGTCGCTTGCCGATCAGAAGGGCGGCTCGACCGTCCATGAGGTGGCCTATGGTTTGCGTCTGGTCGCCAAGGAGACGGATGTCTTCAAGCGTGCCGCTTATCTCGACTCCATCTTCCTGACGGCTAAGGGAACGGTAAAGTCGGATCGCAGCCTGATCGCCAGCGCCATGACCAAGATCGCACCGGAGCTTGCCGGCGCGATCGATGCGGCGCGAGAGCATGTTCTGAGCTGCCGGAACCGGTTGCGGCTGTTTCGCCTGTTTGCGGCCACCAAGGCGGCGCTGACACTCGCCGCACGCCTGACCGACGACTACGAGGACCTGAAACGGGGCCGCAGCCTGCTCGATTTCGAGGATCTGATCGCTCGTACCGCCGATCTTCTGACCCGCGACGGCGTGGGTGCCTGGGTGCATTACAAGCTCGACCAAGGCATCGACCACATTCTGGTCGACGAGGCGCAGGATACCAGCCCGATCCAGTGGACCGTGATCAAGTCGCTGGCGGAGGACTTTTATTCCGGCAACAGCGCGCGCGATACGCGCCGGACGATGTTTGCGGTCGGTGACGAGAAACAGTCGATCTATTCATTCCAGGGCGCGCGGCCGGAGCGGTTTGCCGAGGAACGCAGCGCGACGCAGAGGCAGGTTGCGGCCAGCGGCCAGCCGTTTCACGCGATCCGCCTGCCGCTGTCCTTCCGGTCGACAGCCGACATCCTTTCCGCCGTCGATCAGGTGTTCTCAATCGAGGAAAATGCCAAGGGCCTGTCGGCGATCGGCGATCCGGTGCAGCACCGTTCCAACCGCATGGGTCATCCCGGCGCGGTCGATCTGTGGGACGTGGTGGCGCCCGAAGTGTCCGAACAGGAAGACGACTGGACCGCGCCGTTCGATTCGACCCCGGACAAGGCACCGGCCGCTATCCTTGCGTCGCGCATTGCCGCCCGGATCGGCGAGATGATCGGCCGCGAGACGGTCATCGAAAAGGGCGTGGAACGGCCGATCGAGCCGGGCGACATTCTCGTTCTCGTAAGAAAACGCGACGCCTTCGTCAACGCGCTGACGCGGGCGCTGAAACGCCGCGACAACATTCCCGTCGCCGGTGCCGACCGGTTGAAGCTGACGAGCCATATCGCGGTGCAGGATCTGCTGGCGCTCGGTCGTTTCCTGCTCCTACCGCAGGATGACTTGTCGCTCGCAGCGCTTCTCAAAAGCCCGCTGTTCGATCTGTCCGAAGAGGACGTGTTCGAGGTTGCTGCGCTCAGAGCCGAAAATGACAGCGCCTGGACGCAACTCAAGCGCCTTGCCGAAGAACAGCCGCTGCGGTTTCGTGATGCAGCCGAGCGCCTGCAGCATCTGCTGACGCTGTCGCGCCTGCTCAGCCCGCATGATCTCTATGCCCGTATTCTCGGACAGCACGGCGGACGGCGGAAGTTTCTCGGACGGCTCGGCACCGAGGCGGGCGATATTCTCGATGAATTGCTGACCTTCGCGCTCGATCACGAGACATCCGGCCTGCCCGGCCTGCAGGCTTTCGTATCCACGCTGGAGTTGGAAAGCCCCGAGGTGAAGCGCGAACAGGATGGTGGCCGCAACGAGGTGCGGATCATGACCGTGCACGCCTCCAAGGGTCTGGAAGCGCCGGTCGTGTTCCTGGTCGACAGCAATTCGAAATCCTTCATCCCGTCACATGTGCCGAAATTCCGGCTGCTGAAGACTGTCCATGGTGACGTTCCGGCCTGGCTTGCGGGCAAGACGCTGTCCAACCCGCTGACGGCAGCGGACGACGACCGGCTGAAGACCTCTGCCGAAGAAGAGTACCGGCGGCTTCTCTATGTGGGCATGACCCGCGCTGCGGATCACCTGGTAATCTGCGGCTATCGCGGCAGCCGCGACAATCCTGATAGCTGGCAGGCGATGATCGCGCGTGCCCTGTCGGCGAGCGGTCAGCATTGCAGCCCTGCCACATTCTCAGGCCCCGAGGGCGAGTGGAGCGGCCTGTCGTGGCGTCTGCCCGCGGCACCAGGCAAGGCTGCTGCCAAAGCGGACCACACGGCTGCCGGCGGCTCGGAACGGGAGGCTTCCGCCCCTACCCTGCCCACTGTGCTTTCACGGCCGTTGCCGCCCCGCAAGATTCTGCCGCGGCCACTCAGCCCGTCTGGTGCCGGCACGATGATCGATGATGATGCGGATGATCTGATCGTTACATCGCCGCTGTTCGGCGACAAGGCGACCGGTAGCCTGGCGCTGCAAAAGGGCAAACTCGTGCATCGGATGCTGCAGATGCTGACCGACTTCCCGGACGGTGAACGCGAGGGTGCAGCCCGGCGTTATGCCGACCGCGCCGCCCGCTTCTGGCCGCCGAGCGAACGCCAGAGCCTGGTTGCGAGTGTCATGTCCGTTCTGTCCCTTCCCGAGCTCGCGCCGGTATTTTCTGCGCGCAGCCAGTCGGAAGTGTCGATCATGGGGACGCTGACGCTGGAGGGGCAGGACTATGCGATTTCCGGCCGGATCGACCGGCTGGTCGAGATGGAGGACCGCGTCATCATCCTCGATTACAAGACGAACCGCTTTCCGCCGGGCACTGCGGAAGACGTGCCATTGACCCACAGGGCACAGCTCTCCATCTACCGCGAAATCCTCACGCCTCTTTATCCGGGCAAAGCGATCGACTGCGTGCTCGTCTACACCGAGACGGCAAAGGTAATCCCGCTGGGTGTGGAGCTGATGTCCCGTTCGCTTGCAGAACTTAAGACAAAGTGACATGACGGACATTGAAAATAGTGAGTGCCGATCTCACATCTGGGTCAACAAGAATCGAAGGAGAGCCCAATGGCTACCGTGAAAGTCGATACAAACAATTTTCAGGCTGAAGTTCTGGACGCCGTAGAGCCGGTCGTCGTCGATTTCTGGGCCGAATGGTGCGGCCCGTGCAAGATGATCGCTCCGAGCCTTGAAGAGATTTCGACGGAACTCGCCGGCAAGGTGAAAGTCGTCAAGCTGAACATCGATGAGAACCCGGAACTGGCTGCCCAGTTCGGCGTGCGCTCGATCCCGACGCTCGCCATGTTCAAGGGCGGCGAAGTGGCCGACATCAAGGTTGGCGCTGCGCCGAAGACGGCTCTTGCAGCCTGGATCTCCAGCGCCGCTTAAGCGTCTGTTTCACGTGAATCCAAAAACCCGGCTGATCGCTCAGCCGGGTTTTTTGTTGTCTGTTGGTGATAGATCCTGTCCGTCATCAGACCGGTGGCGTGCCATTGTCGGCGAGTACATTGCCGGCGAAATAGAGCGAGCCACCGATCAGGATACGGGGCGGCGGACTTCCCGGAAGCTGGCGCCGGGTGATTTCCTGCAAGGCTTCGATGGTGGAACCAGCGGGTTCGGCGACCAGGCCAGCGTCGAACGCAGCATTGGCCAGCACAACCGGATCAAGGCCTGCCTCGCTATCGCGGATGCGGACGGTAAAGACGTGTTCGCCGAGATCCGCAAAGGCCCGGAAATAGCCGACGGGATCCTTTGTATTGATCATGCCGGTGACGAGGTAGAGCGGCCGGGGCTGGCGTTCCTCGAAGGCGGCCATGGCTTCGGCAATCACTTCGCCTCCGGCCGGGTTGTGCCCGCCGTCCAGCCAGATTTCCGAACCCGGGGGCGCGAATTCGAGCAGTTTGCCTTCGACCAGCTTTTGCAGGCGGGCCGGCCATTCAACCATGCCCATCGCCTTTTCCATGGTCGCATCCGTTACCGTGAAACCGGCGGCCTTGACGGCGCGGATGGCAGCAGCGGCGTTGGCGAACTGGTGGCGGCCCGGAAGGCGCGGCAGCGGCAGGTCCTGCAGGCCGTCTTCGTCCTGGTAGATCAGCCGGCCGAACTCCTCGTGAGCTGAGAAATCCTGGCCATAGATGGAGAGCGGACAGCCCAGCCGTTCGGCAGTCGCAACAAGAACCTCGTGGGCCGCGTCGAATTCCTGGGCGCCGACCACGACCGGGCAGCGGCGTTTCATGATGCCGGCTTTTTCCGCTGCGATCAGTTCGACCTTGTCGCCCAGATAAGCTTGGTGATCGAGCGCGATCGGCATGATCACCGAGACGGCGGGGTCGGTGATGACGTTGGTCGCATCGAAGCGACCGCCTAAGCCCACTTCCAGCACTACGGCATCGGCGGGCTGCTCGGAAAAGATCAGGAAGGTTGCCGCTGTCAGGATCTCGAACACGGTGATCATCTGGCCGGCATTGGCATCGCCGACGCGGCGAAGCGCATCCGCCAGCTGCGCATCGTCGACAAGCTGGCCGCGGCCGCCCTTCACGCCGATGCGAAAGCGTTCGTGCCAGCGCACCAGATGCGGCGATGTGTGGACGTGCACGGCATAGCCACCCGCTTCGAGAAGCGCGCGGCAAAAGGCGGTGCAGGACCCCTTGCCGTTGGTGCCGGCCACATGAATGACCGGCGGCAGTTTCAGATGTGGATTGCCGAGCACCTCAAGGAGGCGGGTAATGCGCTCGAGCGACAGATCGAAACCCTTCGGGTGAAGGGTCATCAGCCGCTCGATTTCCTGCTCGGCCGCACTTGCCACGGGCTGGTTCATCGTCGTCATCCCGAAGCTCCGGCTCCGATCACGTTAGGTCAGAACCGATGTTCAGGCGCTGACGGCGACAGGGGCGGGCAGGAATTCCTGATCAGGCTGTCTCATCAGCATCTTCAGGATCCGCGCCAGCGTTGCCGGGATATCGTGGCGCTTGACGACCATATCCACCATGCCATGCTCAAGCAGGTATTCTGCGGTCTGGAAGCCTTCCGGCAGCTTTTCGCGCAGGGTCTGTTCGATCACGCGCTTGCCGGCAAAGCCGATCTCGGCGCCCGGCTCGGCGATATGGACATCACCCAGCATGGCATAGGAAGCGGTCACGCCGCCGGTGGTGGGGTTGGTCAGCACGCAGATATAGGGAAGGCCTGCTTCCTTCAGCATGTCGACCGCAACCGTGGTGCGGGGCAGCTGCATCAGTGACAGGATGCCTTCCTGCATGCGGGCGCCGCCAGACGCCGGGAAGATGACCAGCGGGCACTTTTCCTTCAGGGCGCGCTCGGCTGCCTTGACGATCGCTTCGCCGGCCGCCATGCCGAGCGACCCGCCGATGAAGTTGAATTCGTGCACGACGGCGACAAGCTTGACGCCATGGACGGAACCGAGACCGGCGAGGATCGTGTCCTCCTGATCGGTCTTGATACGGCTGTCCTTCAGACGGTCAGCATATTTCTTGGAGTCGCGAAACTTGAGCGGATCCTGGGCGACCTTCGGCTGCACCAGCGATTCGAACTCGCCGTCGTCGAACATGTCTCTCAGGCGCGCCTTGGCCGGCATCTTCATGTGGAAGCCGGAGGCGGGAATGACCCACTTGTTCTCTTCGAGATCCTTGTGGAAGACCATTTCCCCGGTTTCCGGGCATTTGATCCAGAGATTTTCCGGAACGTCCCGATCGGGACGGCCGAGCATGGAGTTGATGCGCGGCCGGACGTAATTGGTGATCCAGTTCACTGGGCGTACTCCGAGTTTGGACTTGTCAGGCCTATCTGGGCCAGTTATTCGGCGGCAACAAGGCGAGCGGAACGCACGCCGGTGGCCAGGCCGCGGACGAAGGTGGAAACGGCAGATACCGTATCTGGTGTCGCAGCGCCATCCTTGGTGAGGCTGCCGGCGACCTGCGCAACGATCGCGCTGCCGACGACGACACCGTCAGCCGCAGCGCCGATGGCTTGTGCATGGTCGGCAGTCTTGACGCCGAAGCCGACGCAGACCGGCAGGTCGGTATGACCCTTGATGCGGGAGACAGCGCCCGAGATCAGCGACAGATCCGGCAGAGCGGATCCGGTAATGCCGTTCATCGAGACGTAATAGACGAAGCCGGACGTGTTGTGCAAAACCGTCGGAAGGCGCTTTTCGTCCGTGGTCGGCGTGGTCAGACGGATGAAGTTGAGCCCCTTGGCGATCGCCGGGATGCAAAGCTCGTCATCCATTTCAGGCGGCAGGTCGACGATGATCAGGCCGTCGATTCCGGCTTCCAGCGCGTCATCAACAAACCTGTCGACGCCGTAGATATAGATCGGATTGTAGTAGCCCATCATGACGATCGGCGTCGCGGCATCGGTCTTGCGGAATTCGCGGGCGAGATCCAGCGTCTTGGCAAGTGTCTGGCCGCCTTTCAGCGCGCGCTGCCCGGCCATCTGGATTGCCGGACCGTCGGCCATCGGATCGGAAAAGGGCATGCCGAGTTCGATCACGTCGGCGCCGGCATCCGGCAGGGCCTTCATGATGGCCAGCGACGTGGCAAAATCGGGATCGCCGCCCATGAAGTAGGTGATCAGTGCCGGGCGGCCTTCGGCCTTCAGATCGGCAAAACGCTTGTCCATCCGTGCGGTCATGTTCAGAGCCCCATTCCAAGGATTTTGCCGACAGTGAAGATGTCCTTGTCGCCGCGACCGCACAGGTTCATGACGATGATTTCGTCCTTGGACATCTTTGGTGCGCGCTTCATGACTTCGGCCAGTGCGTGCGAGGGTTCGAGCGCGGGGATGATGCCCTCGGTGCGCGTCAGGAACTGGAAGGCTTCGAGCGCTTCGGTATCCATGATCGGGACGTATTCGACACGTCCCATGTCTTTCAGCCAGGAATGCTCCGGGCCGATGCCGGGATAGTCGAGACCGGCCGAGATCGAATGACCTTCCTTGATCTGGCCATCGCCATCCTGCAGCAGATAGGTGCGGTTGCCATGCAGAACGCCAGGCGAGCCTGCCGTCAGCGAGGCGCAGTGCTCCTCGCCGTTGAGGCCCTTGCCGCCGGCTTCGACGCCGACGATCCTTACGCTGTCATCATCGAGGAACGGATGGAACAGGCCGATCGCATTCGATCCACCGCCAACGGCTGCTACCAGCATGTCGGGCAGACGTCCCTCGGCTTCCAGCATCTGTTCCTTGGTTTCGCGACCGATGACCGACTGGAAGTCGCGGACCATTTCCGGATAGGGATGCGGACCGGCAGCGGTGCCGATCATGTAATAGGTGTCATCGACATTGGTGACCCAGTCGCGCAATGCCTCGTTCATGGCATCCTTGAGCGTGCCGTGGCCTGACGTGACCGGGATCACCTCGGCGCCCAAAAGCTTCATGCGGAAGACATTGGGTGCCTGGCGCTCGACATCTGTCGCGCCCATGTAGACGACGCAGGGCAGGCCGAAGCGGGCAGCGACCGTGGCCGAAGCGACGCCATGCTGGCCAGCACCGGTTTCAGCGATGATGCGGGTCTTGCCCATGCGCTTGGCAAGCAGGATCTGGCCAATGCAGTTGTTGATCTTGTGGGAGCCGGTATGATTGAGCTCGTCGCGCTTGAAATAGATCTTGGCGCCGCCGAGTTCTGCCGTCATGCGCTCGGCGAAATAGAGCGGGCTGGGCCGGCCGACATAGTGTTTGCCGAGATCGGTAAGCTGCTTTTGAAATGCGGGATCGGTCTTCGCCTTTTCCCATTCGCCCTGCAGATCGAGGATCAGGGGCATCAGGGTTTCCGCGACAAAGCGGCCGCCGAAAATACCGAAGAGGCCGTCCTCGTCGGGACCGGAACGGAACGAATTCAGTTTTGGGGTCTCGTTCACTTTCAACTCCTTCAGCGTTTCGTAGCGGCGTCTGCCGCATCGAAGAACGCATCGATCATGCCCAGATCCTTGGCGCCTGGCGCGCTTTCGACACCGGACGATACATCTATGCCGCTTGCCCGCGTCGATGAGAGCGCAGTCGCGACATTATCCTTGTTCAGGCCCCCGGAAAGCATGTAATCCACGCTCTGGTCAAGCGACGCCATGGCCTTCCAGTCGAAGGAAATGCCGTTGCCGCCCGGAAGATCGGAGCCCGCCGGTGCCTTCGCGTCGAACAGAAAACGGTCAGCTACACCTATATAGGCATCGACCCCTGCAAGATCATCCGCGGACTTGACAGAAAACGCCTTCATGACAGGCAGACCGTAGAGCGCCTTGACGTGCAAAATCCGTTCCGGGCTCTCGTGACCGTGGAGCTGAAGCATGTCCGGGCGAAGCAGCGAGACGATATCGTCCAGTTCCTCGTCATCGGCATCCACCGTGACCGCAACGATCTTAGCTCTGCCACGCACCCGGTCCGCCAGTTCGCCGGCGATCTCGGGCGCGATGTTACGCGGGCTCTTGGGGAAGAAGATAAAGCCGATATGGGTTGCGCCGCGCGTCACCGCACGATCGACCGCTTCTTCAGTCTTGAGGCCGCAGATCTTGATATCCGGTTTCATGTGCGCGGATTGGCACGAAACGCGCCCGGAGTCGAGCCCTTCAGCGGTTTGGTGGCGTGACAGTTCGGCACGGACTCCTCTTCTCAAGACCTCAGGCAATCTTCCGGGGTGTGATTCGGTTCTCCACCACGATCCTGCACGCGCAAGGACATGCTCGCCGACATCATCACAACCAGAACCTCGGGCAAAAGAGCAGGTTTTTCCGGAAAAATAGACGTTCTCGATTCAGGTTTGATTTATTAGGGTTTTGCCAGTAACTTATTCCACAGCAAATTGTTTCTTGAAATGTTTTCGCAGGGGGTAGTCATGGCGGCAAGAGGTGCGAACTTTGTGCGCGCTGCAATGTGCCTTGCCGCGGTGAGCGCTCTTTCAGCCTGCACTCAGACGACTGCGTCGCTCGATTCCAAGTCTTCGAAGACACGAACTGCCCAGGTCAATGTGGGTTCGGCAAAGCAGGTCTACACCTATTCGTCCAGCGACCGCGAATGCCTCAAGCGCGCGATGTATTTCGAATCAAGGCGCAGCAGCCCCGATGGTTTCATGGCTGTCGGCAGCGTCATCATGAATCGCCTGACCTCAGGTCTTTACCCTGAGACGATCTGTGGTGTCGTGGGGCAGGAAAAGCAGTTTGCGCCGGGTGTGATGACCCGCAAGATGGACGAAAACACTGCGCCGCAGCTGAATGAAGCAGCGGAAGCCGTGCTGAAGGGCAAGCGCCACCCCGATGTGAAGGAAGCGATGTTCTTCCACACGAAGGGCCTGCGCTTCCCCTACAAGAACATGCATTACGTGGCTGATGCCGGCGGCAACGTGTTTTACGAAAAGCGCGACGAGGACGGCAACTTGCAGACGCCAGAGCCGAAGCCTGCCGGGGCCTATGTCATGATGGCTGAAGGGACGATTGTGCCAACGCCGGGAGCGATGAGCATGATCGCACGGGCCGAGCCTGTTCGTGAACAGACACCAAGCCCCGTTGCCGTTGCGTCTGCAGCAACGCAGCAGCCCTTGCCGGGCGTTGCCTCTGTCACAACGGTTGCCGACACATCTTCCGCCACGGTCGCAACAGTGCAGCCTGTTTCCCATTCGCCCAGCATGATGCAGGCCTACCAGGCAGGCGCTGGCATGGATGCGGCAAGTGCCGCCATTCTTTCGACTGAAGCCTTGCCCAATAGCGGGCCTCTGCCGAAACGGCGCCCGGCGGGTGCCAAGACCGACACAGCCGGCGACATGGTAATGGTCGCGCCGACTCCGCGTCAGTTCCCGGCTCGCACAGCTACACCTTGATCTCTTCGTCCAGTTTCCGTTTGTTTTAGCTGGGCTTCAGCTGAAATCCAGCGCGTGAAGCTGCGAGCCATTCTGCTTCAGCCATTTGCGCGCCTCTTCCATCCTCGGGCAAAGCTGGTGGCAGAGAGCCCAGAACTTTGGCCCGTGGTTCATTTCCTTCAGATGCGCCACTTCGTGGGCTGCGAGGTAATCGATCACCAGCGGCGGCGCCATGACGATGCGCCAGGAAAAGCTCAGGTTTCCATCCCAGGAACAGGATCCCCACCGGCTTCTCGTGTCTTTCAGCGTGACTGATGCGACCGGCTTGCGGATCGATGCGGCATGGCGAAAGGCCAGCAGCTCCATATCTCGACGTGCTTCTTTTTTCAGAAATGTCGCGACCCGACGGCCGAGATGATCCTCCAGCCCGCTTACCCTTACCACCGGCACGCCATCGACCATGGCGATTTCCGTCAGGCCGCGAAGCGTTCCGGTATGGTCGATGCGGTGCTGAACGCCGCGAATCGGCACGAAGCCGCCTGAGCGGATGGGATTGTCGGTGGAGAATTTCGAGAGCTTCGTGAGCAGCCAACCCTGATGGCGCTCGAGAAATTCCTCGATCTCGCTGTTTCGAAGGCCTGCCGGCACAGTGAGATTAAGCGCGCGGCCGCCGGGCTCGATGCGCAGCGTGATACGAGTGGCGCGACTGTTTTCCTTGATCGTCAGCGGCAAAGCGCGGTTTCCGACTTCAAGCGTGCGCTTCACGGTTTCGAGCGGTTTCGAGCGGGCGCGAAGGGGCTTTTTGAGGAGCGCGAACATGTAGCCTTTCTAGCCGATTCGAGAGAACCGTTCTCATGAAAAAGCCGGCGTCGCAAGGACGCCGGCTCGTTACGCTTTCAGAAGATCCGTTTAACCGATCAGACGTCGACGACCGGGTTCTGGCCGGAAGCGTTGCTGTTGCGGCGCTCGCGCATGAAACGATCGAACTCTTCCTGATCCTTGGCACGGCGAAGCTCGCGGGAGTAGTTGTCGAACTCGTCGCGCATCTCGTCGAGCTTGCGGCGTTCTTCATCCATGCGGTTGAGTTCGGCCTTGCGCCAATCGTCGAAGGCAACGTTGCCTGTCGAGAAATGCGTGTTGTAGCCAGCGGCGCGGCTTCTGGAAAACCATCGGCTGGTCTTGCCGGCCCATTCGTCGGCACGATTATTGGCATCGCGCTTGAAGCCGCGAAGCCGATCCCCGAAGATGATATAGGCAAGCATAGCCAAGCCAAGCGGCCAGAAGACCACGAAACCGAGCACCATTAAACCAATGGTGGCCGGCGTCCATTCCGGACGAATCAATGCAGACTGGTTCATGGGTTACACCCTTCAATTCAATGCGGAGTGGCCTGATGCCAGCCCGATGATATCCGATTTGGTGAGCCTCAGACCCGCCTTCAAGAAGACAGGTCGCTAAATCCAAGAACATGCTGAAATACCTTGGAGAAATCCAGCTACCGGCATCGAACCGGATCTGCTCTCAGGTCGGCGAATCACCCTTGGTACTGCGCTTCCGGGATGCGGGCTTGGCAGCTTTGGTATCGGCCATGGCATGCTTGCGGGTGAATTCGATAATGCGGGGGGCGATTTCGCTGCGGAAACGCGAGCCGTTGAAGACGCCGTAATGCCCGACATCGGGCTGCATGTAATGCTGGCGCTTGTCATCCGGGATATTCGGACAAATCGTGTGCGCCGCCTTTGTCTGGCCGACGCCGGAAATATCGTCGTTTTCGCCTTCTACCGTCAGAAGAGCAACGGAACGGATCGCCTTCGTATCTACAGGCATCGCGCGATGCATCATCTCGCCCTTGGGCAGGGAATGACGGATAAACACGGCATCGACGGTCTGCAGATAGAATTCTTCCGTCAGATCCATCACCGCGAGATATTCGTCGTAGAATTCGCGGTGTTTTTCGGCAGGCTCGCCATCGTTCTTGACGAGGTGCTCGTAGAACTCCTTGTGAGCGGTGACGTGGCGGTCAAGGTTCATCGACATGAAGCCTGACAGCTGCAGGAAGCCCGGATAGACGCGCCGCATGAAGCCCGGCTGCGGAAACGGCACGCTCATGATGACATTGTCGCGAAACCATTCGAGTGGGTGATCTCCGGCAAGTTTGTTGACGGCTGTCGGATTGCTGCGGGTATCGATCGGTCCGCCCATCAGCGTCATCGAGGCGGGCGCCATCCGATCACCGCGGGTTTCCATCACCGCAACGGCGGCAAGCACAGGCACCGACGGCTGGCAGACGCCGACCACGTGGGTGCCGGGACCGATCTGATGCAGCATCTCGATCAGGTAGTCGATGTAATCGTCGAGATCGAAGCTGCCCTCGGTGACCGGAACCATGCGGGCATCGATCCAGTCGGTGATGTAGAGATCCGCATGGGGTAGAAGTGCTTCGACCGTGCCACGCAGCAAGGTGGCATAGTGACCCGACATCGGCGCGACGAGCAGGAACTTCTGGTCGGGCGGGCGAGCGGCGGGCAGATCTCGACGAAAATGCAGGAGATTGCAAAAGGGCTTTGCCCAGACGATCTCTTCGGTGACCATGATCGGCTTACCGTCGACCACCGTTTCCGGAAGATTGAAGCTCGGCTTTCCATAGCGTCGCGTCATCCGCTCGAACACTTCGAGACTGGCCGACATGGAGCGGCCAAGTGCTGTCTGGGCGAAAGGGTTCATCGGATTGTCGGACATGAAGCGCATGGCATCCGCGGCGGCCCGGAACGGCGCCATGGCGGCATGGTTCAACTCATAGAGCTGGTAGAACATGAAATCGGGCTCTCCTCATCCCTGGTCCGATATCCGTCAAAGCGGTGGCGGGCAAAACGTTCCGCCATCGGAATGCAGCAAGGCTAGCACTTGTGGAGGGAGTTATGAAAGGGCGGCGGTTTACCACCGTCCTTCCCTCGCTGCAGCACGCCTTGCCGATGCCAGCGATCGATCAGATATCGGCGACGAATGTCTGTTTCTGGGTGCCGAGACCATCGATGCCGAGTTCGACAACGTCGCCGGCTTTCAGGAAGCGCGGGGGCTTGAGGCCAAGGCCGACGCCCGGAGGCGTACCCGTGGAGATGACGTCTCCCGGATGCAGCGACATGAACTGGCTGAGATAGGAGACGAGGAAGGCGACGCCGTAAACCATCGTCTTGGATGAGCCGTTCTGCATCTTTTCGCCGTTGACCGTCAGCCACATTCCAAGGTTCTGCGGATCCGCGACCTCGTCCTTGGTGACAAGCCATGGGCCAATCGGTCCGAACGTGTCGCAGGACTTGCCCTTGGTCCACTGGCCCGCGCGTTCTGTCTGGAAGGCGCGCTCGGAGACGTCGTTGGTGAGGCAGTAACCGGCAACGTATTCCAGCGCCTCGGCTTCCGACACGTATTTCGCGGTCTTTCCAATCACGACACCGAGTTCAACTTCCCAGTCGGTCTTTTCCGATGTGCGCGGAATGACGACGTCGTCGTTGGGTCCGACGATGGCGGAGGTGGCCTTCATGAAGATGATCGGTTCCGGCGGCACGGTGGCGCCGGTTTCGGCCGCGTGGTCGGAATAGTTGAGGCCGATGCAGATGAACTTGCCGGTGCCCGTCACGCAGGCGCCGATCCGATCGGCAGACAGTTCCGGCAATGTCGACGCGTCGATCGCGGCAATCTTCGTCAAACCCTCGGGCGAAATCGCCTCCCCGCCGATATCCGCGACATGGCCAGACAGATCACGGATCTTGCCATCCTGATCGAGCAATGCCGGCTTCTCCTGGCCCACAGGTCCTACACGCATCAATTTCAAGGTCTTATTCCTCCAGTTGTCAGACAAGTGTTTATGCAAAAAAGAGGCGCGATTGTCACCCCTCTTTCTGCCATCTGCGGTTCATTGCAAAGCAGCCCTAACTGCCTAGATTGGGTAAGACCCAAACTTGAGAGGACACTATGACGACCAGCAACAGCCGGACTTCGGAATTTCCAATCGACGCTTTCTTTCTCGATCGCTGGTCGCCGCGGGCCTTCGAGAAGGAAGCCATCGATCGGGAAACGATGCTGACCATTCTGGATGCCGCGCATTGGGCGCCCTCTTCCGGCAATAGCCAGCCTTGGCGCTTTGTCTACGCTTTACATGGTACCGAGGATTTCACCAGACTTGCGGATCTACTCGTTCCGGGCAATCGGCGCTGGGCAGAAAACGCGGGCGCGCTGGTCTTCTTCGTGTCGAAAACCTATCGCGTTTCCAAGGATGGCGAACGTCGCGAGGGCTATACGCATTCTTTCGACACGGGCGCCGCGTGGTTCTCAATCATCTGCCAGGCGATGAAGCTTGGGTATCATGCGCATGGCATGGAAGGGTTCGACAAGGAAAAGGCTGTTGGCGAACTTGGATTGCCTGAGGGTTTCAGGGTGGAAGCCGCAGCGGCGATCGGGCGCATGGCAGCCAAGGACACGCTGCCGGAGGACTTGCGCGAGCGTGAGGTTCCAAGCCAGCGCAAGCCTGTATCGGAAGTCGCTTTCGAGGGAAGGTTTGCCGGCGAAGAATAATTGTTTCACGTGAATCGTCCGTCCACAGGATGGATTCACGTGAAACAGATTTGTGCTGGACAAACAAAAACGGCGGCCGAGAGGCCGCCGTTTTTGCGTTGAGTAGATAATCTCTCAGATATCGAGGTTGGCGACGTTCAGCGCGTTCTCTTGAATGAACTCGCGCCGGGGCTCGACCTCGTCGCCCATCAGACGCGAGAACAAACCGTCTGCATCCGTCGCATCGGGAACCTTGACCTGAAGCAGCGAGCGAACGTTGGGATCAAGCGTTGTTTCCCACAGCTGCTCGGCATTCATTTCACCAAGTCCCTTATAGCGCTGCATGGACAGTCCCTTGCGTCCCGCCGCAAAGATCGTGTCGAGAAGGGCGCGTGGACCTGAAATATCCTGCTCGCTATCCTTGCGAGCGAGGACTGGCGACGTGCTGTAGATCTCCTGCAGACGCGACGACATCTGGTCGATATGGCGGGCATCGGCAGAGCCGATCAGGGCCACATCGATCACGGCGACTTCCTTGACGCCACGAACCATCCGCTCAAAGCGCATGCCGCCTTCATCGGTGACGTGACCCGACCAGCCACGCTCGGTTTCCTCGGCGATCATATCGAGACGCTTGGCGACTTCGTTAGCCGTCTGCTGGGCCCGTTCGGGATTATCCGTCAGATCTGGATGAAGCGCGCCGGCAATGGCTGCCTGCTCGATGATCGAGCGGTTGTAGCGAGAATGCAGTCCCTCGATGATCGAGCGGATGCGCAATGCATCCTGGATGACTTCGCGCATATCCTGGCCGGCACGGACTTCACCGGAGCCGAGGGTCAGGGTCGTATCTTCCAGCCCCATGCCGATCAGATACTCTTCCAGAGCCTGCTCGTTCTTCAGGTACTGGATCGACTTGCCTCGCGTCACCTTATAAAGCGGCGGCTGGGCAATGTAGATGTGGCCACGCTCGATCAGTTCCGGCATCTGACGGAAGAAGAAGGTCAGCAGCAGGGTTCTGATATGGGCGCCATCGACATCGGCGTCCGTCATGATGATGATCTTGTGATAACGCAGCTTGTCTGCGTTGAACTCATCCTTGCCGATCGATGTGCCCAGAGCGGTAATCAGCGTGCCGATTTCCTGGCTGGACAGCATCTTGTCGAAACGGGCGCGCTCGACGTTCAGGATCTTGCCGCGGAGCGGTAGGATCGCCTGGGTATCACGCGAACGGCCCTGCTTGGCGGAACCACCAGCGGAGTCACCCTCAACGAGGAAGACTTCGGACTTGGCCGGATCACGCTCGGAGCAATCGGCGAGCTTGCCGGGCAGCGAGGCAATATCGAGCACGCCCTTGCGGCGGGTGAGTTCACGAGCCTTGCGGGCCGCTTCGCGTGCAACAGCAGCTTCCACCACCTTGCCGACAAGGATCTTCGCTTCAGCCGGATGTTCTTCGAGCCAGGAGCTCAGCGCTTCGTTGACGAGGCTTTCGACAACCGGGCGCACTTCCGAGGACACGAGTTTATCCTTGGTCTGCGACGAGAACTTCGGATCCGGCACCTTCACGGAAAGAACCGCGGTCAGGCCTTCTCGGCAGTCGTCACCGGTGAGCGAAACCTTTTCCTTTTTCATGATGCCGGACGAATCCGCATAGGATGTGATCTGGCGAGTCAGCGCACCACGGAAGCCCGCCATATGCGTGCCGCCATCGCGCTGCGGAATGTTGTTGGTGAAGCAGAGAACGTTCTCGTGGTAGCTGTCATTCCACCACATCGCGACTTCCACCGTCATGCCATCCTTCTCGCCCTTGATGGCGACAGGCTTTTCGACGAGCGGCTTCTTGGAACGATCAAGATATTTGACGAAAGCCTCGAGGCCGCCGTCATACAGCATTTCCTCTTCCTTCACGTCCGGCTTGCGCCGATCCGTGAGCCGGATTCGAACGCCGGAGTTGAGGAAGGCGAGTTCGCGAAGGCGGTGCTCGAGTGTGCCGTAATCGAACTCGGTCATAGTGAAGGTTTCGGTGCTGGCGAGGAAGGTAACTTCCGTGCCGGAGCGACCTTCATAATCCCCGATGACCTTCAGCGGCGCATCGGCGACGCCGTGCGTGAACGAGATCTCGTGAACCTTGCCTGAGCGACGGATCTTCAGCTTGAGCCAGACCGAAAGCGCATTGACGACCGAGACGCCAACGCCGTGCAGGCCGCCCGAGACCTTGTAGGAATTCTGGTCGAACTTACCGCCGGCGTGGAGCTGGGTCATGATGACCTCGGCTGCCGAGACGCCTTCGCCGGTATGGATATCCGTCGGAATGCCGCGACCGTTGTCGGTGACGCTGACCGAGCCATCCGCATTGAGCGTGACCGTGACGATATCTGCATGGCCGGCCAAGGCTTCGTCGATCGCGTTGTCGACGACTTCGTAGACCATGTGATGCAGACCCGAGCCGTCGTCTGTGTCGCCGATATACATGCCTGGGCGCTTTCGCACCGCATCCAGGCCTTTTAGAACCTTGATGGAATCGGCACCGTATTCGGCACTCGCGCCGTGATCGCTGACGGGTGTGTCGGTCATTCAGTCTCTTCCAGTTGGTTAAAATACCGGCGAGCGAATCACCGGAGTCTCCGCCTTGAATATAGGGAATTCAGGGCGGTTTCTAAAGGTTGGGGCCTCGCGAAATGCCTGGAAAGGCGTGGATGCGCAGAGATTTCCAGGGCAATTCAAGCCTTTTGCAGAAGTCTTCGCATTTCCTCTAGCACGTCCGGCGGCAAAGAGCGAATCCGTGCCGCCAAGGCGTTGGCAAATGCGGTGTATGCAGGCGCCAGGCCTGTCGTGTCGAGGACCACTTTCGGGCGCGAGGCTTCTGCAACTCGAAACAATTCTTCCGCTTCATCCCAGATGATGTTGAAGTAGCCGGTGATACGCTGGAGCAGCTCGAATGTGGGCCGGCCCCGTTTGCCATGTTCCAAGGCCGACAGATAGGCAGGCGTAACCCCGATCGCCTCTGCCAGTTGCCTCTGGGTAACTCCCTTTTTGGCGCGCAGCTGTCGAAGCGCTTCACCAAAGGGCGTCACAGGACCGATCCCCGATAATCCGCACGGCTCTTTGAAAGCCGCACGTACATGGCGCCCTCGCCACCATGGTTTTGGGCTGCCCATTCGTAGGACGAGATCAGGAAACGAAATTCGGCCTTCGAGAACCACAGCGGCACCGCACGGCGCAGAACCCCCTCGCCGCCCACCGAGCGGCCCTTGCCGGTGATGACAAGAACATGGCGCAGACCGCGATCATGGGCACTGTAGAGAAAATCGAGCAGCAGATCGTGGGCGGCGTCCTGGTAGAGACCATGGAGATCGAGCCGAGCATCGATCGCCAAGCGACCCTTGGCGAGCTTCTTCCGGGTGGGTTTTTCCAGCGGATGATGAATGCCGGCAGGCTTTTTTACCTTCGGCGCGACTGCCGCGAAGGCATCGCTGACACGCTGGGTTAGCGGTACCGGCGGCTTGGAGACTTCATCCTCTGCCGCCAGTCGTGCCGCCATTTCCTCTTCGAAGGCAGCGATCTCTTTCATGCGCCCAGGCAGAGCACGGGCGGATTTCGCCACCTTGCCCCAAAGGATGCGTTCATCTGAACTGAGTTTTCGATCCTTCATGCGCCATATCCTACCCGGCATAACGGCCGGCGGCCGCGTTTGGAACGAGGATATAGAAATCCGCATCGTTTCGCACCGTGCCGGCAAGCTCGCCTGCGTGATAGCCGGAACCGGTGAAGATATCGCCCCTTGCAGGCCCAATAATGGCTGAACCCGTATCGAGCGCCAGCATCAGCCGCGCGAACGGCTTGCCGTCGTCGAGATGTGTCAGCCGTTCCGCATGGATGAAAAAGGGGTAGCCGAATGTGTGAATGGAGCGATCCACGGCGAGCGAGCGTCCCGCGATCAGCGGCACCTTGGCGGCAGCGATAGGACCGAGGTCAGGGTCGCTGACATCGGCCTCACGGAAGAAGATGTAGGACTTGTTGTGCCATAAGACTTCATCAACCTTAGCCGGATTCGACACCAGAGCTTCGGCAAGCCACGTCCGAATGCTCTGCATGGAAATGTCTTCGCGAGCGATTTCGCCACGATCGATCAGAAGCTTGCCGATCGGCGAAAACGGATGGCCTGCCTTTGCCGCGTAGGTGATGCGACGGACGCGGCCATCGGGGTAGACCAGCCGAGCTGCGCCCTGAACATGGGCAAAGAAGACGTCGATCCGCGACCGTGCGAAGGCTATCTCCAGCCCCCGGCCGTCGAGACAGCCGCGATCGATTTCACCGCGATCCGGATAAGCGACGATACCATCCGGCGTCTGACGGCCGAACATGTAGCCGGAGTCGAGATCCGCAGGGCGATTGCTTTCGTCGAGATCGACGAGATCGTCAGGCCGGAAATAGAAGGGATGGGTGAAAAGACCTTCGCTCACATCGGAGACGTCGACTTCCGGTTCGTAGAAGGCGGTGACGAATCCTTGTTCGTCATTGTGCTTCAGGATCCGGAAGGGTGTGCAGCGTTGTTCGAAGAAGGTGCGAGCTGCAGAGGCATCGGCAAATGGTGCGGCCTGCTCGAAGAGGTCCGCCAGTTCCCTGGCCTCCAGGCCGAGAGAACCCTTGCGATAGGGCTTAACGTTGCGGATATGGGCCGCGCAAGCATGCATCGCCTCATACAGCGGGCTCGGATCGTCGGCAGCCCAACCGGGGAGATCCGCGAAGTCGACCCTCTCGAGGCGGAAGTCAGAGAGGGTCGGAGACGCGGAAATCATTGTTCGGATTCGGTGGCGACCAGCTTCCAGTTCGGGTCGCGGGAGCCGATGTCGCGGGCAAAGGTCCAGATGTCGATGACGTCGGCTACGGTTTCCTGATCGCCGTCGATCAGCGTGCCGGCCTTGTCGAAGGTTGCGGAGATCAACTGGCTGACAATGCGGACGGTAACCTGAGATTCGCCGTCCTTGATCGAAACCTGTGTCATGTCGCATTTGTCGATGCCGACAAAGGTGGACTTGATCACCTCGCCCTTGGCCTCGCGCTCGGCGATCGCCGCTTCGAAGCCGTCATAGACCTCATTGGAGAGAAGCCCCTTCAAGGTCTTCCGATCACCGTCGGCAAAAGCCATGACGATCATTTCGTACGCCATCCGCACGCCGTTGAGGAATTCCTTCGGGCGGAACGACGGATCTTCCTTCACGAGGGCACGAAGCGATGCGTTGAGCGGCGTATCAGGCTTCGCGACGGCGTCGATATCGGCATTGCGTTGTTCCTCATCGACATTGTCGCGGCGAGGAAGCGTCACTACCTTGCTATCGTCCTCGACGGGACCGCGGGCAACATCGCGAGGGCTGACTGTCTCAGTCGGCGGCTTCTCATGTCCCGTGCGCCGGCCGAGGACGCTGCGCAATTGCAGGAATATCAGCACTGCTGCGACGAGGAAAAACAGTGTTATCAAGTCGTTCGAGCCCATTTTATCCCGCAATTGTCGTTTAAAAGTTCTATGCAGCTTTTCATATAGTCTCCTACCGCCCATCTTCAAATAGCAACGGCGTGAGATGAACCCATATCCGCCAATTAGATACAGGCAATGATTATGCGCTTACCATTCCTTCCGGTTGTTCTCCTGGCATGGCCGCTGGCCGAAATCGCTGGTTTTGTTCTGGTCGGAAGAGCGATCGGACTTTGGGGAACGCTTGGCCTCGTCCTCGGAACGGGCCTCCTGGGCGCATTGATGATCCGCGGCCAGGGGATGACTATGCTGCGGCGGCTTTCGACAGAAGGGCGCGAAGGTCGGATGCCTGCAGCCGAACTGGTAAGCGGAGCGATGGTCGTGGTGGCTGGCATCCTGCTGATGCTGCCGGGGTTTCTGACCGACATCATTGGTCTCGCGCTGCTTGTGCCCTTTATCCGCAAGCTGATCTGGTCGGCCATCGGCAGCCGCGTGGTTGTCGTGAATTCGGGCGAGCGAAGAAGCCCGGGCGGTTTTCGCACCGGTCCCGGCCCTGGCCCCGGTCCTGCGCCTGTTCATCCGGTTGGATCCGGCCCGGTGGTCGATCTCGATGACGACGATTATCGCCGCGAACCGAACCCGTCCTCGCCCTGGGCGGACAAGGATAAGCGGATCGAACCTTAAGGCTAAGATCTCGCAGGGTTGTAAGCCCCGGAGCGAAATGTTAAGTGCCCCCAACGCTTTTCAGCCACCCTTTCCAGCCTTGAGGAATTTTTATGGCAGACGATAACGAACAGGCTTCCGCACCCTCGCTCAATATCCTGGCGCAGTACACCAAGGATCTTTCGTTCGAAAATCCCGGCGCGCCACGCTCGCTGCAGTCGCGCGACAAGGCTCCAGCGATCAATATCAGCGTCAACGTCAACGCCAATCCGCTTTCGGAAAACGACTTCGACGTCGTTCTATCGCTGAGTGCCGAAGCCCGCGAAGACGACAAGATCGTGTTTGCGGCCGAGCTGGTATACGGCGGCGTTTTCCGCATCACCGGTTTCCCGCAGGAGCACATGCTGCCGCTTCTGTTTATCGAATGCCCGCGTCTTCTCTTCCCGTTCGCACGCCAGATCATTTCCGACGTGACCCGCAACGGTGGCTTCCCGCCGCTGATGATCGATCCGATCGATTTCGGTCAGATGTTCTCGCAGCGTATGGCCGAAGAACAGACCAAGTCGCAGGTTCAGCCGCTCAACAGCTGAGCGAGCAACGGATAGGATATAAAAAGCCCGGTCACAGCCGGGCTTTTTTCATGTCTGGACTTCAGCAGAAATCAGTCGGCTGCATATTTCAGCCAGACGGCCTTATCCTTCAGTCCACTTACCATTGCGGCATGGGCGGCGATGTCGTCTTCGCTGATGCGCGGCGGCAAAGGGCGCGGCCGTGCTGCAATCGCCGTTACCACCACATCATCGATCTCGATGACGTTTCTCGGCTGATCAGCACCGACCAGACCGAGAGCCGCCTGCCGGCCGCCGGTCATCTCGATATAGACTTCCGCCAGGAGTTCGGAGTCGAGCAGCGCGCCGTGCTTGGTGCGATGGCCATTGTCGATGCCGTAGCGACGGCACAGTGCGTCGAGGGAGTTAGGACCCATAGGATGCTTTCGGCGGGCCATCGAAAGCGTATCGACCACGTTTTCCGGTGGGACCGGCGGCAGGCCTATGCGTTCAAATTCGGCATTGATAAAGCCGATATCGAAATTGGCATTGTGGGCGATCCACCGGGCGCCATCGAAGAAGTCGATGATCTGTTGCGCCACCTGGGCGAAGGGCGGCTTGTCTTTCAGCGACTCATCGGTAATGCCATGGACGGCCAGCGCATCCGGATGAACCTTGCGATCGCCCGGGTTGATATAGAGGTGCAACGTTCTCCCCGTCGGGAAGTTGTTGATGAGCTCTATGCCGCCGATTTCGATAATCCGGTCGGCCTTGGATTCAAGGCCCGTGGTTTCGGTATCGAAGATGATTTCACGCATGGGTATTTCCGTTCCTGCTGCCGGCTTTCAGCGTGGCGATGATGTCGCGCACGCTTGATCTGGCTGTCTCCAGTCCGGCGCCGGTGTCGATGACGAAATCGGCACGCGCCCGCTTTTCGGCATCCGGAACCTGCCGGGCCAAGATCACCGACAACTTCTCCTCTGTCATGCCGGGACGCGCAAGTACCCTCTGGCGCTGGACCTGTGGATCGCAGCTGACGACGACGACAAAATCGACCCTTTTCTCGCCGCCGGTCTCGAACAGCAAGGGAATGTCGAGCACGACGAGCGCCGCGCCGGCGCTTTTGTGTTTATCGAGAAATTCTGCTTCGCGTTTGCGCACCAGCGGGTGGACGATGGATTCCAGCAGTTTGAATTTTTCAGGTGCTGCCGAAAGCTGGCGCGACAGTTCCTGTCGGTCGACGACACCGTCTCTGACCGCATTCGGGAACGCCTCCGCGATCGGATCGACCGCTTCACCGTGATAGAGATCGTGGACCACCTGGTCGGCATCGTTGACCGGGATACCCTCTTGCGCAAACATTTCTGCGGTGGTGGATTTCCCCATGCCGATGGAGCCGGTGAGGCCGATAACGATCATCCGTGAATATCCATATCTGCGATGACAAGATCCCGCAGCGTCTGATCGACGACAGGGCGGAGGCCGAACCATTTCTCGAAACCCGGCACGGCCTGATGCAGAAGCATGCCGAGACCATCCACGGTCACGAAGCCCTGCTCCTCCGCCTGTTTCAGAATGTCCGTTTGCAGCGGGATATAAACGATATCGGTAACGACTGCGTTCGTGAGCATGGTCGAGAAGTCGAACTGCGGTATCGGCGCGCCGTCCATGCCGAGCGATGTTGTATTCACAAAGAGACCTGCGCCGGACATGACCTCGCCCAGTGCTTCCATCGCATGCGCGTGCACGTTTTGTCCGAACCGGTCGGCAAGTTCCTGCGCACGCGCCACGGTCCGGTTGACGACGTGAATTTCTCCGACGCCCTGATCCCTGACGGCTTGAATGATAGCTCGGCTGGCACCGCCGGCACCGAGAATGACGGCGCGATCGACATTTCCCCAACCGGGCGACTGTTCGTCGAGGTTGGCGGTAAAACCGTAGACATCGGAGTTCGAGGCGTGAAGAACACCTTCCTCCATCCACAGCGTGTTGGCGGCACCGAGTTCTTCGGCGATCGCATCTGGACGATCAGCGAGCGCAAAAGCCATTTCCTTGTGGGGAATGGTGACATTGCCGCCGCGATAGCCTGATGATCCGTCTTTAAGCTTGCTGACGAAAGCTGGAAAATCCTCAGGTGCCACCGCTTCACGTGTGTAGCGGCCAGAAATACCGAACTTAGCCAGCCAATGACCGTGGATGATCGGCGAACGCGAGTGCTTGATCGGCCACCCCGTTACGAAAGCGTTAACCAAAAGTGTTTCACGTGAATCAGCCATCGATCGCTCCGATAGCGCGTAAAGTGTCGAGAAGCGGCAGCATGGGGAGGCCGAGAACGGTGAAGTAATCTCCATCGATCCGCGAGAATAGCTGAATGCCCTCACCTTCCAACTGGTAGGCGCCGACGCTTCCGAACACCGTTTCGCCCACCCTATCCAGATAGCGATCCACGAATATCTCGCTGAGCGGTCTGACGGTAAGATCGGCGTGTGCAACATGCTCCCAAAGGGTTTCGCCATCGCGCACAAGAGCGACGGCGCTGTTCAGCCTATGCGTCCTGTCCGACAGAGAGAGCAGGCTTTCGCGCGCCTCTTCCCGTGATTTCGGCTTGTGATAAACGCGATGATCGAGCGACATGGTCTGATCCGACCCGATGACGATGGCGGAAGGATAGTGTCTGCTGACATCGAGCGCCTTGGCCTTTGCCAAGGTCAGCGCGACGATATCTGGGCTGGCGCCCACCAGTCCCGCCTCGATCTGACGTTCATCGATATCGGCGGCCCGGCTTTCGAAACTCAGCCCCGCATTTTCCATCAACATGCGTCTGAACTTGCTGGATGAGGCCAGTATGAGTGGCCTGGAGTGAGACATTGTCACGGCAGATCTCCGGATGGAATTAGTGCCGGATTACCGTAGCTTCGGGCGGAGCGCAACGATGGCCGCCGCCGTCTCCTCGATCGACCGACGGGTGACGTCGATGACCGGCCAGCCGTGGCGCGAGCAGAGCGCTCGTGCATATTTCAGTTCCTCGTTAATCGTTGCCCGATCCGTATAATGACCGCGATCGAAATTTTGCGTGGTTCCGAGTTCGCGGTGTTCGCGCACCTGTGAAATGCGGTCCGTCGTCGCGACCAGCCCGACGATCAGGGGCCGGGTTGCAGACAGAAGTGCGTGCGGAAGGTCGACGCCCGGCACGATCGGGATATTGGCCGTCTTGATTCCGCGGTTGGCGAGATAGATGCTGGTCGGCGTCTTCGAGGTGCGGCTGATCCCGACCAGTACGACATCGGCCTCGTCGTACCCTTCGGGCATCTGGCCATCGTCATGATCCATGGTGAAGTTCAGCGCTTCGATGCGGGCGAAATATTCCGCGTTGAGCGCATGCTGCGCGCCGACGCGGTATTTAGACGGTGCTCCGAGATAGGTCTGGAATGTCGCCATAACCGGTTCCAGCACGTTGACGCACGGTGTTCCTATCTGACGGCAGCGGTCGTCCAGCAGTTTCGCAAGCTCGCGATCAACGATCGTATAGAGGACGATCCCCGGTTCACGATCGATCGCCTCCAGCACGGCGAGAACCTGCTTGCGGTTTCGCACCAGCGGATAGACGTGCTCGACGGCGAGCGAGGTCTGGAACTGGGCTGCCGCCGCGCGTCCTGTCGAGATCAGGGTCTCGCCGGTGGAGTCAGATATGAGGTGGAGATGGAAGAAGTTTTTTCTGTTCTCCACGTTGTTCTTCGTCCTCTGTTGATAACCGGGGAGAGACTGACCGCCTTTCGAGGGCCGAGCCAGACCCCTGGGATAACCTCCGAGTTGTCCACAATCGCGTATTTCGAGGAAGCCGTTTCAGGCCCCCTGTTCAAAGCGGGGATAACCGGATGAACCTATCGCTGGATTCACAAGATATCCACAAGAGAGCTTCACCAAGCGCCAGGCACAAGCAATTGATATCCCTGATCGAAATATGGTTATCCAGAAGCTCTGCCAAGAATGCCCGGAAGTTTTCCTTTTCAACGGTACGGAGCGGCAGATCGTCGCGTCTTCTGTGCAGGAGTTTTAATCCTTGCTACTCACCGACTCTAAGAAATAGAAGATCTTAAGAATCTTATTTTCTTTATTTGGAGAACCCATTGGCCGGTCCGACCAGGAAGATCGTTGAGGTGCTGAACGGCAGGACGATCACCCCACCGCCGATATGGCTTATGAGGCAGGCAGGTCGATATCTGCCCGAGTACCGCGAAGTCCGTGCGGCAGCCGGTTCGTTTCTCGATCTCTGTTATACGCCGGATCTGGCTGTCGAAGTGACGCTTCAGCCTATCCGGCGCTACCAGTTCGACGCAGCCATCCTGTTTTCCGATATCCTCGTCATTCCCGATGCCTTGAAGCGCAATGTTCGCTTCGTGCAGGGAGAGGGTCCAAGGATGGATCCGATCGACGAAGCAGGGATTGCAGCGCTCGATGGCAGTACGATGCTTTCCCACCTTGCACCGGTGCTGGAGACGGTTCGGAGGCTTCGGCTGGAGCTACCCCCTGAAACTGCCCTGATCGGCTTCTGCGGGGCTCCCTGGACCGTTGCGACCTATATGATCGCCGGTCAGGGAACACCGGACCAAGCGCCGGCACGTCTGTTCGCCTACCGCTACCCCGAGGCCTTTGAAAAACTGCTGGCTCTGCTGGCGGAGATGTCTGCCGAATATCTGATCGGTCAGATCGATGCGGGCGCAGATGTCGTGCAGATCTTCGATTCCTGGGCCGGCGTGCTCGGGGAGAAGGAATTCGAGGAATTCTCGATCAAGCCCGTGCGGCGGATCATCGATATCATCAAGGCAGCGCGACCTGACGCGAAGGTGATTGCTTTCGCCAAGGGTGCAGGCATGAACCTCAAACACTACCGGGCCCGGACGGGCGCAGATGCAATCGGGCTCGATTGGTCGGTGCCGATGTCGTTTGCGCAGGAGCTGCAGAAGGACGGGCCCGTCCAGGGCAATCTCGATCCAATGCGCGTGGTGGCGGGCGGAAAGTCCCTCGACGACGGGATCGATGCTATCCTCCAGGGGCTTGGACAGGGACCGCTGATCTTCAATCTCGGCCACGGCATCACACCGCAGGCGGATCCGCAGACCGTTGCGCATCTTGTAAAACGGGTCAGAGGATCGGGCGTATGACGCCGGACGACCGCACCGGTGCCGGAAATGGCCGGCGTGTCGCGTTCCGGGCGGCGACGGCGCTTTCGGTTTTCGTCGTCGTGCTGTTTTTTATCTACTGGCTGCGGCCGGATGATTTCCTGCTCTACATCAAGGCCTTTCACGTCATCGCCGTGATTTCCTGGATGGCCGGGCTCCTCTACCTTCCCAGGCTTTTCATCTATCACACCGATGCCGAACCCGGCTCCGCCCAGTCGGAAACCTTCAAAGTGATGGAGGGGCGGCTCTTGAAAATCATCATGAACCCGGCGATGATGATCAGCTGGGCGCTTGGGCTTTATCTCGCCTGGGCGGTCTACGGTTTCCAGGGCGGATGGCTTCATGCCAAGATCCTGTTTGTCCTGCTGCTCACCATGGCGCATATGCGGTTCAGTGCTGCAGTTCGGGCTTTTGCCATAGATGGGCCGCGAAAAACCGCTAGTTACTGGCGGCTGATGAACGAGATCCCGACGGTTTTGATGATTGCCATCGTAATAATGGTCATCGTTAAGCCATTTTGATGGTGTCTTGAGCTTTTTCTTAACTCCGCCTGCCCCTCCCCCTTGCAGGCGTGCTCGTGAACAGCTATTTTCCCAGCCATCTCATCTCGTGGCATGTGTGTAATCGTCTGTCCTACCCCGGTGTCTTCCGCGGTAGCGAATTTCACCGACACGCCTGTTTCCCCAAAAAATTCTGAATATGGTCCCCTCTTCATGGCTGAAATGAAGCTTCAAGAACTCAAGAGCAAATCGCCGACCGATTTGCTGACATTCGCCGAATCGCTGGAGGTGGAAAACGCCAGCACCATGCGCAAGCAGGAATTGATGTTTGCGATTCTCAAGATCCTGGCCAGCCAGGATGTCGAGATCATCGGCGAAGGTGTCGTTGAAGTTCTGCAGGATGGCTTCGGATTTCTCCGTTCGGCCAATGCCAATTACCTGCCTGGCCCCGATGATATCTACATCTCTCCCTCGCAGATTCGCCGCTTTTCGCTGAAGACCGGCGACACCGTCGAGGGACCGATCCGCGGGCCGAAGGAAGGCGAGCGCTATTTCGCGCTGCTAAAGGTCAACACGATCAACTTCGACGACCCGGAAAAAATCCGCCACAAGGTGCATTTCGACAATCTGACGCCGCTCTACCCGAATGAGCGCTTCAAGATGGAACTCGACGTTCCGACGTCGAAGGACAATTCGGCGCGCGTGATCGATCTCGTCGCACCGCTCGGCAAGGGCCAGCGCGGCCTGATCGTCGCGCCGCCGCGCACGGGTAAGACCGTTCTCTTGCAGAACATCGCGCATTCGATCACGGCTAACCACCCCGAGTGCTATCTCATCGTTCTCCTGATCGACGAGCGGCCGGAAGAAGTGACGGACATGCAGCGCTCGGTGAAGGGCGAAGTTGTTTCCTCGACCTTCGACGAACCCGCCATCCGCCACGTTCAGGTGGCTGAAATGGTCATCGAGAAGGCGAAACGTCTGGTCGAACACGGGCGCGATGTCGTCATTCTGCTCGACTCCATCACCCGTCTTGGCCGCGCCTACAACACGGTCGTTCCGTCATCCGGCAAGGTTCTGACCGGTGGTGTGGATGCCAACGCCCTGCAGCGCCCGAAGCGCTTCTTCGGTGCCGCCCGTAATATTGAAGAAGGCGGATCGCTGACCATCATCGCTACGGCGCTGATCGATACGGGCAGCCGTATGGACGAAGTCATCTTCGAAGAGTTCAAGGGTACCGGCAACTCGGAAATCGTGCTCGACCGCAAGGTTGCAGACAAGCGCATCTTCCCGGCCATGGATATTCTGAAATCCGGCACGCGCAAGGAAGACCTCCTCGTCCAGCGCCAGGACCTGCAGAAGATCTTTGTTCTCCGTCGCATTCTCGCGCCGATGGGAACGACCGATGCAATCGAGTTCCTGATCGACAAGCTGAAGCAGACCAAGAGCAACAGCGACTTCTTCGACTCGATGAACACCTGATCCTTAGCCGGATTCACTGTTACCGAGAGGCGCCCGTCGTAAAGACGGGCGCTTTCGAGTTTCTGGGACACAGTCCGAAAGCCGCACCATGAACCCTGATACGATCTTTGCCCTTTCGAGTGGAGCACCGCCCGCAGGTCTCGCCGTTATCAGGCTAAGCGGCAACCAAGCCTTCACCGCGGCTGAGACGCTTGCTGGTCGTTTAGCGACAGACCGTAAAGCATCGCTCAGAACGATTCGCGGCCGAAACGGCGCGATCATCGATCAGGGACTGGTGGTCGGCTTCCCGGGGCCAAACTCGTTTACGGGAGAAGACTGCGTCGAACTGCATGTGCATGGCAGCCGCGCCGTTGTTGCAGCTCTCGTCCTAGAGCTCGAGCAAATCGACGGACTGAGGTTGGCAGAGGCGGGCGAGTTTTCAAGGCGAGCGTTTGAGAACGGCAAGCTGGATCTGGTCGAGATTGAAGGTCTTGCGGATCTCATCTCTGCCGAAACGGAAATGCAGCGCCGTCTTGCGGTCGAGCAAAGCTTTGGCGGACAGTCAGCGCTCTATATCGACTGGGCTGAGCGGCTGACGCGGTCGCGTGCTCTGATCGAGGCCGAGCTGGATTTCGCTGACGAGGACGACGTGCCCGGTTCCGTATCGGAGCGGGTCTGGAGCGAGGTGGGCCAGATTTATCTGGAACTTCTCCAGCATCTGGAAACCGCAAAGTCTGGCGAGATCATCCGGGATGGCTACAAGATCGTCATCGCCGGGCCTCCGAATGCGGGCAAAAGCAGCCTTTTGAACGCGCTTGCGAACCGGGATGTGGCGATTGTGACGGAACGTGCAGGAACGACCCGGGATATCCTGCATGTCGATCTCGACATGTCGGGTTATCTCGTCCGTTTCTTCGATACGGCTGGCCTGCGGGAAAGCGACGACATTGTTGAAGTCGAAGGGATCCGTCGGGCCCGTGTTGCGATCGAGCAAGCCGACATGATCCTCTCTCTCAACGAGATCGATTCGCCGGCGTTACAAAACCATGAGTTTAGTCACGCTAACGTTCTGACTGTCGGAACGAAGCTGGATGCGCACGCACCTTCGGACGAATTCGACCTTTGCATCTCCACAAGGACCGGCGACGGGCTCGAGCTCCTCAGGGAGACCATCCTCCGAAAGATCACAGCGCTGTGGACCGGTACGCTGGTTCCGAACAGAGCTCGCCAGGTCGACGCACTGAAAGATGCTTCCAATTTTATCGCAGAGGCGTTAAACGGCACGGAACTTGACTTGAGAGCCGAGAGCCTCCGAGCAGCCGCATCCGCCTTGGGGCGCATTACGGGCCGGGTCGATGTCGAGCAGTTGCTGGATGTTATCTTCTCGCAGTTCTGTATCGGAAAATGATTCACGTGAAACACTCGGCCGACGTGGGACAATGAATATGGACCAAAATTTCGATGTCATCGTCATTGGTGGTGGTCACGCGGGTTGCGAGGCCGCGAGCGCTGCAGCGCGGATGGGCGCGAGGACGGCCCTGATCACACACAAACGCGAAACGATTGGTGTCATGTCCTGCAATCCCGCGATTGGCGGGCTGGGCAAAGGTCACCTCGTGCGCGAGGTCGATGCGCTTGACGGTCTGATGGGCCGCGTCGCAGACGTTTCCGGAATCCAGTTCCGTTTGCTCAACCGGAAAAAGGGTCCCGCCGTTCGTGGTCCCCGTACGCAAGCCGACCGACGCCTTTACCGTGAAGCGATGCAGCAGGAAATCTTCAATCACCTGAACCTGACTGTCATCGAGGGTGATGCATTCGACCTCATCAAAGAAACTGGTCGAGTGTCATCTGTCATCCTGAAGGATGGCCGTCGATTCGGATGCGGAACGGCTGTACTCACGACCGGTACGTTCCTGCGCGGGCTTATTCATATCGGGCAGGAAAAGATACCGGCCGGTCGGGTGGGTGAGGAGCCATCGCTCGGGCTGTCAGCGACGCTTCTCGGCCTTGGCGTCGCCCTGGGGCGCCTGAAAACCGGCACACCGGCACGGCTTGATGGGCGGACCATCGCCTGGGACAAGCTCGACAAGCAGGAAGCCGATGAGCAGCCAGTTCCATTCTCGTTCATGACCGATAAAATCGTAACGCCACAGATCAGCTGTGGAGTGACCCGCACGAACGAGGCGACCCATCGGATCATCTCCGACAACATCCACCGGTCCGCAATGTATTCCGGCCAGATCGAGGGCGTGGGCCCGCGTTATTGTCCGTCGATCGAAGACAAGATCGTGCGGTTCGGTGAGCGCGACGGGCACCAGATCTTCCTGGAGCCCGAAGGGCTTGATGATCCAACTGTTTACCCAAACGGAATATCCACGTCCCTGCCCGCATCAGTCCAGGAAGCTTTCATCCGCACTATCCTGGGCCTTGAGCAGGTCGAGATTATTCAGCCCGGCTATGCGATCGAGTATGACTATGTTGATCCGCGGGAATTGACACCCACGCTGGAAGTCAAGAAATTGCCGGGGCTGTTCCTGGCTGGCCAGATCAACGGCACCACGGGTTACGAGGAAGCTGCCGCGCAAGGAATGGTCGCCGGCCTTTCAGCAGCGATCACGGCTTCGGGAGGCCAGCCGGAGCCGTTCAGTCGTGCCGAATCCTATATCGGTGTCATGGTCGATGACCTCACGTCGAAGGGCGTGACGGAACCTTATCGGATGTTTACATCACGTGCAGAATACCGCCTTTCGCTACGAGCCGACAATGCCGATATCAGGCTCACTCAGAAGGGCATCGAACTGGGCTGCGTGGGCGCTGATCGTGCAGCGAAGTTCGCGGCCTACTCCAAAGCAGTCGACGACACCCGTGCGATGCTGAAATCCCTCTCGCTGACGCCTAGCCAGGGTGCAGCTCACGGATTGTCCCTCAATCAGGACGGCCAGCGGCGTACGGCGTACGAGCTGCTCGCCTACCCCAACCAATCGATGGCTGGGCTGGCCGGTGTCTGGGGAGAACTCCGTGGGGTCAATCCAAAGGTAGCGGAAGCTCTCGAGATCGAATCCACCTACTCTGTCTACATGAATAGACAGGCTGCAGATATTGGCTCAATGATCCGCGATGAGTCAAAAACCATCCCCGTGTCCTTCGATTATTCTACAGTGCCCGGTCTCTCAAACGAGCTACGAATAAAGCTCGCGAAGCATCAGCCCAGCAATATGGCGCAGGCCGCGAAAGTTGACGGTATGACGCCGGCAGCGTTGGCACTTATTCTTGCGCTTGTAAAAAAAGAAGCCGCGGTCTCGGATCGCGTAAAACGAGTCTCGGCATGATGTTGAACGGCAGAAGTGTTTCACGTGAAACGCAGGAGAGGCTTGAGCACTTTGCCACGCTCTTCTCCAAGTGGGCGAAAACAATCAACCTTGTCGCTCCCTCGACCCTGAACGAGATTTGGCAGCGCCATATCGCCGATAGCGCGCAAATCTTTCAACTATCCCCGGAGCCATCAAAATGGATCGATCTTGGCTCGGGCGGTGGCTTTCCGGGCGTCGTGACCGCGATATTGCTCGCCGAGCTTGAAGATGGTTGGGTTCACTTGGTCGAAAGCAACCATAAAAAGGCTGCTTTCCTCCGCGTCGCCCTGAACGAAACCGGAGCTCGGGGTTCGGTTCATCCGCTCCGGATTGAGCAGGCGACACATGACTTGCCTGGATGCCAGCGCGTTTCCGCTCGCGCTCTGGCTGATCTCAACCAACTTCTATCCTATTCCTCCGATTGGATGGTCGAAACGGAAGCCAGAGGCTTCTTCCACAAAGGCCGGGATTATCGCCGTGAAGTCAGCGAAGCCCGTAGTCGCTGGGATTTCGATCTGCTAGAACACCAAAGCGTTGTCGAGCAGGACTCGGTTATTCTTGAGATCAGCAACCTCCGACGCAAGGACCCGTAAAGTCAGGTGCGATATGTTCGAAAAGAACCGTATTATTACCATCGCTAATCAAAAAGGCGGCGTCGGTAAGACGACGACAGCGATCAACCTGGCAACGGCGCTCGCCGCAATCGGCGAAAACGTCCTCATCATCGACCTTGATCCTCAGGGAAACGCCAGCACTGGCCTCGGTATTAACCGCAAGGATCGCGTTCATTCGTCTTATGACGTGCTGATGGGTGAAAGCGATATTGGTGAAACTGCCGTTCCGACTGCTGTTCCGAACCTGTCCATCGTTCCCTCCACCATGGATCTTCTCGGTTTCGAGATGGAGATTTCGCAGGCCACGGACCGCGCTTTCCGGTTAAAGCGGGCGCTGGATACTGATGTCGCGCGTGCATATTCTTATATCCTCGTCGACTGCCCACCCTCTTTCAATCTCCTGACGATGAATGCGATGGCGGCAGCGCATTCGGTGCTCGTACCTCTGCAGTGCGAGTTCTTTGCGCTCGAGGGTTTGAGCCAGCTCTTGGAAACGGTTGACCAAGTCCGCCGGACGGTCAATCCGCTGCTCGATATCCAGGGCATCGTTCTGACGATGTTCGATGCGCGCAACAATCTGGCCCAACAGGTCGTCAGCGACGTCAGGACATATCTCGGCGATAAGGTGTACCACACACTGATCCCGCGCAACGTTCGGGTATCCGAAGCGCCTTCATATGGTAAGCCGGCTATTCTTTATGATCTGAAATGCGCCGGGAGCCAGGCCTACCTTCAGCTCGCCTCCGAGGTGATCCAGCGGGAACGTCGGCGCAAGGCGGCTTGAAACCCTTCTTTGATTACACGAAATAACAGGTGACAGGATGAACGAAGATCCCTCGAAAAGGCGGCTGGGCCGCGGGCTTGCTGCGCTTATCGGTGAGATGGATCAGCCTGTGCAGGTCAATGCACCTGCGAAAAACGTCAATCCAGACCGTATGGTGCCGATCGAGCATGTTTCGCGCAGTCCGAAAAACCCCAGGCGCCATTTCGATGAGGCGGAGCTGCAGGATCTCGCCAGCTCGATCAGGCAGCATGGCATTGTCCAGCCGGTCGTTGTTCGGACAGTCGACGGTCGCCTTGAGATCATTGCCGGTGAGCGCCGGTGGCGTGCAGCGCAACTGGCGGGACTGACTGAGATCCCGGTCATCGTCCGCGACGTAGACGATCGGACCGCACTTGAAATCGCAATCGTTGAAAACGTTCAGCGGTCCGACCTCAATCCGCTCGAAGAGGCACTCGGTTACGAGCAGTTGATTGCCGAACATGGCTATACCCAGAACGATCTGGGTGAAATCATCGGCAAGAGCCGCAGTCATGTCGCAAACAGCCTTCGCCTTCTGAAATTGCCGGACCCGGTTCGCGACATGCTGTCTGCCGGAAGCCTTTCGGCTGGTCACGCGCGTGCCTTGATCACCACGTCCGATCCCTCGTCCCTCGCGCGCACGATCGTGTCCAAAGGCATGTCGGTGCGCGACGCAGAGCGGCTTGCGCAAAACGATATCAAGTCCCAGGGCATGCCCCAGCTTGAAACCAAGTCGGTCGAAAAAGATTCCGATACGCTGGCCTTGGAGCGCACGTTGACCGATGCTCTCGGACTGGATGTGAAGATCAATCACCGCGGCGGCAGCGGCCAGGTTCGGATCAACTACCGCAATCTCGAGCAGCTTGAAGAGGTTTGCCGGTTGCTGGAGCGGCGCGGTTAGCGTCTTCCCAGATCGTCTTCAGCGATATCGCGACGACTGTATCGCGATTGCCATCAGGCTGTGGAAGGCGATGCTGGGCTCGAGACTTTGTCTTTGCCGGGACTGAAGGACGGCCGCCTGCAGGCGCTCGGTTTCGCGGGCAAGTGCCGCCGCGGTCCAGGATCGCAGCGCCTTTTCGATAATCGGCTTGCGCTTGAAATGGATATGGCGGCCGAGCGTCATCATGACCTGTGCGGCCTGCAGCTTCTTGTCGTCCATTTCCGCCCGCATCACATCCAGCAACTGGAACTGTCTGAGGCAGGATTGCAGGATCAGAAAGATCGGCGTCTTGGATACCAACACCTTCTGAAAAGCGCGCTGAAGAGACGCTACGTCCCCGGAGAGAATGGCGTCGACGGCCTCGTCCGCGGAGACGCTGCTCGCATCGCCGATGATTTCATCGACGTGATCTTCGGTAACAGTCCCCGCACCGCGACAATAGAGCGCCAGCTTCTTCACCTCATTGCGGGATGCGATTCGATCGCCGCCGAGAAGCTCCATCAGGCGCTGGCGGGCAGCGCCGCTGATGGTGAGGCCTTCGGCCGACAGTTCCGTATCGATCAGGCCAGCAAGCGCGCGTGCATCGTCCGCATAGCAGGGAATGACGGCGATGGAGCGGACCGGCTCCACCACCTTGCGAAGGCCGCTGCCCTTCTTCAGGTCACCAGCCTCGATGATTAAGATATTGGCGGGAGGCTCATCCTTGGCGAGCGCCTGCATGGCATCCATCAGCGGCTTCTCGTTCATTGCGCCACGGAGCCAGACGAGCTTGGCGCCTCCGAAAAGGCCGAGTGAGTTGACCTCATCAAGCAGACGGCCGGGATCGCCCTGGAGATCGGATACATCCAGCTTGAGCATCGCGAATGGGTCGTCCTGCGCGACACCGGTCTTGGCTGCGATCTGCGCAGCCCGCTCGGAAACGAGCCCGCGATCTGGCCCATAGATGACGAAGATCTTGTAGAGGCCGACCGACTTGTCAAGAAACCGGTCGAACTCGTGGGATTTTATTTCTGCCATACGGGAGGCGACTGGGGCTCGCGGGCAAGGGCAATGGCGATTTCACCACGCAGGAACTCGGCTGTCTCGCGGGCAGCACGGTTTTCAGCGTCGCGGATTGCGCGCAATTTTGCAAAGCTCTGTCCCGGGACATCGATCAAGGCGACAACTTCGCGCTTGGCCGATTTCAGGATCTTGCTGTCGCTGATACGGGTCAGCGTATAGGTGACATCCACCTGAACGCGGCCGGCAACAGGGATGTTGCTGACAGACACGGTGTCATCGTCGCTGGTAAGGTCTAGAATGCTCGAGGCGGAGCTCGTGGCCGTCATCTTTACTTCGTAGAGCGGATGCGCGGTCTCGCCTGTACCATGACCGGTGAGGAAGACGAGATTGTTGCGGATCACCTGCTCGATACGGGTTTTCGGATCCGCAAACTCCACGGATGCCAGCTTCTGCCCGGTGCCTTCCTGTTGGGAATACAGAGGCCGTGCCTGGCATCCCGCCAGAAGGGCAAGGCCGACGACGCCAAGTGCGATGCCAAAGCGGCGGAATGAACGATCAGGCAACAATGTTCACGATCCTCTGTGGGACGACGATGATCTTCTTCGGTGGCTTGCCATCGAGAGCGGCTTTTACCACGTCGAGTGCGAGGGCTGCAGCCTCGACGGCAGTTTGATCCGCGTCGCGCGCGATTGTCAATTCGGCGCGCTTCTTGCCGTTGATCTGGACCGGCATCGTGACGTCGTTTTCGACGACGAGAGCCTGGTCGAACTGTGGCCAGGCGGTTCTCGATACCATCTCGCCATTGCCGAGCACAGCCCAACATTCCTCGGCCAGATGCGGCGTCATTGGCGCGACGATCTGGATCAGGATTTCCGAGGCGTTGCGAACAGCGGCACGGTAAGCGGCGTCGCCCTTGCCGGCTGCGACATCGGTGAGCGGCGCTGCAAGCGCGTTGACCAGTTCGTAGATGCGAGCCACGGCCTTGTTGAAGGACAGCTTGTCGAGATCGCCCTGCACGGCCTGCAGCGTCTTGTGAGCAAGCTGCGAGATTGCCAGTCCATCGCCATCCTTAGCCGGAGTCGGATCGACCGTCTTCAGGTTGTCGGCGGCTTCCGAGATCAGGCGCCAGAGGCGCTGGGTGAAGCGGTAGGCACCTTCGACGCCAGCTTCCGACCAGATCACGTCGCGATCCGGCGGGCTATCGGAGAGAACGAAGAAGCGGGCCGTATCGGCGCCGTAGGATGCGATGATGTCATCGGGATCGACGACATTCTTCTTCGACTTCGACATCTTTTCGATCGAGCCGATGGTGACATCAGCACCACCAGCCAAAAGCGTCGCGCTGCGTTTGCCGTCGACTTCCTCGATGCGAATATCGGCAGGAGCAACCCATTCACCGTTCTGGCCAGAACCGCCGAGACGGTAGGTCTCATGAACGACCATGCCCTGCGTGAACAGGCCCTTGAAGGGTTCCTTCACGGCCACATGGCCGGTCTCGCGCATAGCGCGGGTGAAGAAGCGCGAATAGAGCAGATGCAGGATCGCGTGCTCAATGCCGCCGATATACTGATCGACAGGCAACCAGCGATCGGCAACGGCAGGGTTTGTCGGCTCGTTCAGCCACGGGGCTGTAAAGCGGGTGAAATACCAGCTGGAATCGACGAACGTATCCATCGTGTCCGTCTCGCGACGGGCATCGTGGCCGCATTTCGGGCAGCTGACATGGCGCCAGGTCGGGTGGCGATCGAGCGGGTTGCCCGGCAGGTCGAAGGTGACGTCGTCGGGCAACTGTACCGGCAGGTCCTTCTTCGGCACCGGCACGACGCCGCAGACTTCGCAATGGATGACAGGGATTGGGCAACCCCAGTAGCGCTGGCGGGAAATACCCCAGTCGCGCAGGCGGAAGTTCACCTTGCGCTCGCCCTGCGGTGCATTTCCCAGTGTCTGTTCGGACAGCTTGTCGGCAATGATCTGAAACGCCTCATCCGTGGACTTGCCGTCCAGGAAGCGGGAGTTGATCATCACGCCGTCATCGACGAAAGCGGTATCGCCGATCTCGAACGTGGCGGCATCACCATCTTCGGGCATCACGACGGCAACGACCGGCAGATCGTATTTGCGGGCGAAATCCAGGTCGCGCTGGTCGCCGGCCGGGCAGCCAAAGATGGCGCCCGTGCCGTATTCCATCAGCACAAAGTTCGCGACATAGACCGGCAGTTCCCACGAAGGATCGAGCGGATGGCGGACGCGGACGCCGGTGTCTATGCCCTTTTTCTCGGCCGTTTCCAGCGCAGCAAGGGATGTCCCCTGACGGCGGCATTCCTCGGCGAAGGCTTCGATCTCGGGGTTGTTCGCAGCCGCGGCCTTCGCCAGCGGATGATCGGCAGCGATGGCGAGGAACGAGGCGCCGAACAGCGTGTCCGGACGGGTCGTATAGACCGTCACGTCCTTATCGACGCCCGCAGGTGCGGTGTCCGTCACGATTTCCCAGCGCAGGCTCATGCCTTCGGAGCGGCCGATCCAGTTCTTCTGCATCAGCCGGACCTTTTCAGGCCACTGATCGAGGTTATCCAATTCGTCGAGCAGATCCTGGCTGAAATCGGTGATCTTGAAGAACCACTGCACCAGCTCGCGCTGATCTACCAGAGCGCCGGAGCGCCAGCCGCGACCGTCGATCACCTGCTCGTTGGCCAGAACCGTCTGGTCGACCGGATCCCAGTTGACCTTGGATTGCTTCCGATAGACCAGGCCCTTTTCCATCATGTCGAGGAACAGGTGCTGCTGCTGCTGGTAATATTCCACGTCGCAAGTGGCGAACTCGCGTGACCAGTCCAGCGAAAGGCCCATTGCCTTCAGCTGCTTCTTCATGGATTCGATGTTCTGATAGGTCCAGGCCTTCGGGTGGGTCTTGTTGTCACGCGCGGCGTTTTCGGCCGGCATGCCGAACGCGTCCCAGCCCATGGGATGCAGAACGTTGAAGCCGCGGGCGCGCTTGTAGCGGGCAACAACGTCACCCATCGCATAATTGCGCACGTGGCCCATGTGAATGCGGCCGGACGGATAGGGGAACATCTCGAGGACGTAATACTTTTCCCGCGGATCGGCATTGTCGGTTTCGAAAACCTTCGCCTCGTTCCAGGTCTGCTGCCAACGGGGTTCGGCATCGCGCGGGTTGTAACGTTCAGTCGCCATCTGGATGATATTCCGGGAAATCAGGATATAGGAGTCGGGCAGACCTTCACCATGAATGGCCGCAAGCGTCAAGTTTTTGAGGCCTGCCGCGTGCCAAACTTTGATGGGACATGCCCTTGGCAGAGCCTCATATGGGCTTTAATCGCTTGCATCACAAGAATAGCGAAAGGTCACGGACAATGAGCGTCGAACAACGGCTCCAGGAAGTCAGGACAAGGATCGGCAAGGCGGAAGAGACGGCCAATCGCTCCGCGGGCTCCGTCTCGCTTGTCGCTGTCTCCAAGACATTCGATGCGGACGACATCCGGCCGGTGATCGCCGTCGGCCAGCGTGTGTTCGGGGAAAACCGGGTGCAGGAGAGCCAGGGCAAGTGGCCGGAGCTGAAGGCGGAAACGCCCGGCATCGTGCTTCATCTGATCGGTCCGCTGCAGTCCAACAAGGCGGCCGATGCGGTGGCTCTGTTCGACGTGATCGAAACGGTGGACCGCGAGAAGATTGCGAGAGCGCTGGCCGTGGAAATGGGCAAGCAGGGCAAGTCGCCAAAGCTCTATGTGCAGGTGAATACCGGGCTCGAACCGCAAAAGGCCGGCATCGAGCCGAAAGAGACGGTGGTGTTCGTCGAGCTTTGCCGCAACGAACTGGGGCTCGCTGTGGAAGGGCTGATGTGCATTCCGCCGGCGGATGAAAATCCGGGACCGCATTTTGCGCTTCTGGCCAAGCTCGCCAAAGAATGCGGCGTGGAGAAGCTTTCCATGGGCATGTCCGGCGATTTCGAGACGGCGGTGGAATTCGGCGCCACCAGCGTTCGCGTCGGTTCGGCGATCTTCGGCACGCGCTGAAGTCTAACCCGTTGGTCGGGCTTCCCGGCCGATCATCCCTCCCCTACACTCGCACGATCAGGCTATGCGGTTGTGTTGGGAGGTACAGATGCAAAGCCAATATTTCGACGTTTACAGCAGCTGGGAAAACAATCCCGAGGCCTTCTGGAAGTCCGCGTCAAAGGCGATCGACTGGTTCAGGGAACCGGACGCGGTCTTTGATGCCAATGCCGGTGTCTATGGCCGATGGTTCGTGGGAGGTGAAACCAACACCTGCTACAATTGCCTCGACCGTCATGTCGCGGCTGGCAACGGCGATCGGCTGGCTTTTATCCACGACAGCGCGATGACCGGTGCGCAACGGTCCTTCACCTATGCCGAGGTTCTGGCGGAGGTGAAGGCGATTGCGACTGTGATGCGCGATCTCGGCGTCGGTTACGGCGACCGGGTCGTCATCTACATGCCGATGGTGCCGGAAGCGATCTTCTCGATGCTCGCCTGCGCGCGGATCGGCGCTGTGCATTCCGTCGTGTTCGGCGGTTTCGCGGCCCAGGAACTGGCAGCACGGCTGAACGATTCACAGGCGAAACTGGTGATCTCGGCGAGCTGCGGACTGGAGCCCGGTCGGGTCGTCGCCTACAAGCCGCTTCTCGACAAGGCAATCGAGCTCGCGGCCGTCAAGCCCGAGCATTGTCTCATCGTGCAGCGGCCGGAACTCATAGCGCAGCTCAGGCCCGAAAAGGGTGAGCTCGATTTTGCTGATGTGGTCGGCAAGGCGCGCGGCCGGGATATCGACTGCGTGGCGGTCAAAGCCACCGATCCGCTCTACATTCTCTACACATCCGGTACGACGGGAAAGCCGAAGGGCGTGGTGCGAGACAATGGCGGGTACATGGTGGCGCTCGCCTGGAGCATGCCGAACATTTTCGGGATAAAGCCGGGCGACGTGTTCTGGACCGCGTCTGATATCGGTTGGGTGGTCGGTCATTCCTATATCGTCTACGCGCCGCTGCTTGCCGGCTGTACCAGCGTCATCTTCGAGGGCAAACCAGTGGGGACGCCGCATGCGGGGACCTTCTGGCGGGTCATCGCCGACCATGACGTCAAGGTCTTCTTTACCGCGCCGACGGCGTTCCGGGCGATCCGGCGGGAGGACCCGGACGGCGAGCTTATCGGGCGTTACGATCTCCAGGGTTTGAGAGCCCTGTTTCTGGCTGGCGAAAGGGCCGATCCGGAAACGCTCAAATGGGCGGAGCAGAAGCTGAAAGTTCCCGTCATCGACCACTGGTGGCAGACCGAGACCGGCTGGCCAATCGCCGCCAATCCGATGGGTCTCGGGCTGATGCCGTTCAAGCACGGATCTCCGACACGACCGATGCCCGGCTACGCCATCGATGTTCTCGACGATTCCGGAGTGCCCGTGCCGGCGGGCACGCTCGGCAATCTCGCCATCCGGCTGCCGCTGCCGCCCGGATGCCTGCCGACCTTCTGGAGCGCAGATGAGCGTTTCCGCGAGACCTGTCTCAGCACCTTCCCCGGGTACTATACGACCGCGGATGCAGGCGTGATCGACGAGGACGGCTATGTCTTCGTGATGGCCCGCACCGACGACATCATCAACTGCGCCGGGCATCGTCTCTCGACCGGTTCGATGGAAGAGGTCTGCGCGAAACATCCTGATGTGGCGGAATGCGCCGTGATCGGCATCAGCGATACGGTGAAGGGGCAGATCCCCTGCGGCTTCCTTGTCCTGAAGCACAATGTTTCACGGGAAACGGAGAAGATCTCGTCGGAAGTCGCAGAAATGGTGCGCTCGCAGATCGGCCCGGTTGCGGCGTTCAAGACGGTCATGATCGTGCCGAAGCTTCCCAAGACACGCTCGGGCAAAATCCTGCGGGGAACGATGCAGAAGATCGCGGACGGGATGCCCTGGACCATGCCTGCTACTATCGAGGATCCGGGCGCACTGGATGCGGTGACAGACGCGCTTGCCGCCAAGGGCTATGGAGGGGGCGGGCCGGCTGTGGCGCGCACAGGCGACACGTAGGCTGGCGACTGAGGGCCCAAATAGCCCCGGGCGGTGGCCCAGGGCTTTCTTAAATTCGTATCGCGAAGATCGCGGCTTAGAAGCGGCCGTCGTCTTCCTCGTCGTCTTCCTTGCGGGTCGACTTGAGGGAGGAAAGCTTGGCGAACACGGCGTTCGCATCGATTTCCTTCTCTTTTTCTTCCTCGCGTTCGCTGCGGAAACCGCTGAAGCCGATGTTTTCTGCTTCTGCCGCCGGCTGCAGCGATGCACCCAGTTCGGCAGCGGTTGGCAGCGGACGACCCTTCGAGGCCTTCTCGACTTCAAGATCGAGATCGATCTGGCTGCAGAGGCCGAGCGTGACCGGGTCCATCGGCGCGAGGTTTGCGGCGTTCCAGTGGGTGCGCTCGCGGATCTGCTCGATGGTCGACTTGGTGGTGCCGACGAGGCGCGAAATCTGCGCGTCCTTCAGTTCCGCGTGATTGCGCACCAGCCAGAGAATGGCGTTGGGGCGATCCTGGCGCTTGGAGACCGGCGTGTAACGCGGGCCGCGGCGCTTGGATTCTGGAACGCGAACCTTCGGCTCGGAAAGCTTGAGCTTGTGATTGATGTCTTTCTCAGCGCGTTCGATCTCGTCGCGCGACAGCTGGCCGGTGGCGATCGGGTCGAGGCCCTTGATACCCTGCGCTGCTTCGCCGTCTGCAATCGCCTTCACCTCAAGCGGGTGAAGTTTGCAGAACTGGGCGATCTGGTCGAACGAAAGCGCGGTGTTGTCGACGAGCCAGACGGCTGTCGCTTTCGGCATGAGCAGTGTTTGAGCCATAGATATAGTTCCTCTGTCCGTCCGCGCCGGTGTCGCGGGCGTGGGTATCAACCACAATTTCCGGGAATTTATTGCCCTATATTCGATTTGCGTCGGAATTGCAAATCGTCCAGCACCTTACCCTTTGTCTAATTGCGGCCCATGTTCCAAGTGTTAGATATGGGTCAAAGCAGGGAGGAGCACATGTCCGAAAAAATCTATCCGGTCGAAAAAGCCACCAAGGCAAAGGCGCTCATCGACAAGGACAAGTATGACAAGTGGTATGAGGAAAGCATTGAAAACCCGGACAAGTTCTGGGGCAAGCACGGCAAGCGGATCGACTGGTTCAAGCCTTTCACCAAGGTGAAAAATACCTCGTTCAAGGGAAAGGTCTCGATCAAATGGTTCGAGGACGGCCAGACCAACGTTTCCTATAATTGCATCGATCGACACCTGAAGACGCATGGCGAGCGCACTGCGATCATCTGGGAAGGCGACAACCCGTATATCGACAAGAAGATCACCTACAATCAGCTCTACGACCAGGTGTGCCGCATGGCGAACGTGCTGAAGAAGCACGGCGTCAAGAAGGGCGACCGGGTGACGATCTACATGCCGATGATCCCGGAGGCGGCCTATGCGATGCTGGCCTGTGCCCGCATCGGCGCGGTCCATTCGGTCGTGTTCGGCGGATTTTCGCCGGAAGCGCTGGCCGGCCGCATCATCGACTGCCAGTCGACATTCGTGATCACCTGCGACGAGGGCGTGCGCGGCGGAAAACCGGTGCCGCTCAAGGAAAATACCGATACTGCCATCCGCATCGCGGCCAAGCAGTATGTCACGGTCAACAAGGTCCTGGTGGTCCGCCGTACCGGCGGCAAGACGAACTGGGCGCCCGGCCGCGACCTCTGGTATCACCAGGAAATCGCCACCGTGAAGGAGCATTGCGAACCGGTGAAGATGAAGGCGGAAGACCCGCTGTTCATCCTCTACACGTCCGGTTCCACCGGCAAGCCGAAAGGCGTTCTACACACGACCGGCGGCTATCTCGTCTATGCGGCGATGACGCATGAATACACGTTCGATTACCATGACGGGGATATCTACTGGTGCACGGCCGATGTGGGCTGGGTGACCGGGCATTCGTACCTGGTCTACGGGCCGCTCGCGAACTGCGCGACAACGCTGATGTTCGAAGGCGTGCCGAATTTCCCCGATCAGGGCCGGTTTTGGGAAATCGTCGACAAGCACAAGGTCAACATCTTCTACACGGCGCCGACAGCCATCCGTTCGCTGATGGGGGCCGGTGACGAGTTCGTGACGCGGTCGTCGCGGGCCAGCCTGCGCTTGCTTGGAACGGTCGGCGAGCCGATCAATCCGGAGGCCTGGAACTGGTATCACGAAGTGGTCGGCAACAAGCGCTGCCCGATCGTCGATACCTGGTGGCAAACGGAAACCGGCGGCCACATGATCACGCCTTTGCCGGGTGCCACAGCGCTCAAGCCGGGTTCGGCCACGAAACCCTTCTTCGGCGTGCAGCCGCAGCTGGTGGATAACGAAGGCAATGTTCTCGAAGGGGCTGCAGACGGCAATCTCTGCATCATCGACAGCTGGCCGGGCCAGATGCGCACGCTGTACGGCGATCATGACCGTTTCGTCGAGGCGTATTTCACCACCTACAAGGGGAAGTACTTCACCGGCGACGGCTGCCGGCGTGACGAGGACGGCTATTACTGGATCACCGGCCGCGTCGACGACGTGCTCAACGTCTCCGGCCATCGTCTCGGCACGGCGGAAGTGGAATCGGCGCTGGTGTCGCACAATCTCGTGTCGGAGGCAGCCGTGGTCGGCTATCCGCACAACATCAAGGGCCAAGGCATCTATTGCTACGTGACGCTGATGGCCGGCAACGAGGGCACGGAAGAGCTTCGCCAGCAACTGGTAAAGCATGTGCGCCAGGAGATCGGCCCGATCGCGGCACCGGACAAGATCCAGTTCTCGCCGGGCCTGCCCAAGACCAGATCCGGCAAGATCATGCGACGTATTCTGCGCAAGATTGCCGAGGATGATTTCGGTGCGCTTGGCGATACGTCGACACTCGCCGATCCAGGCGTGGTGGACGATCTGATCGCCAACCGGCAGAACAGGTCGGATTGATCCGATCACACGCGTGGGGATGTCAGCGATGGCATCCCACGCATTTCAACGAATATCTGCGTATTAGTCCAAGCGGCCAATACAGGCTCAGTCATCACACACTGGCACCATCTTGCGGCCGCCGTCATAGGGTTGAACCAGTCCTGCCAGAAGCAGGTCCGAGCTGGCGCTGCGGCCATCTGGCAGGACGACGTCAGCGACGATGCGGCCGAAATACTTGTCTCCGGAAATGTTGACGAGCTGGATCGTGCCGGACGCCTGCGTCAATGCTTCCAGCGCCTGTCGCGCGTCGCCACCGGCCTGCCGGACGGAATGGCACTTCGACTTCAGCTCCGGCGCATCGATGCCGCGGATGCGGACATAGACTTCCACCGTCTGCTGCGGCCAAGGACGGGCCGCGACCAGAATCGTATCGCCATCGATGACGCGCAGAATCTCGGCAGCAACCGGTCCGGAGATTTCTTCGCGCGCTGTCGCCTCAGCCGCAGGGGCTCCGAGGAGAACAGCAATGAGCACGAGATATCTGACCATGAAAGGAATAAATTCCGATCATTGACTGAAGTCAATAGGAATATTTGCTTACGGCTCGGTAGCTTAAAAATCGATGGCGCGGCCGTTGATTTCCCAGTCGCCGAACCGGGAGGGATCGGCGCCGCCGCGGCCGCCGAATTCTTCTGGCGTGTCCGTCTTTGCTGCTGCCTGCCGGCGCTCCTCGGCTTCCTTCAGCGCGCGCTGGGCAGCGGGCGAGAGTGGTTTGCTCGGCGCTGCGGTCTCGATCTGCGTTTCGCTGTTGTCGTTGTCGGGCGTCTGCATTTCATTCACCGGATGGTTTATTGAAAGTCTGAGCGAATTCACCACATTATAGGGCGTTCTCAAGGTTTCGAAAAGCCTAGACGGTCGAATTGGCAACGGGAGATATGACGATGAATGTGATGCGCACCGCCATGCTTCTGGCCTTCATGACGGCCTTGTTCATGGGCATCGGCTTTCTGATCGGAGGCAAGGGCGGGATGATGATCGCGCTTGTGATCGCGGCCGGCATGAACCTGTTTTCCTACTGGAACTCCGACAAGATGGTGCTTTCGGCCTATCATGCGCAGGAAGTGAATGCGCAGTCGGCGCCGGAATTTTACCTGATGGTGCAATCTCTCGCGGCCAATGCGGGCCTGCCGATGCCGAAGGTCTATATTTATGACAACCCGCAGCCGAATGCGTTCGCGACCGGCCGCAATCCGGAAAACGCAGCCGTTGCCGCCTCGACCGGTCTGTTGCAAAGCCTGACGCATGACGAAGTGGCTGGCGTCATGGCGCATGAGCTCGCGCATGTGCAAAACCGCGACACGCTGATCATGACGATCACAGCGACACTTGCTGGTGCGATTTCCATGCTTGGCAACTTCGCGTTTCTGTTCGGTGGCAATCGCGGAAACAACAGCAATCCGCTCGGTTTTATCGGCGTGATCGTTGCCATGGTCGTTGCGCCCTTTGCGGCGATGCTGGTGCAGATGGCGATCAGCCGGACCCGCGAATATTCGGCCGACCGTCGTGGCGCCGAGATCTGCGGCAAGCCGTTGGCGCTGGCCTCCGCACTCTCCAAGATCGCCGGCACGGCGCGGCAGGTTCCGAATTATGAGGCGGAGCGCAACCCGGCGACGGCGCATATGTTCATCATCAACCCGCTTTCGGGCGAGCGGATGGATAACCTGTTCTCGACCCATCCGAATACGGACAACCGGATCGCAGCTCTTCAGCAGATGGCCGGTGAGTTCCGGGGGGACATCGGCGGCGGTGGCTCGACGGGGCAGTCTTCGGCTGCTAGACCGCAGCGAAGCGCGCGCTCCGTTCCGAATTCCGGCTCCGACAGCCGGTGGGGCCGCAGTTCGAACGAACCGCCCAAGGGTCCATGGTCTTGAACGATAAGAAAAACAACAAGCCTTCCAGATCAACTGGCGCGCGGGAAAAGCCGACATCCCATGCGCCAGGCTCTCGCCCAGACGCCGGACCGGCAAAGCCTGGGCTCGAGGTCCGCATGACGGCTGCAAAGCTTTTGTCCGCGGCCATCGACAAGAAGATTTCGCTCGATGGTATGCTCGACCTTTCGCATGGCAACCCGGCCTACAAGGCGCTGGGAGATGCCGACCGGGCCCTGACGCGCGCCATCCTGACCACGGCCCTTCGCCATCTTTCGCGGCTCGAAGCGGCGATTTCGTCCATGATCGATACCCCACTGCCGCATGGGGCAAAATCACTGCATCATGTTCTGGTGGTCGCCGCAGCGCAGATCCTGCATCTCGACGTTCCCTCGCATGCGGCAGTCGACTTGGCAGTCGAGCAGGCCAATCGCGATCCGCGCAACCGTCGCTTCGCCAAGCTGGTGAATGCCGTTCTGCGGCGGATGGTGCGCGAAAAGGAAGAGATCCTCGCCGCCACCGCTTCGGTGTCGCCGGTGCCGGACTGGTTCCGCAAGCGTCTGGTTGCCGCCTACGGCGAGACCGAGGCCGACAAGATTGCCGAAGCGCAGCTGACGCCGGCCGCCATCGATCTGACGGTAAAGAGCGATGCCAAGGGCTGGGCGGAAAAGCTCGGCGGCAAGCTTCTGCCAACAGGCAGCATCCGCCTGCAGGTTTTCCAGGGATCGGTGACGGCTCTCGAGGGCTTCGAGGACGGTGAATGGTGGGTGCAGGACGTTGCCGCATCCATTCCGGCACAGTTGTTCGGTGACCTCACGGGCAAGCGCATCGCGGATCTCTGTGCGGCGCCTGGCGGCAAGACGGCGCAGCTGGTCGTTGCCGGCGCGCACGTGATTGCCGTCGAGCAATCCGCCAACCGTCTGGCGCGGCTGAAGGAAAACCTGGCGCGGCTCGGTCTCGAGGCGGAGCTCTCGAGCGGCGATCTGTTCGAATTCAAGCCGGACGAGTTGCTCGATGGCGTGCTGCTCGATGCACCCTGCTCGTCCACCGGCACCACCCGCCGCCATCCCGATGTGCTCTGGACCAAGGGACCCGAGGATATCGGCAAGCTTGCCGTACTGCAGGAGCGTATGCTGCGGCATGCGGTGACGCTGGTAAAACCGGGCGGGCTCATCGTGTTTTCGAACTGCTCGCTTGATCCGCTGGAGGGCGAAAAGCTGGTGGCGAAGGTTCTGGCGGATACGCCGACACTGGAACGCCAGCCGGTCAGCGCCAGCGATTGGCCGGGTCTGGAATCCGCGATTTCAGATCTCGGTGAATTCCGCACCACGCCGGCCATGCTGCCGGGGGATGAGACCTTTGCCGGTGGCATGGATGGCTTCTTCGCGAGCGTGCTCCGCGTCAGGTAAGTCTTTATTCACTATAACCTTACATAGTTTCGGTTGATCCATAATCGATTCCGGGCGCTCGGGGAGAGCATCCGGCCCTGCGGAGAATATCTCAAGTGACGATGCGGCTTGCCGATCGCCGAAGGATTCTTGCCTTCGGCATGCGGGAGATCTGGCGACGCATGTGTCGCCGGTCCGCCGGCATGCGCCTTGCTCTGACACCGCTGCCGGTGCCGGACAGGTTGATCGTGGCGCCAACCGACCTGCGATCGATCGATCCATTCATTGCCGAAGAAATTCTCGAAGGGCGCTATCCGCTGGCCGGCCGGGTTCTCGAAACCTATGGTCACTCGCCGTTCCAGGTCGAGCTTCCGTCCAAGGCGTTCGCCGAGCGGCTGCATTCGTTTGCCTGGCTGCGGCATGTTCGCGCCAACAAGACCGAAGAAGCCTGCGACCACGCCCGTGACGTGGTGGCGGACTGGATCACGCTGCATGGCCGCCGCCAGAGGGGCATCGGCTGGGAACCGAGCGTCGTGGCCGAGCGGGTGGTCGCATGGCTGTCCCACTCGACCGTCCTCTTGCAGGGCGCGGAGGCCGGCTTCTACCGCCGCTTCATGAAGAGCCTGGCGTTTCAGGTGCGCTACCTGCGCAAGATCGCCGGCTGCATTCCCGCCGACGAGACCCGGCTTCGTATCCGCATCGCGCTTGCCATGGCGTCGGTTTCCATGCCCACACGGGCGGCCTTCATCCGCCGCGAAGGTGCGCGGCTCGATCGTGAGCTGGAATTCCAGATCCTGGCCGATGGCGGCCATCTCTCGCGCAATCCGCGCTCGATGCTGGATGCGCTGCTCGACCTTCTGCCCTTGCGGCAGACCTATATCAATCTCGGTCACGATCTGCCGCAAAAGCTCATCCCGACGATCGACCGGATCTATCCGGCGCTACGCTTCTTCCGCCACCAGGATGGTGATCTGGCGCTGTTCAACGGTGCGACGGCGACACCGGCAAGCGAACTGATGTCGGTGCTGCGTTACGACGAAAGCGGCGGCAAGCCGTTCAAGGCGCTGCCGCATATGAACTATCACCGGCTGACGGCCGAGGACACGACGCTGATCGTCGATACCGGCTGGTCGGAGCCGGAATTCTCGCGCACGGCGCATGCCGGTTGCCTCGCCTTCGAGCTCTCGTCGGGCCGCAACAGGTTTATCGTCAATTCAGGCTCACCGAAATTTTCCGGGCGCGGCCACCGCAAGATGGCGCGCTCGACGGCGGCGCATTCGACGCTGACGCTGTCGGAGACGTCATCGAGCCGGATCGCCAAGTCGAAGCTTGCCGGGCCCATCCTGCTTCCCGGCGTCTCCGACGTCACGATCGACCGACGCGACGATGCGCATGGGAACGACTGGCTGCGGGCGACCCATGACGGGTATCTCAAGGAGTTCGGCTATCTCTACCATCGCGAGATTGGCCTCAACACGACCGGCAACAAGATCAAGGGCCATGACCGGCTGTTCGTGCCTGATGGCGAAGAGCCGGGTGACGAAAGACTGGTGGCTGTGGTCCGCTTTCACATCCACCCGGCCATCCGGCTGGTGCGGCGCGACCCGGAAAGCGTCGTGATGCAGGCGAGTGACGGCGAGAAATGGCTGTTTTCAGCGCCGGGCCTCGAGGTCATGATCGACGAGGACATCTTCTTTGCGGATGTTTCCGGCCCTCGCCCGAGCCAGCAGCTGGCGATCGAATTTACCCTGCCCGAGGTCACCGAAATCCGCTGGATGCTGCGTCGGGCCGACTAGCCCTGGTTGGAATAGGGTTTCCCTGAAGGGGTAGCTGTGCTAACCGGCGGCCAATCCCTTTCAGCCCTTTCGTGGCACCCTCTTTCAGGAGAGACCGATGGCCGTCGCATCCAAGAAAATCCCAGCGCCCGACCGCGTCAAGATCCGCACAGCGCTTCTTTCCGTTTCCGACAAGGCCGGCATCATCGAGCTCGCGAAAGCGCTGACCGAGCAGGGTGTAAAGCTTCTGTCCACCGGTGGCACGCACAAGGCGATCGCCGCCGCGGGTCTTGCCGTCACCGACGTCTCCGAAGTCACGGGCTTTCCTGAGATCATGGACGGTCGCGTCAAGACGCTGCATCCGACGGTGCATGGCGGCCTTCTCGCTATCCGCGACGACGAGGAGCATGTCGCGGCGATGAAAAAGCACGGCATCGAGAGCATCGATCTTTCGGTCATCAATCTCTATCCGTTCGAGGAAGTGCGCGCAGCAGGCGGCGACTATCCGACGACGGTCGAGAATATCGATATCGGCGGCCCGGCGATGATCAGGGCGTCTGCCAAGAACCATGCCTACGTCACGATCGTCACCGATCCCTCCGACTACCCTGCCCTGATCGAGGCGCTGCAGGCCAATGGCGGCGAGACGGACTATGCATTCCGCCAGAAGCTTGCCGCCAAGGCCTATGCCCGCACCGCAGCCTATGACACGGCGATCTCCAACTGGTTCGCCGAAGCGCTCGAGATCGAGACGCCGAGCTATCGGACGATCGGCGGCGTGCTGAAGGAAGCCATGCGCTACGGCGAGAACCCGCACCAGAGCGCCGGCTTCTACGTGACCGGCGAGAACCGCCCCGGCGTTGCCACGGCGACACTGCTGCAGGGCAAGCAGCTCTCCTACAACAACATCAACGATACCGACGGCGCTTTCGAGCTGATCGGCGAATTTGCGGCCAACCAGGGCCCGGCCTGCGCCATCATCAAGCACGCCAACCCTTGCGGCGTCGCAACCGGCTCGACGCTGAAGGACGCCTATCTGCGGGCGCTTGCCTGCGACAGCACGTCTGCCTTTGGCGGCATCATCGCGCTCAACCAGCTGCTCGACGGCGAGACGGCGGAAGAGATCGTCAAGCTGTTTACCGAAGTGATCATCGCGCCCGAGGTTTCCGACGAGGCGAAGGCGATCATCGCTTCCAAGAAGAACCTGCGCCTGCTGGTGACCGGCGGCCTGCCGGACCCGCGTTCGCGCGGCATCACGGCAAAGACCGTTGCCGGTGGCCTGCTGGTGCAGAGCCGCGACAGCGGTGTCATCGAGGATGTGGATCTGAAGGTCGTCAGCAAGCGTTCACCGACGCCGACCGAGCTTGAAGACATGAAGTTCGCCTACAAGGTGGCAAAGCACGTCAAGTCCAACGCCATCGTCTATGCCAAGGACGGCCAGACGGCCGGCATCGGCGCCGGCCAGATGAGCCGGATCGATTCCGCCCGCATCGCCGGCCTCAAGGCCGAAGATGCGGCGAAGGCGATGGGCTGGGCCGAGCCGATGACGAAGGGATCAGCGGTCGCATCGGAAGCCTTCTTCCCGTTCGCCGACGGTCTGCTGTCGGCCATCGCTGCCGGCGCCACCGCTGTCATCCAGCCCGGCGGATCGATGCGCGATGCGGAAGTGATTGCGGCCGCCGACGAGCATGGCGTGGCGATGGTATTTACCGGCATGCGTCACTTCCGGCACTAGTCCAGGCTAAGAACTTTCTATCCGGCCGTTCTGTCGGCCGGATAGGGCACGGTCAGAAGCAGGATCAGGCCGGTGCCGAGAAAGATTGTCAGCGTCGCCATGCCGAGATGGGCCGAGCCCGTTGCATAGGTGACGATGGAAAACGACAGCGTGGCGAGGAAGCTCGTAGCGCGTCCCGACAGCGCGTAGATCCCGAAATAGCGGCCGGCCTCCGACACATCGATGCTGCGGGCAAGGTATGACCGCGACGAGGCCTGGACCGGGCCGAAGGCGGCACCGATCAGAAGCCCGAACAGAATGTAGGCCTTTTCCGCCGCGGTGCCGAACATACCGCCTGAATCCTCCATGGAAAGCGGCATCAGGCCGAAGAAGACCTCACCCGGGCTGGTGGAAACGATGCCGAGCGTTGCGATCAACAGCAGGACTAGACTTGTAACCACGACAGTCTTTGATCCGAGCACGCGGTCGAGGACCCCGGCGGCGATACAACCGAAGATCGCCACGACATTCAGGATGATGCCGTAGATGCCGATCTCAATGGTCGCCCAGCCGAACATTGCGGCCGCAAACGTGCCGCCGAGAATGATCAGGCCGTTGACGCCATCCTGATAGAGCATGCGGGCAATCAGGAAACGGATGATGCCGGGGCGATGCTTAAGTTCACGCAGCGTGCCTGCAAGTTCGCTGAAGCCGGAGCCGACGGCCTTTGCGAGAGGCAGCCCTTTCGGGGCATCCGGCGTGAAGAAGAACATCGGCAGGATGAACAGAAGATACCAGATCGCCGCGATCGGGCCGGTGATGCGGGCGTCCTCGCCGAGCGTCGGATCAAGACCGAACAGCGGCGGAATGCCGATCAGCGTCAGGCCCGTTTCCGGATTGGCTGCAAGCAGCGCAACGACCGCGATCAGCACGGTCATGCCGCCGAGATAACCCAGTCCCCAGGCGATATTCGAAACCTTGCCGATATCGGTCTTGGATACGAGGCGCGGCATCATGGAATCGTTGAAGACGATCGAAAATTCGGCCGCGATAGAGGCAAGGATGATGCAGGTAACCGGCAGGGTAAGCGGCAAGCCGGGAGCGGCCTGCCACAGCAGGAGGAGGCTTGCGATCTTGATGAGTGCAAAGCTTGCGATCCATGGCTTTCTGGCCCCCGACTGATCGGCGATCGATCCCAGGATCGGAGACAGGATGGCGATGACGACGGAGGATGCCGTCGCCATGTTGCTCCAGGTGGTCTGGGCGGAGATCGGGTCGTCGGTGAGGCGCGCGACGAAATACGGGCCGAAGATGAAGGTGATGACAACCGTGAAGAACGGCTGTGCCGCCCAGTCGAACAGCATCCAGCCCCAGATGCCGCGCCGGCCTGTTTTAGCCGGCGCCTCGTCAAGTCCTGTCTCGGCCACCTTGTTTTCCCCGAAGCCCCTGCCCTCAAGCCGACCGTGCGTGCGCCAGATCTCCCAGCAGGCCGGCGGCGACGGAGATCTTAGAGAGCGTCAGATCGCCGCTTTCGCTGAGGCTCATCAGTTCGGCGCCGATGCGGTTGACGCGCAGTCGATCGCCAGCGATCCAGGCCTCCACCGGCTTCTTGTCCTTGCGGTGCTCGGTCAAGACGGCAATGACGATGTCCCGGCGGGCCGAGGCAAGCTGTTGCAGGCTGCGTGACAGCGCCAGGCTTTCGTAATGGTCGCTTGTGCCGATCCGCTCGCCGGCCACAATCAGCCGGTTGACGCGGAACGTCTCGGTGACGGCGAAATAGCTCTCGATAGCGCGCGCCATGCTTTCGCCCGTCCGGTCGGCAATCCGCATGATCTCCGGCACGATGACGAGTGCCGATAGCAGGCGTATCTCTTTCACCAGACCGGACGGCGCACCTTCGGCCTCCAGTTCTGCGGCAAGCGGGCCCGTTTCGGCGATGATATCGTCGGTCACGGTGGCGCGCAGCCCCTTGATGGCGGCCCTGAGCCTGGCGATGGCGTCTGTCAGCTCCGTCGTGCCGATCTGCGTCTGGAGCGCGAGATAGGTGCCGATGCCGATGATGCGGGTAACCTGGGCATAGAGATCATTCTGAACCCGGCCGGAGATCTTGCCATCCAGCTGGTCGATTTCGGCCCAGATATTCTCCAGGTCGAAGCCGTCGCGAACGAGGAAGAGTGCCTTCACCACATTGGCCGAGGTTGCCCCCGTCATGTCGCTCATCATGTGGATAAAGCCCGGCCCGCCGCGGTTGATGGCTTCGTTTGCCAGCGCCGTCGCGACGATCTCGCGGTGCAGTCGGTGGCCGGCAATATCGGCGGCATAGGCCTTCTGCATCTTCGCCGGGAAATAGGCTTTCAGCACGGAAGCAAAATACGGGTCGTCGGGAATGGTGCTGTCGATCAGGGCGTCGAACAGGACGATCTTCGAGTAGGAGACGAGCACGCCGATCTCGGGTCGTGTCAGCGGTCGACCGCTGGCATAGCGCTCGGCAAGCTCGGCATCGTCGGGCAGAGTCTCGACCTTGCGGTTCAGCCGCCCTTCGCTTTCGAGCACCGACATCAGGCGGGCGAGCTGCTCGCGATTGGCGGCACCCTTCCGCTCGACGAGCGAAATCGCCAGCGGCTGCAGGTAGTTGTTGCGCAAGACGAGATGCCCCACGTCTTCCGTCATGGATGCGAGCAGCGTGTTGCGCTTGGCCCGGGTCAGACGGCCGTCCTGCATGGCCGGGTTGAGTGCGATCTTGATATTGACCTCGACGTCGGACGAATTGACGCCTGCGGAATTGTCGATCGCATCGGAATTGCAGCGCCCGCCGGCCAGCGAATAGGCGATGCGGCCCTTCTGGGTGACGCCGAGATTGGCGCCCTCGCCGATGACGCTGGCACCGACTTCCGCGGCCGTGATGCGGATCGGATCATTGGCGCGGTCGCCCACTTCGGTATCGGTTTCGGACGCGGCCTTGATATAGGTTCCGATGCCGCCGAACCAGAGAAGATCGACCGGGCTTTTCAGGATCGCCGTCAGGATCTCGAAGGGCGAGGCCGTCAACTTGTCGAGCCCGATCGCCGCTGCCGCCTGTTTGGTCAGCTTCACGGATTTTTCGGTGCGCGAAATGATCATCGCACCTTCAGAGAGTGTCGAGCGGTCGTAATCCTGCCAGCTGGAGCGGGCAAGGGCGAACATGCGGCTGCGCTCGGCGAAGGATTTTTCGATATCCGGATCCGGATCGATAAAGATGTCGCGGTGGTCGAAGGCGGCGATCAGCCGGATTTTTTCCGACAGCAACATGCCGTTGCCGAACACGTCGCCCGACATGTCGCCGACGCCGGCGACCGAGAACGGCGTCGTCTGGATGTCGATGTCCTTTTCGCGGAATAGCCGCTTGACCGCTTCCCAGGCGCCACGGGCGGTGATGCCCATCTTCTTGTGGTCGTAGCCGGCCGAGCCGCCCGATGCGAAGGCGTCATCCAGCCAGAAGCCGGCTTCCTGCGCCAGACCGTTGGCGGTGTCGGAGAAGGTTGCCGTGCCCTTGTCGGCCGCGACGACAAAGTAAGGGTCGTCCCCGTCGATGCGCAGCGTGTTTTCGGGCGGGACCACCTCTCCGTCGATGATGTTGTCGGTGACGGACAGAAGCGTGCGGATATAGGTCTTGTAGGCTTCCTTGCCGGCGTTGAAGAAGGCGTCGCGCGCGGCGGCGGGCGGAAGCATCTTCGGGAAGAAGCCGCCCTTTGCGCCGACGGGAACGATGACGGCGTTCTTCACCTGCTGCGCCTTCACGAGGCCCAGCACTTCGGTGCGATAATCCTCGCCGCGATCCGACCAGCGGATGCCGCCTCTAGCGACCTTGCCGAAGCGCAGGTGAACACCTTCGACTTCGGTGCCGTAGACAAAGATTTCGCGGTACGGGCGCGGCTCCGGCAGGCCGTCGAGTAAATCAGGATCGAGCTTGAACGCCAGCATCGGCTTTGCGCCGCCGTTCTCGTCCACCTGGAAATAGTTGGTGCGAAGCGTTGCGTCGATCGCGTTGACGAAGCGGCGCAGCGTGCGGTCCTCGTCGAGGTTCGGTACGTTGCCGAGCGCCTGCTCGATCGTCTCGTGCAGCTCGGTCAGCTTCCTGATGCGGGCTTTTTCGGCAATCTTCGGATCGAACCCGTCGCGGAACAGGCGGAAGACGGAGGCGGAAATTTCCGGATACTTGTTGAGCGTATCGGCGATGTAGGTCTGCGAGTAGACGATGCCGGCCTGGCGCAGATAGCGGGCATAGGCGCGCAGCACGGTCACTTCGCGGGCGGAAAGACCGGCAAGCAGGACCAGGCGGTTGAAGCCGTCATTGTCGATCAATCCCTCGAAGGCTTTGAGGAACGCGTCTTCAAGCCGCTGTCCCTCGCGCGCAAGATCGATCTCACGGGCACCGTCGAGCTGCAGTTCCATGTCGTGCAGGACGATGAGGTCCGCCTGCGGGCCGGCGTGGATTTCGAATGTCTGCTCGCTGACCACGTGAAAGCCGAGATTTTCGAGAAGCGGCACGCGGCGCGACAGGGAAAGATGCTGGTCGCGGTGGAAGATCTTTAGCGAAACGGTATTGGCATCGTCACCGGGGCGCCGGTAGAAGTCGATGCGGATTGTTTCACCCGCCGCGCAGGCGGCAATATCGGGAAGGTCGGCAAAGGTCTCTTCCGGCGAGAACGCTTCCTGGAAAGCGCGGGTGACGGACAGGCGGGGTCCGTCTTCCGCAAGCAACGCGAACCTGTCCTCCCAAGGCGTGGCGATGAGGCGCACGGCCTCCTCAAGCTTTGCCTGCGCGACACGCGGCGTCTTGCCGCCGCTGCGGCCGATGATCATGTGGACACGGGCGACGCGGGCTTCCGGGAAGGCCGGGTAATAGGCCGAGACGTGGCCGTCGAAGATCTCGCAGAGATATGCGCCGACCTTTTCGCGGACGATCGAATTATAATCCTCGCGCGGCACGTAGACGATGACCGAAACGAAACGGTCGAAATGGTCGATACGCGGCAGCACGCGCACGCGCGGCCTCTCGCTCAGCTCCATGATCTGTTCGCAGAAGCTCGAGAGCACGTCGAGATCGATCTGGAAGAGATCGTCGCGCGGGTAGGATTCCAGCGTGTTTTCGAGCATGCGGCCCGAATGGCTTTCCGGATCGAACCCGAAATTCTTTTCAATACGGGCGATCTTTGCGCGCAGCAGCGGCACGTCGCGGACGGACTGGGTATAGGCAGTGGAGGTGAACAGGCCGACGATGCGCAGTTCGCCGACCACATTGCCCTTCTCATCGAAGCGCTTCACCCCGACGTAATCCATATAGGCGCGACGGTGCACGACGGATTTGACGTTGGCCTTGGCGACGATGAGGAAATCCGGGCCGTCGAGAAATTCGAGGATCTCGGGCGTGGTCGTGACCTGATCCTTGCCCTGTCGCAGCACGAGCACATCCGGATCGGACAGGATGCCGAGGCCCCTGCCCTTGCCGCGCTCCACCTTGGCATCGGCGCCCTTGCCCGAATAGGTGTATTCGCGCATTCCGAGGAAGGTGAAATTGTCGTTCCTGAGCCAGTCGAGAAAAGCATACGCCTCGTCGGCATCGGCCTTCTTGCCTTTTTTAGCGTTGACGAGTTGGGCCTGGGCGTCTTTGAGAACGCCGAGCATCGCGGACCAGCCGGTGATGGCCTGGTGCACCTGGTTAAGAACAAAGCGGATTCGCTCGACCAGCCCTTCGGCTTGCTCGTCGTTGAGCTGGGGCACATGGATCTGGATCAGGCTGACATGATGGGCCGGGTCGCCGGGTCGCTCGCTCGAGTGAAGCGTCGGCTGCTTGCCCGGTTCGATGACCAGGATCGGATGGACGGCCATCGTGAGGTCGCGATAGGCCGTCGTCACTTCACCCATGACCGAATCGAACAGAAACGGCATGTTGCGATCAATCACCGTAATGATCGAAACCGGCATTCCATCGGGCTCGACACCATCAAGGGTTTCGATTGTGATGTCGGCCTTGATTCGCGTCCAGGCTTTCAGCCGTCTTGCGGCATGTCCCGCGCACAGGGCGAGCATTTCTGGCGTGTAGTTTTCGAGATCGTCACTGCTGGCGCGGCTGAAGATCAGGAAGGGATCGAGATGGTCCTCCATGCCGGAAGCGGCCGCAATCCTGCCAGCCTTCTCGATCTGCTTGTCCCGCTTCGGGTTTTGCCGGCCTGCCATCTGTCTCTCCCTAAATTTTTTCTCAACGTGCGATAAAACGCAGCCAATGTCATTATGCTTTGCCGCGGTGTCTCACGGGTGCTTGCGGCTGGAATTTGTCATAGGCGTGTCACGTCTTGTTGACATGCCGACACAGAGATCCGATCAACGGTTCGATAACGTCGAAAGCAAGCATCATGCAGGGTAATTCAGGCGCGGTCATCGTCATTTCCAGCCATGTGATCCGTGGCTCGGTCGGTAACCGGGCCGCCGTCTTCGCGCTCGAGACCCTGGGATATCCCGTCTGGGCCATGCCGACCGTCGTGCTGCCCTGGCATCCAGGGCACGGTCCTTCGACGCGCCTGACGTTTCCCGAATCGGATTTCGACAAGGCTATAGACGATCTCATCCGGGCGCCATGGCTCGGCGAAGTGAAGGCGGTGCTGACCGGGTATTTCGGAAATGCCGCGCAGCCGCGCGCCGTGGCACGACTGATCGAGGCGCTGCGGAAAAACAACCCGGACCTTATCTATGTCTGCGATCCCGTGATGGGCGATCTCGGCGGGCTCTATATCCCGCAGCCGACAGCCGAAGCGATCCGCGACGAGCTTCTGCCGCTTGCCACCATCGCCACGCCGAACCGATACGAGCTTGCCTGGCTCTCGGGTGCACCGCTCGATGACAACAATGCGATCATGGAGGCGGCAATCGCGCTCGGGCCGCCGCGGATGCTGGTGACCTCGGCGGTGCCGATGATGACCGGCAGTACCGGCAATCTCTATCTCACCGGCAATCATGCGCTGCTGGCTGAACACCGGCTGATCGACCACGCCCCGAACGGGCTCGGAGACCTACTCTCAGCGGTTTTTCTCGCCCGCGTCATGTCCGGCATGGATGAAGAGAAAGCCCTGCAGACAACGACTGCCAGCGTGTTCGAAGTGCTGGCGCGTTCGGTAAAGCGCGGGGCCAACGAGCTGACCCTGGAAATGGATGCCGCCAGCCTCTCGACGCCGATGGCGATGGTCCAGATGCGTCGGCTCGTGCATCCCCTTAAGAGGCGCAAGCCGTAAGCTCAAAGAGCATGCCCATCCACACAATGGCCGTTGATTCTCGTCTGGCTGCACGATAATCGTGAGCCATGAGCGAATTTCCAGAAAAACTGCTTTCGGGCTACCGTAACTTCATGAGTGGTCGCTATAGCGACGAGCGGGAGCGCTATCGCGCGCTTGCCGATACCGGCCAGAAGCCGCATACGCTCCTGGTTGCCTGTTGCGACAGCCGCGCGGCGCCCGAGACGATCTTCGACTGCGGTCCGGGAGAACTCTTCGTGGTTCGCAACGTTGCCAACATGGTGCCGCGCTACGAGCCCGACAGCCAGTTTCACGGGACATCGGCTGCGGTTGAATACGCGGTGCAGGTGCTCGAGATCCGCAATATCGTTGTCATGGGCCACGGCCGCTGCGGCGGTATCCAGGCAGCGCTCGACGCTTCCATGAAGCCGCTGTCGGAGGGGGATTTCATCGGCAAGTGGATGGGTTTGGTCAGGCCTGCGGCCACGCAGATCCAGAGCAACGACCTGATGACCCAGAGCGAGCGTCAGACAGCGCTCGAACGGGTGTCGATCCGCAATTCGATCGCCAATCTGCAGACCTTCCCCTTCGTCCGCAATCTCACGGAAAAGGGAGAACTCGACATTCACGGCGCCTGGTTCGATATCTCGACCGGCGAGTTGTGGGTGATGAACGAGAAGGGCGATTTCACCCGGCCAGACATCAGTGTACCGGCGATCGAGGCCGAGCAGAGCCCGGCCTGATCATTTCAACCGTGTAACGGCTCAGCCGCCGTCGATCTGGGCGCCCATATAGGCGATCGCCTGCTGGTAGACGGTTGCCGCGTTCCAGCCTTGGATGGCGACGAAATTCGGCTCGCCCTGCTGGTAACCGGCGCCTGTACGCCAGCCATGACCCTTGAGGAAGTTGGCGGTCGATGCCAGGGCATCGGCGCGCGAACGGACCATGTCGATATGGCCGTCACCGTCGCCATCGGCGCCGTAGCGGATGACGTTGAGCGGCAGGAACTGGGTCTGGCCGATTTCGCCATGCGCTGCACCCTTTGCAGTGGTGCTGAGATCACCGCGGGCAACGAGCTGCAGGGCAGCGTAAAGCTGTTCGGTAAAGTATGCCGAACGGCGGCAGTCATAGGAAAGCGTTGCGACGGCTGACAGCGTATGCTGGTCGCCCATGTAATTGCCGAAACCGGTTTCCATGCCCCAGATCGCCAGGATCGGACCGGCCGGAACGCCGTAGCGGCGCTCAATCGACGCAAACAGCGCTGCGTTGGATTTCTTCATGGACTTGCCGCGCGAGATGATCGTTGCGCCACCGCGCTTTTTCATGAACTCGTCGAAGGAAAGCTTGAAGCTTTTCTGGCCGCGGTCGGCGCGAATGGTCGGGCGGTTGTAGACGACGTTGGCAAAGGCGCGGTCGAGAACTGCAGGGCTGATACCCTTGGACGGTGCCTGCTGCTTGAAATCGGCGACCCAGCGGTCGAAACCGGCTCCATCATTGCCGCAGGCGGCGGCAAAGGCCGGGGCTGCGGTCGCAAGCGTTGCTGCTGCGATCAATCCTGCCAGAATAGTCTTCATCATGCGGTCAAACCCGTCGAAAGTCCGGATTGCTTGGCCGAAAGCTTCCGGAAGAATTGCGCTATATTCGGCCTTATGACCCCAGTGGCGGATAATCGCAATTCATCTTCCCATGAATAGTTCGTGAAGAGAGACGAATCGAAAAAACCCCGTCATTTCTGACGGGGCTTTCTAAGCGGATTTGCTTAATAAAGTACGTTACTTATCAAGCAGCAACCTTGCGTGGCTTGATGAGACCGCGATTGACCAGAAGTTCGGCGATCTGGATCGCGTTCAGCGCGGCACCCTTGCGCAGGTTGTCGGAGACGACCCAGATGTTGAGTCCGTTTTCGACGGTTGCGTCTTCGCGGATACGCGAAATGTAGGTCGCATCTTCACCGGCGCATTCGAGAGGCGTGATGTAACCGCCGTCTTCGTGCTTGTCGATGACCAGGCAACCCGGCGCTTCGCGCAGAATATCGCGGGCCTGATCGGCCGTGATCTCGTTTTCGAACTCGATGTTGACGGATTCGGAGTGGCCGATAAAGACCGGAACGCGAACGGCCGTGCAGGTAACGCGGATCTTCGGGTCGAGCATCTTCTTGGTCTCGGCCAGAACCTTCCACTCTTCCTTCGTGTAGCCGTCTTCCATGAAGCTATCTATATGCGGGATGACGTTGAAGGCGATGCGCTTGGTGAACTTCTTCGATTCGACCGGATCAGCGACGAACACGGCGCGGGTCTGGGTGAAGAGTTCGTCCATGCCTTCCTTGCCGGCACCGGACACCGACTGGTAGGTGGAAACGACGACGCGCTTGATCTTGGCAAAGTCATGCAGCGGCTTCAGCGCGACGACGAGCTGGGCCGTCGAGCAGTTCGGATTGGCAATGATGTTCTTCTTGGAGAAACCGACGATGGCGTCGGGGTTCACTTCCGGAACGATCAGCGGCACTTCCGAATCGTAGCGCCAGGCGGACGAGTTGTCGATGACGACGCAGCCCTGCGCACCGATCTTCGGCGACCACTTCTTGGAGGCATCGCCGCCGGCGGACATCAGGCAGATGTCGGTATCGGAGAAATCGTAGTTCTCGAGGTTGGAAACCTTGAGCGTCTTGTCGCCGAAGGAAACTTCCGTTCCCTGGCTGCGGGCGGAGGCGAGTGCGACGACTTCATCAGCCGGAAAACCACGTTCCGCGAGAATGTTCAGCATTTCCCTGCCGACATTGCCGGTTGCACCGGCGACTGCGATCTTGAAACCCATTTCTTTGCTCTCTTTCTGTCTCTCCTCGGTTTTCTGAGGGGGAAGCCCGTGTCGCGCGCGACGCGGTGTTCCTTGTCCCCGGCCGTACCGGGGAGAGAGCGGTGGCCAGAGACGTCAGACGATAATTTTCGTCGTCGTTTTGGCCGTGGTTTTGTCGGAAACCGAAAGGGCAACATCCAGCCGCCCGGCAGATACTGCCAGGTCATAGCACGCAGCAAAGCGAAAGTCGCGGCGAAGCATGGACACTCCTTTTCCAAAGCTGCTCATAAAAGATTTTGCCGCAGAGTCAAGGTTGATGCGATCGGACCTCGGCGCCGTTATCACGTTTCTGTCATTGCACTGTCATGGCATGGGGCTATCCCCGAACCTCTATGCGACGCAACGACGGGGGTTTTCCATGCGTATGCTTCTTGCTGCCTTTGCAGCCACCACAATTCTTTCCGGCGGCGTGCAAGCCGCCCACGCCGCGAACGTCTTTCCGCTTGATCGGGCGACGATCCTGACCGGCTCTCCATTCGATTTCAAGGTCGAGTTCAGCTCGGTCGTGAAGCCTGAGGACGTCAAGATCACCGTCAACGGCCAGGACTACAAGTCTCTGTTCGGCAAGGATGTCGAGTTCGTTGCAGAAGAGAAGAACAAGGACAAGGTTCTCGGTTCCGCCGTCGTGCTGCGCGCACTGACGATCGCGAATGCCGGCGACTACAAGGTTGAAGTCTCTGCTGGTCCGGAAACCAAGAGCGTGACCTGGAACGTTTATGGCACCGCGGCGCAGCCAAAGGCCAAGAACGTGATCTTCCTGATCGGTGACGGTCTTTCCGTGGCGCATCGCACCGCTGCCCGCATCATGGCCAAGGGCATGACCGAGGGCAAGGCGAACGGTCGTCTCGCAATGGACGACATCCCGCCGGCAGCCTTTGTCGGGACGTCCGCGACGGACGCTGTCGCCACCGACAGCGCCAACACGATGTCGGCCTATATGACCGGCCACAAGACAGCCGTGAACGCAATCGGCGTCTATGCCGATCGCACGCCTGACTCGATGGACGATCCGAAGGTTGAAACATACGCGGAAGCGGTCCGCCGCCAGACGAAGAAGTCGATCGGCATCGTCACGACCGCAGAAGTTCAGGACGCAACACCCGCAGCCGTCGTCGCCCATACCCGCAAGCGCGGCGACAAGGCGGAGATCAACGGCATGCTGTTCGACGTCAAGCCGGACGTCCTGCTCGGCGGCGGTTCCGCCTACTTCCTGCCCCAGGCGACGCCTGGATCCAAGCGCAAGGACGACAAGGACTATATCGCCCTGTTCAAGGACGCCGGCTACATGCTTGCGACCAGCAAGGCTGAACTGGCAAGGGCATCCGGCACCAATACGGGTAAGATCCTCGGCCTGTTCCACACCGGCAACATGGACACGACGCTTGACCGCGAATTCCTGAAAAAGGGCACGACCGCGAAGTTCCCGGACCAGCCGGGCCTCGTCGACATGACTAAGGTCGCCCTCGACACGCTGTCGAAGAACCCGGACGGCTTCTTCCTGATGGTCGAAGCTGCCAATATCGACAAGATGTCCCATCCGCTGGACTGGGACCGCGCCGTCGTCGATACGATCGAATTCGACAAGGCAATCGCCGCAGCCCGCGAATTTGCCGACAAGAACCCCGACACGCTGATCATCGTCACCGGCGATCATACCCACGGTGTTTCGATCATCGGTACGGTCAACGATGAAAAGCCGGGCGACGACATGCGCGAAAAGGTCGGGACCTATGCCGAGGCAGGCTTCCCGAACTATATGGACGAGAACAAGGACGGTTATCCTGACAAGGTCGATGTTACCAAGCGCCTGTTCCTGAACGCCAATAACGGCCCTGATCATTACGAGACATTCCGTCCGAAGCTCGACAATCCCTTCGTTCCGGCCATCCAGAACGAAAAGAAGGAATATGTCGCCAACGAAGCCTACAAGGATGTCCCTGGTGCCGTTCTCGTGACCGGCATCATTCCGAAAAGCGCCGACAGTGGCGTCCATGCGGTTGACGACGTCGTGCTTCAGGCTGCCGGCCCGGGTTCGGAAGGCTTCCGCGGCTATATGGAGCAGAGCGACGTCTACAAGGTTCTCGCGGAAACTTTCGCGCTGGGCGCCAAGCAGACCAACTGATCAGACCTATTGGGCCTGAACGACCAAAGAGGGGCATGTCCTGAGGCGTGCCCCTATCTACTTCAGATATCGCGGGACTTGAAGATATGCCTCAGCTGCAGGATGATGACGGCGCTCGTCAAGGGAAAGTGATTATGGGAGCGCTCGAGATGGTCGACCGTCGCCAGATGCTCAAGACCTCGCTTGGCATCATTGCCGGCCTGCCGCTGCTGATATCAGGCGCAACCGCCCGCGCAGGAAACGGGCTTTCCTTCGACGAACTCTACGGCAAGGTCAGCGTTCTCGGACTGGAATTTTCCGACAAGGTCAAGCGGCTGAACGGCCAGGAGATCGCCATGCGCGGTTTCATGGCGCCACCGCTGAAGGCGGAAGCCTCGTTCTTTGTTCTGACCGAAGTGCCGATGTCGATCTGCCCGTTCTGCTCCACCGATGCGGACTGGCCAGACAATATCGTCGTTGTCTATCTCGATGAGAAGCAGACATTCACCCAGCCAAGCCAGACGATCGAGGTGCGCGGCACGCTCGAGATGGGCTCGTGGACCGATCCGGACACCGGCTTCGTGAGCCTGCTGCGGATCCGACAGGCGGAATACGGTACGGTCTGACGACATGATGCCTCTGAAGGTGCAATCTCTCGCCGTCTCGTTTCCCGGTCTGGCGACACCGGTTCTTTCCATCGCGAACCTTGAGATCTCCGCCGGTAGCCGCGTTGCGCTGACGGGCGGGTCGGGATCGGGCAAGAGCACGCTTCTCAATATCATTGCGGGGCTGGAGCGTGTCGGTAGCGGCCATGTGGTCTGGGGCGGGCAGGATATCGCCAAACTGTCGGAAGGCCGGCGAGACCGCTGGCGGGCCGAAAATGTGGGCCTCGTGATGCAGGATTTCCATCTCTTTGCGGGTCTTTCGGCGCTGGATAACGTGCTGCTGCCGGCACGGCTTTCGCGGGTCTCGACCCCGAATCTGGTGAAAAGAGCGCATGAGCTGATCGAGACCGTGGGGTTGAAGCGACCCGGTCAGTCCGTCGAGACCATGTCGCGCGGCGAGAAGCAGCGGGTGGCGATCGCCCGGGCGCTGCTGCGCAAGCCGGGTATCATCATTGCCGACGAGCCGACGGCAAGCCTCGATCTCGAAAACGGCGAGGCGGTGGGGGATCTGCTTCTGTCCGTCGCGGCCGGTGCCGGCAGCACGCTTGTTGTGGCGACGCACGACCAACGCATGATCGAACGCCTCGACCGGCGCATCGTGCTCAGGGGCGGGTGCATCGTCGGCGATGATGTTGTCGGGAAGGTGCCGGTATGATCCGTTTTATCATCGCCGACCTGCGGCGTCTCTGGCTGGGCTGCGCCGTCGTGGTGCTTCTGGTTGCCTTAGCTACGGCGCTCGGGGTTGCCGTGACCCTGCAGGAACGGTCGCTGCGGCTCGGCAGTGCGCGTGCCGCCGACAAGTTCGATCTGGTGATCGGCGCCTCCGGCAGCGAAACGCAGCTGATCCTCTCGTCGATCTTCCTGCAGCCGGCACCCTTGCCGCTGGTCGATGGAGAAGTGCTGGCAAAACTTGCCGCCGATCCGCGCGTCGCCTGGGCAGCTCCCGTCGGTTTCGGCGATTCCTTTGCCGGCTATCCGATCGTGGGAACGACGACGAGGCTTGTGACCAGCACGACGCCGGGCTTTGGCGAGGGGCGCTTGTTTGCCGCGGAAGGCGAAGCGGTTCTCGGCGCTTCAGTCACTCTTACGGTCGGCGCCGTCGTCAAGCCGATGCATGGAACAGCCGAAACCGGTGGTCCAACCCATACGGAGATCGCATACAAGGTCGTCGGCAAGCTCAAACCGACCGGCACGCCATGGGACCGCGCCATTCTCGTGCCGATCCAGGCCGTATGGCACGTTCATGGTTTAGGCGCTGAGCATGAGCACGAGGACGCAAGCACGGAGCCTGCGGCAGCTGTCGCCTCTACCACCCATGACGAAGACCATCATCACGGCGGCATCGATCCGGATGCGCCGCTCGTCGAGGATTTCGGGGCTGATACCCCCGGCCTTCCAGCGATTCTGGTCAAACCGAAGTCGATTGCCGATGCCTATCGCCTGCGTCAGGCCTATCGCGGCAATGGCACGGTGGCGGTCTTTCCCGGCGAGGTGCTGACCGGCCTTTATGCGACGCTTGGCGATGCGAAAATGGTGTTGAGCGCGGTCGCTGCGGGATCGCAGGCTCTTGTCGCGGCGGCACTGGTGCTGGTGACGGTCATCCATGTGGGGCAACGGCGCCGGCAGATCGGCGCGCTGCGCGCGTTCGGGGCACCGCGCGGCGCCGTGTTCCTCATCGTGTGGCTGGAGCTTCTTCTCCTGGTTGCGCTTGGCATCGGGCTCGGCTTCGTCTGCGGGCTACTGGGGGCGCAGTTCGGCGCCCATCTGTTTACCGCGAAAAGCGGGGTCATCCTGCCGGTCGGGTTCACGAGAGACGACGTACGTCTGGCACTTTTTCTGCTGGGCTTTGCAGCGGTCCTTTCGGCCGTGCCGGCACTTCTTGCCTATCGGCAGTCGCCCGCCCAGGCGCTTCGCTCCTGACCATTCCGAGCTACGTCATTAGACGAAAGTCATAAGCCGAAAGCATGTCTCATCCGGCGTGCCAAATTCTGTCACTCTGCAACGATTGCGCTAACCTGTCTGGCCGAGGAGGAGAATGGCCGGACAGGAAGGCACGGAGTTCATCTTGTTGGGAGGACGACAATGGCACACGTCGCAACGGCAGCCCGGACGAAGGCTAGCCCCATGACGCGCGAGGAAAAGAAGGTCATCTTCGCCTCGTCGCTGGGTACCATTTTCGAATGGTATGATTTCTATCTCTACGGAACGCTTGCCGTCATCATCGGCCGGCAGTTCTTTTCGGCGTTTCCGCCCGCCACGCAGGCCATCTTTGCACTGCTGGCCTTTGCTGCAGGCTTTCTCGTCCGCCCCTTCGGCGCACTGGTCTTCGGACGGCTCGGCGATCTTGTCGGACGCAAATATACCTTCCTTGTCACGATCGTGATCATGGGCCTATCGACATTCTTTGTCGGTCTTCTGCCGAGCTACGAGCAGATTGGTGCAACGGCGCCCATCCTTCTCATCGCGCTGCGCATGTTGCAGGGCCTGGCGCTTGGTGGCGAATACGGTGGTGCTGCTGTCTACGTGGCGGAGCACGCCCCGCCCGGTCGCCGCGGATTTTACACGGCCTGGATTCAGACGACGGCGACGCTTGGCCTGTTGCTGTCGCTCGCCGTCATCGTGACGCTGCGCGTCAACATGGGTGAAGAAGCCTTTGCCACAAGCTATCCGGTCATATTCGGTCTGCTGGGCGGCTGGCGCATTCCGTTCCTCGGATCGGCACTGCTGCTTGCGGTCTCCATCTACATCCGCTTGCAGATGAACGAGTCCCCCGTCTTCCAGAAGATGAAGGAAGAGGGCACCCGTTCGAAGGCACCGCTGACGGAAGCCTTCGGCACCTGGAAGAACGGCAAGATCGTGCTGATAGCACTGTTCGGCCTTGTCGTCGGCCAGGCCGTCGTCTGGTATACCGGCCAGTTCTACGCGCTGTTCTTCCTGCAGAGCATCCTGAAAGTCGACCTTCTGACGGCGAACGTACTGATTGCCTGGTCGCTTCTTCTCGGCACACCATTCTTCCTCGTCTTCGGTGCGCTGTCTGACCGCGTGGGCCGCAAATGGGTCATTCTGGCAGGCTGCGCGCTCGCAGCGGTCACGTACTTCCCGCTGTTCCACGCATTGACCAATACCGCCAATCCGACCTACGCGGCAGCGATCAAAAACGTCCAGATCCAGGTTTCGGCGGATCCGGCGACATGCGGATCCCTGTTCGACCCGGTTGGTATCAGAACCTTCACGCAGCCCTGCGACGTCGCGCGACGCACGCTGTCGCAGCAGGCGTTTACCTACACGCTGGTGCCAGCAGCCGCCGGTGCGCCAACCACGGTCAGCGTGGCGGGCACGGACGTTCCCGTTGCCAATGTGACGTTGCCGGACGGCAAGACCGAAACCTTCGCCCAGCGTCTCGGCCCGGCCAGCGTGGCAGCCGGCTACCCTGCCGCCAACGATGCTGCCAAGGTGCGTGTGGATGGCTTCTTCGCGGTGTTCGGCAATGCCCAGGCTTTGACTGTCATCGCCATTCTCTGGGTCATGGTCGTCTATGTGACGATCGTCTACGGCCCGATCGCCGCGGCGCTGGTGGAGTTTTTCCCGACACGCATCCGCTATACCGCCATGTCGCTGCCGTATCACATCGGCAATGGCTGGTTCGGCGGGCTCCTGCCGGCCACCTCCTTCGCGATCGTTGCCTCGACCGGTGATATCTATGCCGGGCTCTGGTACCCGGTCGGCTTTGCCGTTCTCACGATCATCATCGGCGCGGTCTTCGTGAAGGACCGGCGCAATATCGATCTTAACGAGTGATCAGTCATCAAAAAGAAGGGCCCGGCGGAGACGTCGGGCCCTTCGTCGTTTCAGGGAAGTGGTCCCCTCGCGGGATGCCTCAGGCCGAAAGACCGGCAAATTCCTTGAGGATGGCGTCGCCCATGTCGCCGGTGCCGACCTGGCGGCAGCCGTCAGCCATGATGTCGCCGGTGCGGATGCCCTGGTCGAGTACCGTGGCGATCGCCTTTTCCAGGTTGTCGGCTTCGGTGATCATGTTGAACGAATAACGCAGGCACATGGCAAAGGACGCGATCATGGCGATCGGGTTGGCAATGCCCTTGCCGGCAATATCCGGTGCCGAACCATGGACCGGCTCATAAAGCGCCTTGCGCTTGCCGGTCTTGCCATCGGGGGCGCCGAGGGACGCGGACGGCAGCATGCCGAGCGAACCCGTCAGCATGGCCGCAACGTCGGACAGCATGTCGCCGAACAGGTTGTCGGTGACGATGACGTCAAACTGTTTCGGGGCGCGAACCAGCTGCATGCCGCCGGCATCGGCCAGCATGTGGTCCAGCTTCACATCGGAATATTTCGCCTTGTGGATTTCGGTGACGACCTGGTTCCACAGCACGCCGGATTTCATCACGTTGCGCTTTTCCATGGAGCACACGGCATTCTTGCGGGTGCGCGCCAGTTCGAAGGCAACGCCTGCGATGCGTTCGATCTCGTAGGTGTCGTAGATCTGGGTATCGATGCCGCGCTTCTGGCCGTTGCCGAGATCGATGATTTCCTTCGGCTCACCGAAATAGACGCCGCCGGTCAGTTCGCGGATGATCAGGATGTCGAGCCCGTCCACCAGTTCGGGTTTCAGCGAAGAGGCGGCGGCAAGCGCCGGATAGCAGATGGCCGGGCGCAGATTTGCGAAAAGCTCCATATCCTTGCGCAGGCGCAGCAGGCCGGCTTCCGGGCGCACCTCATAGGGCACACTATCCCATTTCGGACCGCCGACGGCGCCGAACAGGACGGCATCGGCCGCCATCGCTTTTTCCATATCCGCGTCGGAAATGGCGGCGCCATGCGCATCATAGGCGCAGCCGCCGACCAGACCTTCGTCGGTGACGAAATCGGCACTCATGGCGTCGTTCATATGGGCGATGATCTTGCGCACTTCGCCCATGGCCTCTGGACCGATGCCATCACCGGGAAGCAGGAAAAGGTGTTTTGCCATTGTGCAGATGTCCTTGATTGTTCAGGCGGCGGTTGGGCAGCTGTTTCAGGAAGCGCCGGCACCGATGCGGGCGGTCACTTCGATCTCGATTTTCATTTCAGGGGTGGTGAGGCCGCAGACGATCATGGTCGCTGCCGGCCGGATCTCGGCGAATGCCGATCCGACCACCTCGACCACGGCATCGTAATCGGCCATGTCCACGAGATAATAGCGCACGCGGACCACGTCCTTCAGGCTGCTGCCGGCTTCGCCAAGGGCTTTTGCGATGGTGGCGAGCGCGTTTCGGGTCTGGTCGGCGACATCGTCAGGCATCACCATCAGGGCATAGTCATAGCCCGTCGTGCCCGAGACATAGACCATGTCACGATCGACCACTGCGCGGGAATAACCTATCCGCGCTTCGAAGGGTGATCCGGAGGAGATATGCGTGACCATCTGATAACCCTCAGAGCCAGGGGCGTTCCGTGCTGTTCTTGTCCTCGAAACTCGAGATCACAGCGTCGCTCTTTAGTGTCGAAGCGATATCGTCCAGGCCTTCAAGAAGGATCTGGCGGCGACCGGGATCGATATCGAAATGCAGCGAGCCGCCATCCGGGCCGGTGATCTTCTGCGCTTCGAGATCGATCGAAATGACGGCATTGGAGCCACGATCCGCATCATCGAGCAGCTTTTCGAGATCTTCCGGAGACACGATGATCGGCAGGATGCCGTTCTTGAAACAGTTATTGTAGAAAATATCGGCAAAGCTGGTCGAGATCACGCAGCGGATGCCGAAATCGAGAAGCGCCCAAGGCGCGTGCTCACGCGACGAGCCGCAGCCGAAATTGTCGCCAGCCACCAGGATCTTGGAATTGCGATAGGCCGGCTTGTTCAAGATGAAATCCGGGTTTTCTGACCCATCCTGATTGTAGCGGGATTCCGCAAACAATCCCTTGCCGAGACCGGTTCGCTTGATCGTCTTCAGGTAGTCCTTGGGAATGATCATGTCGGTGTCGATGTTGACGACCGGAAGCGGCGCTGCGACGCCGGTGAGCTGCGTGAACTTGTCCATGATCTGCCTCCAAGGGAGTTGTCGTGAAGGCCAGATAAAGCAATTTGCCGCCAATTTGAAGGGCATTATGCCTTCAACCGGTACTCCGCTGCGCCATAGCGCGCAGGCGGAGCGAACATGATGACGCTAGAGGTCGATGATGGTACCGCGGCCGTCGTTCCACACACGGATATCGCGGCTGGCCGGCTTTGGTCCGAACGATTTCGCTCGCACGGGTACAGGGTTCAACCTGGTCGAGATCGCCCTACCAATTGAAAGAAGGACGAGAATGCCGGCAAATGCGACGGTCAGAGACGCTGTAAACAGCGCCGCCATGGCAAGCACCGCAATAGCTGAGACGACGACGAAAAATGCACGAATGTTTTGCATGGATCATACCTTTCAACGTCTCAAATGTGGGACCGGCCGGCCCCCCTTACAAGTGGTTTCATGACCTCCTGTCTTGCCGAGGGCCAAAAAGCTTGTCACAACCACGTTATGACTTTTCCCAATGATTACATGGTCCCGAAGCGATGGCCGCTTTGATCCGGCGCTCGCTCCTGAGCGTTCCCGCAAGCAACACCCGTGCGCTTTCGAAAATCCCGCAGCTCGACTGCGACGGCGTGATTTTCGATCTGGAGGATTCCGTGGCATTCGCGCAGAAAGCGGAAGCGCGGGATAACCTCCGCAGAAGCTTTGCCGAGCTGAATTCCGATGGTCTCGAGACGGCTATCCGGATCAATCCGCTCACAAGCGAATTCGGTCCTGCGGATCTCGAGCTCATCGTCGAACTTCTGCCGGATGCGGTGGTCATTCCCAAGGTTGAGCATGCGGACGACGTCCGGGTGATCGCCGAGCGCCTTTCTCAGGCGGGCGTGCCGGAGAGGGTCTCTATCTGGGCGATGATCGAAACGCCGCTCGGCGTCCTCAACGCCGCCGAAATCTCGAGCGTGGGCGGACGGATCAAATGCCTCGTCGTGGGGCTCAACGATCTTCGCAAGGCAACGGGTGTTTTGCCGCAACCGGGGCGGGCCAATCTCATACCCTGGCTGATGCAGGTCGTGCTGGCGGGCAGGGCCTATGGTGTCGATGTGATCGACAGCGTCTTTAACGATTTCAAGGACGAAGCCGCGTTCGAAGCCGAGTGCGCCCAGGGCCGCGCCATGGGATTTTCCGGCAAGATGCTGATTCATCCGGCGCAGATCGACGCGGCCAACCGTCATTTCGGTCCAGACGAAGATGCCCTTGGGGAGGCACGCGCCATCATCGAGGCCTTCCGTCAGCCGGGAGCCGAAACGCTCAACGTCATCAACCTCGACGGCCGCATGGTCGAGCGTCTGCATCTCGAAGATGCGGAAAAGCTCGTGGCCAGCGCGGCGGTCATCGCCAACAGAAAGAGAAAGCCATGAAAGTATATCGTTTCATCACCGGTCCTGACGATGCCGCCTTTTGTCACCGGGTGACGGCGGCGCTGAACAAGGGCTGGGAACTCTCCGGTTCGCCAAGCTACGCCTTCAACGGCAAGACGGGCGAGATGCATTGCGGCCAAGCCGTGATGAAGACCGTCGAAGGCAAGGAATACAGCCCCGAGATGAAGCTCGGCGAGCAGTAAAAAGCTAGGCCGAGGTGTGTCTGCCAGCGCTGGATCAGCGCTGGCTTGCTTCCTCGGCGCTCGCCTCGATGCGCTCCATGTCGTCGTCACTCAGGCCGAAGTGATGGCCGATCTCGTGAATGAGGACGTGGGTGATGATATCGCCCAGCGTTTCCTCGTTCTCTGCCCAGTAATCGAGGATTGGCCGGCGATAAAGCCGGATGCGATTCGGCAGTTCGCCGGTTTCCACCGTAAACCGCTCGGAAATGCCACGTCCTTCGAACAGGCCCAAGAGGTCGAACGGCGTTTCGAGCGCCATGTCTTCAAAAACGTCGTCGTCCGGAAACTCCTCGACCTCAATGGTGAGGTTCGTCGTGAGTTTGCGGAATTCGTCCGGAAGGTGGCTGTAGGCTTCTAATGCCAGCGACTCGAACGTGCTGATCGTCGGCGCATGGCGATCCTGCCAATCATCGGTCTGGTCAATGCGGGCCATGGGATCTCCTTCCAACTCAGGCACATATAATACCTGAAGCAGCTATTTCGAGAAAAGAATCATTGCGATAGCTTTTAGAGGAAAAGATTCCTGATCGGGAGCTGTTGACTCTTTGCCACGTGTCTGGAATCCATAAGAACATAAAGCGAACATTATCGATGGAGTTAACGCCATGGCCAAAGGTGCCTGGGCGCGGGAGAGACTTTTGCCCTGCGCAAGCCGATCTCGGAGACGGAAAGCGGTTGGCGAGCTTGCTCCTGATGCTCGCGTCTGGTCTGGATTGGAACCCGCATGACCGCCTGTTTTCGATTCCCTCTGGCGCATGGACAGAGGCGTATTCTGACACTCGTGTTCCCGCGTCTGTCAACCGACAGAATCGCGCGCCGCCGCTGGGGTATGGACTGGCGGTCTTCCCGCCATCACGATCATCCACCGATCGTCTTTGCCGGGCGCCACGCCGACAGGATGTGCCTGACAGCGCTCGACGCCGCAGCCGAACGCCTTAACCTGAAGCTGGGACAGGGCGTTTCAGAAGCGCGAGCGATCTTTCCTGAGCTCGACGTGATGGACGAAGACGATGATGCCGACGCGGCGCTTCTGATGGCGCTCTCCGACTGGTGCGACCGATATACGCCACTGGTGACGCTAGAAGGGCGAAACGGACTCTCTCTGGATATCACGGGCTGTGCGGATTACGGTGGCGGAGAGCAGGTCTTGCTCGGCAATGCCTCCCGCAGACTCCGTCAGATGGGTTTCGACGTCAAAGGGACACTCGCATCTTTGCCGGGCGTGTGGAGCGATTCTGCTTCTGCCGCGGACGGAACCTGTGGCGGCGCGTTGTTTCGATCGAGTGACATCCGAGCCTTTCCAGAGATATCGCAGCGACACAGCAGCCGGTTAGGCATCACTGCCTCCGATCACGGATCGTTGATAAGGGGGTTATGATATGTCAATTACCGGGCTGGATTCTTTCTTGACATCGCTTGTCCTCTTTTGCAAAAAGTCTGTATCGAGGTCAATGTTCTCCAGGTCGATCCAAAATGCTGGTTTGCAGTTGCAATTACATCACCGAAAGGGAGATCAAGGATACGATCATCCAACTCCTCACTGAGGACTGTTGGCAGCTGATCGTTCCCGTCAAGGTCTACCATGCGATGGAAAAACGCGGCCGCTGCTGCGGTTGCTTTCCCAATGTCGTTGATCTGATCATCAAGACCACTGAGGAATATCACGCCCAGCGGCACTCGACGGAAGCTGACGTGATCGTCTATATGTCGCGCTTGAAACAACTCCACGAAGAAAACAGGAGAGCGGACATTGAAAGGCGACTTACAGGTCATCGAGCGGCTTAACGAGGCACTTTTCCTCGAACTTGGCGCTGTGAACCAATACTGGCTGCACTATCGTCTCCTGCATGATTGGGGTTTTACCAAGCTTGCCAAGAAGGAGCGGGCCGAATCCATCGAAGAGATGCAGCATGCCGATCGTCTGATCGACCGCATCATCTTTCTCGAGGGTCATCCGAACCTTCAGACGCTGGCACCGCTTCGCATCGGTCAGAACGTCAAGGAAGTTCTAGAGGCCGATCTGGCTGGTGAATACGATGCCCGCACCGCCTACAAGGCGTCGCGTGATATCTGTCACGCCGCCGGAGACTATGTCTCCATGAAGCTTTTCGAACAGCTGCTGATGGATGAAGAGGGTCATATCGACTTCCTGGAAACGCAGCTCGAACTTCTCTCGAAGATCGGCGAAGAGAGATACGGCCAGCTCAACGCGGAATCAGCCGACTCCGCTGAGTAAAGCTCAAATCATCGACATTCTATCGCTCAAGCCCGGTGGAAGTTGCTTTCACTGGGCTTTGCTTTATCCGACCAGCGCTAATCGGACGTGCAATCAGCCCGCCGGCGAGAGGTGGGCAAATTCCGCGACGACCCGGTCATAGACCGAGCGCTTGAACGGCACGATCAGGCCGGGCAGATCCTGCATCGGCTTCCATTCCCAGGCATCGAATTCAGCCGTATGGCCGCCCGGCGGCGGGTTGATGGCGATCTCGCTTTCATCGCCGTCAAAGCGGAAGGCAAACCAGCGCTGCGTCTGGCCGCGATACTTTCCCTTCAGTCCGATACCGATCAGGTGTTCCGGAAGATCGTAATTGATCCACTCGCCGGCTTCGGCAAGCAGCGTGACGGAACGCATGCCCGTTTCTTCGTAGAGTTCACGATAGGCGGCGGGCAGGGGATCTTCGCCCTTGTCGATCCCGCCCTGCGGCATCTGCCACAGTTGCGGAGACCCGTCGAATTCGCTGTTGCCGGCAGCAATGCGGCGTCCGGCCCAAACGAGGCCCTCGCTGTTGAGCACCATGACCCCGACGCAGGGACGATAGGGAAGATCGTCCGCTTTCACCGGTTTCTTGTGATCCTTGGCCATATCATTCCCCTTGCTTCAAGGTGCCACGCTCTCGCGGGCAAGCGTCGATACACCGACGATTTCAACACCGCGTTGCGAGGCTTCGTCGGCCCATTTGCGGATCGCCGCGATGCTCTCGTCGAAGGCGGAGGCGATGCCGATTGCCGTTCCCTTGCGTTGGGCTATCCGCTCCAGTTCGTCAAGTTTCTTGAGGATCGCGTCGGATTGAAGCTGACCGTCCAGGGTCAGGTCACCGAAGGCGTGCGGCAGTTGCATCGCCTTTGCCAGCACCTCCGTCTTCGACTGGGCCGAGGTGCCGTCATCGAGGAACAGCAGGCCGCGGGAGGCCATGTCGCGCAGGACAGGCTCAAGCGCCTTGACGTCGGAGAGATAGCGGCCGCCCTGGTAGTTCATGATCCCCGTATAGTTGGTGATCTCGCCCATCGCCACATGCAGTCGCTCAAGGTTCTTTGCCGCCGGATCCTTGACGAGAAGCGTGCCGGGTCCGGGGTCGTTGGCCGGGTAGTCGTAAGGCTCGAACGGGACCTGGATGAGGATTTCATGGCCCGCGCGGCGCGCTTCCTGCATCCAGCGCTGCAGACTGTTGCCGCTTGCGGCAAGGCCGAGCGTCACGCCTGATGGCAGTTGCTGGATGGCGCGCTGGGTGCCTGTCTGGCTGAGACCGAGGCCGCCGACGACGATTGCGATCCTTGTGCCGCGGGCACCGGACCAGGGACGTGCATACTGGTCCATCGGCCGCATGCCGTCTTCCCCGAGGATCGGCAGTTTGCCGTATTCGGTGTCCTCAAGAAGGGCGTCGTTCGGCTCAGCGGCAAATCGCGGATCCTGGCCTATCCTCTGAGCATTGATGAGAACGGGGCCGTTTCCATCCCGTTCACGCGGCGTGTATTTCGTCACGACCGAGCCATCCGCCATCCGGTTCTGCTCGATCGTCGCTCCGGAATTTGGATTGGACCGCGGCATGCCGTTGGGGTTGGAACTTTCGGAAGAACCTGCGTTGTCGGGAGGCGTCTTTGGGGAAGACGCTGCGGAAGAGTTCGGATCGTTCGCGGCGATACGTTCAAGCTGAGGATCGTTTCGCATCGCGTAGACCGACAAGCCGACGATGGCGATGAGGCCGATGCCCCCGAAAATGGCAAGCGTCGACAGTCGACGAGCCTTTTGTCGCTTCGGCGGCCGGTTTTGACCGAGCGGTGCATGGAGATCGCTGCCCAAGGGATATGCCCGCGTCTGCGCTGCCGAAATGAACGCAGTCGGGCGGCTGCGATGAAACAGCCGCCTGACCCGTTTGTTTGATTAGTTCTTCACGGCTGCCGCAGCCTTGTCGGGGCTTGCCGGGAAGGACGGGTCTGTCTTTGTCCCATGCAGCAGGTCCATGGCATAGTTCAGCTGCAGGTCGTCCTTGGTTTCCGGTGGAACATAGGCCGCCGAACCGGAGCCCTCATCGGTCTCAGCCGCACCCTGGATATGGCCCTTGAGGCTGGATTCGCCTTCGGCGCGGACCTTGCCCTGGAGTTCCGGCGGCAGCGGCTGCTCGACCTTGATGTCGGGCGTAATGCCCGTTCCCTGGATCGACTTGCCCGATGGCGTGTAATAGAGCGCCGTCGTCAGACGCAGTGCACCGGATTCACCGAGCGGAATGATCGTCTGGACGGAGCCCTTGCCGAACGAGCGGGTCCCGACAACGGTTGCGCGCTTCAGGTCCTGCAGAGCGCCGGCGACGATTTCAGATGCGGAAGCCGAGCCGCCGTTGACCAGCACGACCACCGGCTTGCCATCGGTCAGGTCGCCAGGGCCGGCATTGAAGCGGCGTGTCTCATCCGCATTGCGGCCACGGGTGGAAACGACTTCACCGCGTTCCAGGAACGCGTCGGAGACGTTGATCGCCTGGTCCAGCAGACCGCCCGGGTTCAGGCGCAGGTCAAGCACGAAGCCCTTCAGCTTGTCGGCAGGCACGTCAGCCTTGATCTTCTTGATCGCCTTTTCGAGATCGTCATAGGTCTTCTCGGTAAACGAGATGACGCGCACATAGCCGATGTCGCCAGCTTCGACGCGCGATTTGACGGCGCGCACGGCGATGATGTCGCGCATGACGGTGATGTCGAGTGGCTTGTCGGCACCCTGACGGATGACGGTCAGCTTGATTGGCGTATTGACGGCGCCGCGCATCTTTTCGACCGCGTCTTCAAGCTTCAGGCCGCGAACCGCCTGGCCATCGATTTCGGTAATGAAGTCGCCGGCAAGAATTCCAGCCTTGGAGGCAGGCGTGTCGTCGATCGGTGTGATGACCTTGACGAGCTCGTTCTCCATCGTCACTTCGATGCCGAGACCACCGAATTCACCGCGCGTCTGGGTGCGCATGTCTTCGGCATCTTTGGAATTCATGAAGCTCGAATGCGGATCAAGCGAGCTCAGCATGCCGTTGATGGCATTTTCGACCAGCTTGTTTTCATCCGGAGGCGTCACGTACTGGGCGCGAACGCGCTCGAACACGTCGCCGAAGATCGACAGTTCCTTATAGGTGGAAGCCCCGGCGGCCTGGGCCGGGACACCGGCTGAATAAATGACGCTCATCGCGGTCGCACCCAACAGTGCTCCGACGATGACAAGAGAAGCCCTACGAATCATTTCGCGCCCTTCCAGTTTCTTTGCTGGCCCACCACGGTTTAGAATCAACCGGAGTGCCGTCTTTTCGGAATTCAATGTAAAGCGTCGGGCGATCCGTTTCCAGCGCCAACGCAGTCGCACTTGCTACTCTTTTCTCACCCATGGCAGCGATCGGTTCGCCAGCAAAGACAAACTTGCCCTGCCGCGCGTTCACGATATCCATTCCTGCCAGAACAACATGATAGCCGTCGCCGGCGTTCAGGATGATCATCTGGCCATAGCTCCGGAATGCACCGGCAAACACGACCAGCCCATCGGCCGGTGCCGTCACCACTGCGCCGGGGTTGGAGGCCACGGTCATACCGCGTGCCGGGTGTCCCGTTCCGTCTGCATCGCCGAACGCACGCAATATTTCGCCGGCAACTGGAAGCTCCAGTTTTTGCCTGAGGCTTGAAAACGCGTATGCGGGCGCAATGCGGTTTTTGTCGGGCACGCCGCTTTCGGCCAATTGCCGGGCTTTCTCGCGTTCCTCTTCGGACATCTGCCGCCGACGCTCTTCCTCGGCACGGGCCAGATCCATGCCTTCGCGCACGGATGCGATCTGTCCCTCAAGCCCCTGAATAAGATCCTGAAGCGAGGTGGCGCGGCCGACAAGTTCTTGAGAACGCGCGCGTTCTGCGGCGAGCTGTCTTTCGTTCTCGGCGTTCAGCTTGGCGTTTTCAGCCAGCAGCAGGTTCATCCGCCGTTCTTCCTCGACGCCTGCCGTGATGGTTTGCGAAACGGTTTCCTTTTCCTTGGCCGCCTCTGCCTGAAGGCTCGCGAGATTTTGAAGATCCGTGACCAGCCTTTCGGCCTCCGCCCGCATGCCGGGCACGACGGCGCCGAGCAGGATGGCGCTTCTGACGGAACCCAGCGCATCATCGGGCGACACCAGCAGCGCCGGCGGCGGGCTACGGCCCATGCGTTCCAGAGCACCCAGCACCTCGGCGAGGATCGAGCGACGCCCCCTCAGGGCCACGCGGATCTTGTCTTCCTGCACTTTCAGCGAGGCGAGCTTGTCTTCGCTCACCTGGATCTTCGACTGCAGGTCCTTGCGGCGTGCGGCTGAATCGATCAGGGCCTGGCGCATATCCGCAGACGTCTTCTTGATGCCGGAAATGCTGTGCTCGATCTGAGCGACCTTTTCCGACGAGAGACTCATGCTTTTGGCCAGCACTTCCAGCTCGCCGCGGGTCTCGTTGCGTCTCTTTTGAAGATCGGCTGTCGGATCCGCCAAGGCTTCGGCCGCGGGCGGGGAGGGTTGTGCCGCAGGCGGTGCCGCTTCCTGTGCCAAGGCAATCCAATGAAACGGGGGCAGGCGGAGAGGCGCGAAGGCAAGCGCCGATGCCATCGCTGGCAGCGCAAGGCCCAGGGCTATGGCTCTCCTGATCGTCATTGCGTTCTCGAATCTGCAGCGGACCTGCGAAGGCTAGGCTGATTCGCCGGGGCCAGCCATAAACAACATCGTGTTTCGCAACATCGGCCCGGAAGGTAAACGAAGTCTAAACGCGGTGGTAGGGATGGCCTGAAAGGATGGTGACGGCGCGATACAGCTGTTCGGCGATGAGAATGCGGACCAGCTGATGCGGCCATGTCATAGAGCCGAGATTGAGGACGACATCAGCGCGTGCCCGAAGATCCGGGTCCAGCCCGTCGGCGCCGCCGATCGAGAGCATCATGTCGCGCTTGCCGCCGTCCTTGTACTTGTCGATCAGACCGGCAAAGGCTTCGCTATCGAGCGCCTTGCCGCGTTCATCGAGCAGAACGAGGATGGCACCATCGGGAAGGGCCTTCTCGAGTGCGGCGGCCTCCTCGCGCTTTCGCGTTTCTGCATTGGAAGCACGGCTTTCCGGCACTTCGATCATCCTGGCAAGTTCGAGCCCGATCGCGGGCCCGGCCTTGGAGAAACGGTCGAGGTAACGGGACGCAAGATCCTTCTCCGGTCCGGCTTTGAGCCGTCCCACGGCGAAAAGGCTGATGCGCATGTCCTGATCCGTTGTTTTCAGGGCTCTCGGCTGCTACTGCGCCGGCACGTCGTCAACGCGCCGCCGTTAGCATGCAATCGTCGCCTCTGGTCGGCTCAGGACTGTCCCGGCCTGTTAGTGAAGCACTGTGCCTTCCTCGACATCCGGAGCGGCCCACATCTTTTCGATGTTGTAGAACTCGCGGATTTCGGGGCGGAACACATGGATGATGATATCACCAGTGTCAATCAGCACCCAATCACCCGTCTCCATGCCTTCGACACGGGCCCCGCCGAGGCCCTCTGCTTTCAGGTCGGTGATGAGGTGATCGCAGATCGCCATGACATGCCGGCTCGATCGTCCGGAGACGACGACCATGTAATCTCCGAGAGCGGATTTTCCGGCAATATTGATGGTGACGATATCTTCTGCTTTGGAGTCCTCGAGGCTGGTGAGGACCTGATCGAGGGCATGGGCGGCGGCATCATCGCCACGTTCCAGGCTCTGCGGAATGACGGAGGCCGTCCTTCCCTTGGCGTGTACTGTTGTCAGGGTCGTTCCTTTCGTCCGGTAACAGCAACATCCTCTTCGTGCGAATCCCGTCTGATGACCGGCCGCATAAGGAAGGTGGCATTGAATGCTTTATCTTTCAAGTGATCGGAATGTTCCAGTTTTAGGAATTGGAAGTCTTTCCCGATGCCCGGATTGCCGTCGAACTGAGGGCCGAACGCGGACCGTGGATGAAGGTCCAAGCGGGCGGACGGCGCTTCCACAGCGTACCGGCATCTGTCTCGTCGACACGGGCATGCTGGAATGTGCGGGCCATCTTTGATGACAGGAAGGAAAGGGTGGCACCCGGCCGGTCTATCACGGCGATCGGGAAGGTAGAGACGATCTCCTGCCACTTCTGCCAATGGTGAAAGGTCCTGAGGCTGTCTGCACCCATGATCCAGATGAAATGGATATGCGGATTGCGCGCCTTGACGAAGGAGAGCGTATCGGCGGTATAGGCGCCGCCGAGTGCTTTCTCGAATGCGGTGACCTTGATGCGCGGATCCTGGATCAGCCGCTCGCTCATGGCGATGCGGTCGGGGAGGGACGCGAGTTCCGACCGGCTTTTCAGCGGATTGCCAGGTGTCACCATCCACCACAGCTGATCGAGTCCGAGCCGGCGAAGGGCGATCTCGGCGACCAGAAGGTGGCCTTCATGCGGAGGGTTGAACGAACCGCCGAAAAGGCCGACGGCCATGCCCCGTTCCACATGCGGCATGGCGAGATGGCGTCTTTCGATCCGCTCTTCCGTCACGTCAGGGCCGGATCTGGCCGGTGCCATGCACCCTGTATTTGAACGAGGTCAGCTGTTCGACGCCAACAGGGCCGCGCGCATGCATCTTGCCCGTGGAAATGCCGATCTCGCCGCCCATGCCGAATTCACCGCCATCGGCAAACTGGGTAGACGCGTTGTGGAGCAGGATCGCCGAATCGATCTCGTTGAAGAAGCGCGCGACCACGGCCGGATCTTGCGCAATCACCGCTTCGGTGTGGTTGGACGAATAGGTGTTGATGTGGCGGATCGCACCGGAAATGCCATCGACGATCGCCACCGAAATGACGGCATCGAGATATTCCGTGCGCCAGTCTTCCTCGTTCGCAGGCTTGAAGCCCGGGTGAACCTTGAGCACGGCCGCCGAAGCGCGGATTTCGCAGCCGGCTTGCGTCAGCGCCTCCAGCACCGGCATCAGGTGGGTCCCGATGGCAGCGCTGTCGACCAGCAGTGTTTCGGCCGCACCGCAGACGCCGGTGCGGCGCATCTTGGCGTTGACGACGATCGCCTTTGCCATTTCCAGATCCGCGGAGGCATCGACATAGATGTGGCAAAGGCCTTCCAGATGCGCAAAGACCGGCACGCGGGCTTCGGACTGGACGCGGGCGACCAGGCTTTTTCCGCCGCGGGGAACGATGACGTCGATGGCGCCTGACAGGCCTGACAGCATGGCGCCAACGGCCGCACGATCCGTCGTCGGCACGAGCTGGATCGCATGTTCGGGAAGACCCGCCTTCTTCAGTCCCGCCACCAGGCAGTGATGGATCGCCTGCGATGAATGGATTGAATCCGAGCCGCCGCGCAAAATCACCGCATTGCCGGCCTTGAGGCAAAGCGCGCCGGCGTCGGCCGTCACGTTCGGGCGGCTCTCGTAGATCACGCCGATCACGCCGAGCGGCGTGCGGACACGTTCGATATGCAGGCCGTTCGGACGATCCCAGGCCGCGATCACTTCGCCGACCGGATCCTTGATCGCGGCGATTTCGCGAAGCGCCTCCGCCATGCCGGCGATCGACTTTTCCGTCAGCGTCAGCCGGTCGATGAAGGAGGGGAGGAGCCCCTTGCCCTCGATGTTGCGGAGATCCTCGGCATTGGCGCTCAGGATCTCGGCGCTGTTGGCGAGTACCAGATCGGCCATGGCATTGAGCGCATCGTTCTTCTGCTCGGTCGATGCCGTTGCCAATGCGCCGGCTGCAGCCTTTGCGTTGACGCCGATCGCATCCATGATTGCGGCAACGTCGGTCGTCTGGACCTTATCCAACATGGACGGCATCCTCCTTGCGGGTGGTCGTGCGCCTGATCGCGCCTGTCATGACAAGGTCGTCGCGATGGACCATGGCGGCACGGCCGGCATAGCCCAGAATGGCTTCGATTTCCGTCGATTTGCGGCCGGTGATCTGGCGCGCTTCGTCGGCATCGTAGCTGACAAGACCGCGGGCGATCTCGCGGCCTTCCGCGCCGATGATCGCGACCGTATCACCCCGGTGGAAATTGCCCTCGATGCGGCGCACGCCAGCTGGCAGCAGACTTTTGCCAGAACCCAGCGCGCGTTCGGCGCCTTCGTCGACCACAAGTTCTCCGGCCGGCTGCAACTGTCCGGCAATCCAGGTCTTGCGGGCCGTCACCGGTGTGCCAGATGGGGCAAACCAGGAGGATCGCGCGCCCTGTTCGACGGCGCGCAGCGGATGATCCGGCTTGCCCGATGCAATGATCATGGCGCAGCCCGCAGTCGTCGCGATCTTGCCGGCGTCGATCTTGGTGCGCATGCCGCCGCGCGACAGTTCGGAAGCCGCACCACCGGCCATCGCCTCGATCTCAGGCGTGATGACATTGATGATATCGAGAAACTGCGCGTCCGGATCGAGATGCGGCGGTGCCGTGTAGAGCCCGTCGATATCGGAGAGAAGAACCAGAAGGTCGGCGCCGGTCATGGTGGCGACGCGTGCGGCAAGCCGGTCGTTGTCGCCGTAGCGGATTTCGGATGTCGCGACGGTGTCGTTTTCGTTGATGATCGGGACAGCGCCGATCTTCAGAAGCTGGTTGATCGTGGCGCGGGCATTGAGATAGCGGCGGCGCTCTTCCGTATCGCCCAGCGTCAGCAGGATTTGCCCTGCAACGATGCCGTCACGCGACAGGCTTTCCGACCAGGCACGCGCCAGCGCGATCTGGCCGACGGCTGCCGCTGCCTGGCTTTCCTCAAGTTTGAGGGCGCCGTGGGGAATGTCCAGCACAGTCCGGCCGAGGGCGATCGCGCCGGAGGAGACGACGAGAACATCGATACCCTTGGCCCGAAGCGCGGCGATATCGGCGCAGATCGCGTCGAGCCACGGAGATTTCAGGCCGGTCTTGCGATCGACCAAGAGGGCCGAGCCGATCTTGATGACGATCCGGCGATGGTCGCCGAGCGGCTTGCGACCGCCGGCTTGCCCGGAAGAGACTTGCTTGTGACCGATCTCGTGGCCTGGCGTCATTCGTCGACGTCCTCGTCGAACTCCTGAACAGGAACGGAGCGGTTCGGCAGAGCCGTGTCTTCGCCGACGCTTGCCGCGACGATGACATCGCGCAACGCACGCAGAACATCGGTCATGCCCGTGCCGGTGATGGCGGAGATCAGGAACGGTTTCTGGCCGCAGGCTTTCTCAAGCTCCTTGGCCTTCTTCTTCAGTTCCTTCTCGTCGAGCACATCGATCTGTGACAGCGCAACGATTTCGCGCTTGTCGGTCAGACCGCCGCCATAGGCCTGAAGCTCGGTCTTGACCGTCTTGTAGGCCTTGCCGACTTCTTCCTCGATGGAAGACACGAGGTGCAGCAGAACGCGGGTGCGTTCCACATGGCCAAGAAAGCGATCGCCGATGCCGACGCCTTCATGAGCGCCTTCGATCAGGCCCGGAATATCGGCGAGAACAAACTCGCGGCCGTCGATCGTGGCGACACCGAGGTTCGGGTGCAGCGTGGTGAAGGGATAGTTGGCGATCTTCGGGCGGGCGCGGGTAACCGAGGCCAGGAAGGTGGATTTTCCGGCATTCGGAAGGCCGACAAGTCCTGCATCGGCAATCAGCTTCAGCCGAAGCCAGATGGTGCTTTCCTCGCCCTCAAGGCCAGGGTTTGCCCAGTTCGGTGCCTGGTTGGTGGCGTTCTTGAAATGCGTGTTGCCGAAGCCGCCATTGCCGCCCTTGGCAAGCCTGAACCGCTGACCCTCCTTGGTCATGTCGATGATCAGCGTTTCGTTGTCTTCCTCGAAGATCTGCGTGCCGACCGGAACCTTGAGCGTGACACTGTCGCCATTGGCGCCGGTGCGGTTGCGGCCCATGCCGTGGATGCCGACCTTTGCCTTGTAATGCTGCTGGAAACGGAAATCGATCAGCGTGTTGAGGCCGTTGACGGCTTCGACCCACACGTCGCCACCACGGCCGCCATCGCCACCATCAGGTCCACCGAATTCGACGAACTTTTCCCGTCGGAACGAAACTGCGCCCGCGCCGCCGTCACCGGAGCGGATATAGACTTTTGCTTCGTCGAGAAATTTCATCGGTCTGGTAGTCCTGTTCTTGGTCGCTCCCGCTCTCCGGCGGGACGTACTTAAGGTTTTCGATACCGTCCGACAGGCTTTAGGTCAAAGCCTATCGACAGAATGCGCTGAAAACGGCCCCGGCGGACAAGCCATCCTCCGGGGCCGATCGTGATCAAGGCATGATCAGGCGCGATCATGCCGGGGAGCGGGTGCCAGAAGCCGGAAATCCTCCGGCACAAGCTCCGTCTCGATATGCGGTACCATGACATTGCGGGCACGGTTGAACACATCGCTTGCGCCGGTGATGCGGAAGCCGAGCTTTGTCTGCACATTGAGCGAACCGAGATTGTCGGCAAACGCGCCCGAATGGACGACAGTATCCGGCATGCGGCGGAAGAAGCGGTCGAGGACCCCCGACGCCGCCTCGCTCATATAGCCGCGGTCCCAATAGAGCCGGTTCAGCCAGTAACCGAGATGCCAGCGCCCGTGCCTGAGTTCCAGCCCGACAACACCGATATGCACATCGTCGCCGGTGGTGATCGCCAGCTGCCAGTTCGGCAGGATGCCCGAAGTTTGCGGCACCAGCCAGTCGAGCGCATCCTGACGGTCATAAGGCTGCGGAACACGCGACAGCATGCGGCTGACCTTGAAATCGCAAAGCGTTTCGGCAATCGCTGCCGCATCCGACAGGCGGTGCGGGCGAAGCGTCAGGCGTTGCGTGACGATTTCAGGGCAGGGGCCAGGCTCAGTGCGAACCGCTTTTGCCTTTTCGAGAACGACGGCACTCATCTCAGCTCTCCCCAGCTTCTCAGCGACATCCATGTCTTGCGGTCCAGCCGGAACCATTCGACGGGGACCATGCCGCCCACTGCCAGGCATTCGATCATGCCGGTGCCCTGGAACTGGAAGCCGCATTTCTGGATCACCCGCTTGGAGGCGATGTTGGTGACCCGGCAACGGGCATCGATGTGATCGATATGGCTGCGGGTGCGGAACGCCATGTCGATCAGCGCGTGGGCCGCTTCCGTGGCATAGCCCTTGTTCCAGTGGGGTTCGCCCAGCCAGTAGCCGATTTCGAGGGTTCGTTCGTCAAGCTGGGGTTCGAGTGCGCAGCAGCCGAGAAACTGGCCGTTGTCAGCTCGGGTCACGGCATAAACGCATTTGCCAATCTCGCCCGCATTCGTGCGTCGCACGAAATCGGCCGCGTCTTTAGACGTGTAGGGATGCGGCATGCGCGACACCATGGTCGCAATGTTCGCATTGTTGGCGAGATGGGCAAGTGCGTCAATATCGTCTTCGTGCGGTGCGCGCAGAACAAGGCTCTGCGACAGTAAGACGGGGCAATCGCTTCTCAGCCGGTCCGGCCTGAGCCGTTCCTCTGGTCTGGTTTCCGGCGGCCGTAATTGGCCAGCCCTTACTAATTCGCCTTGCATGGTTCAGTCTCCTTTGAGGGATAAAAGAAAAAGGGAAGATGGGTAGCGCCCCATCTCCCCTTTTCTTTGACTGAACCTTCAAACGTTCAACCGGGTCGATGAGACGCCGGTTGCTAAACGCTTGCCGGCTTTATTCTGCGGCTTCGGCTTTCGGCATAACGGACACGTATACGCGGCCATTAGCGCGCGTACGGTAATTCACGTTTCCTGCCGTCAGTGCGAAGATCGTGTGGTCAGTGCCGATGCCGACATTGGCGCCCGGATGCCACTGCGTGCCGCGCTGACGCACGATAATGTTGCCCGGAATGACGACTTCGCCACCGAACTTCTTCACGCCAAGGCGCTTGGACTGAGAATCGCGACCGTTACGCGACGAGCCGCCAGCTTTTTTATGTGCCATTGGTGTTCTCCTTTAACTTTCGAAAACCTGGATTAGCCGAGGATGTCCGTGATGCGGACGACCGTGTGATGCTGGCGATGACCGCGAATACGCTTGGAATTCTGGCGGCGACGCTTCTTGAAGGAGAGAACCTTCTTGCCACGGTTATGCTCTACAACTTCAGCCTTGACCGTCGCACCCGAAACGAAGGGAGCGCCGAACTTGGCATCGGCGCCGACGCCGATGACCAGGATTTCGTTGAATTCTACGATTGCGCCAGCTTCTGCTTCCAGCTTTTCGATGGTGAGCACGTCGTTGGCGGCCACGCGGTACTGTTTACCGCCGGTCTTGATGACTGCGAACATTGGTTATCCTTTCATGTTCGTTCCGGCTCTATCCCCAAAAGGACGGCCGTCTTTTTCTCAGTCGGGCTATAGCAGGGTTGCGAAAGACGGATCTTCCAGAACGCATCTGCCGGTGATTTTCTGCACGCCTCGGCGCGCAACGTCTGGTCTGGACATTTTTCCACACTTCGACGCGTCCGGCCTTACGCGAGGCCCTAAAAACTGTCAAGGCGAAAGGATATGAAGACTTGCATTTCACCCCTTGCCAGCCCGATTTTTCGCCGCTATGAGACAGCCGCGCATCAAATGCGCCGACCAGCAAAGCGGAGAGGTGGCTGAGTGGTCGAAAGCACCGCACTCGAAATGCGGCATACGGGCAACCGTATCGTGGGTTCGAATCCCACCCTCTCCGCCATGGTTGGCCTTCGGGTTTGCAGCACTTTCCCAACGGCTCTAAAGAGGCACTGTTTTTGTTTCGAAGATGCGCTCTCATCAACCGCCACACTCACGCCGCAACCATGTTCTCACCAATGATCGGCTAGCCTCGTTTTCGGACGTCATCGAACTTCAGGTTGAACCGCGCTAGATATTTTACGAGGCGATCCGCGTCGTTGCTGCTCTTCTTATCCAGTCGCGAGTTGGCGAAAAGGGCCCGGCCGGCGGCGCTCGCAGTTGGGTGTTCCCTGCAGGTGCGGATGACTTCGGAAAGCTGGGTTGCATCGAAGCGATCCAGGCACGCGGCCGCTTCGGAACTCAAAAACTCCTCAATCAGTGTATCGGCCGCGTGACCGTCTGATGACGCGCGCCAAAAGGTGTTCAGCCGCCGAACCTCGTCATCGACGACGTCCGTGGTGATCCGACCATGGGGCGCCAACGTCGCCATGCGGGTGATGGAGGCCGACAGGTCGCGGAAGTTGGCGCTCCAGACGCCATGCGGGCCGGTTGCGAAGCTGAGGTAACGCTCGCGTGCTTCCTTGTTGAAGGTGATGTTTTCGCCTTCGCGTTCCAGGTAGCGCTTCAATTCGAAATCAAGGTTGGGCTCGATGTCCTCTTTGCGCTCTCGGAGGGCCGGCAACTGGAAGGTCCAGAGATTCAGGCGGGCGTAGAGATCCTCGCGGAACTTGCCCCTTCGTACATCGTCGCCAAGCTCGCGATTGGTGCCGGCTAGAAGCTGGAAATCGGCGGAAACTTCCCGATCGGCGCCAACGGGGAGGAAACGTTTCTCTTCGATTGCGCGCAGGCACATGGCCTGCTCGTCGATGCCCAGTTCGCCGATCTCGTCGAGAAACAATACGCCCTTGTCCGCTGACCTCAGCAATCCGGAACGCTCACCGGCGGCCCCCGTAAATGCACCTTTCACGTGGCCGAAGAGAGTCGACATCGCCTGGTCGCCGCGCAGGGTCGCGCAGTTGACCTCAATGAAAGGGCCGCTCACCTTGCGCTGGCTCTTCTTGAGTTCGTAGATCCTGCGGGCAAGCTGGGATTTGCCCGCCCCCGTCGGACCGGTCAGCAGAACAGGTGCTTTCGAGCGAATGACCACCTTCTCGATCTCGTCGATCATCCGGTTGAAGGCGGCGTTGCGGGTCGAAATCCCTGATTTCAGAAACGAGGCGGCATCTTCACGCTCGGAGGCGAAGCGCTTGGCGATCTCGTCGTAACGCGAGAGGTCTAGGTCGATGATCCTGTGCGTGCCGGCGAAGTCCTGGTCCGGTTCGCGGTCGCGTGGCGGCGAAAGCTGCAGCAATTGGCCGGGAATGATGCGGGCCTCGGTCAACAGGAACCAGCAGATCTGCGCTACGTGCGTGCCGGTAGTAATGTTGACGAGATATTCCTCCGTGTCTGGATCAAACGGGTAGCCGCGGGAAAAATCCCGAAGACTTGTGTAGACCTCTGAAAAATCCCACGGATCACGAAAGTTGATGACATTGCTTCGGACCTCCGTTGCCGGCGATACTGTCGCAATATCAGCGGTGATCCGATTGGCGAGCGCGCTGGCGTGATTGTCATGGATGAGTTCCAACCGATCGATGAACAGGCCGGCTTGCTGGCAGAGCCCGACATTGGGTCGCCAGCGGCTCCAGCGATTGTCCCATTTCCCCATGTCCAGGGTGGTTCCCAAAATGCTGATGGCAACTCGTCGTTTCATGGCTTATCCAATTTTATAAGCAAATATATTAATAGATATATTATTGGAGATTCTGAACTTTGACAACTTCCGGAGGCTCATCGGCCGGTTGTAATTTTTATCAATAATAACAGTTAGATATAAAATATTTTGCTTGGTTATGGCTGATTTACTCGATCTGGCACGCGTCTTGAAATGTATCTGGCATGAACCAACGAAAAGGTGCTGTCATGGTCAACAAGGCGATCTTCAAAACCTACCTCGGAAAACTGCTTCCGGGCACGGACACGAAAAACCACGAAGCTGCGCCGGCTTACACACTGACGCCGCGCGAAACGCTGGCGCAGTATGCCGTGACGGGCACGTTCAACGGAACCTTTTATGCAGATGGTGCCGATCAGCTGGAGGCGGTCAAGGCGCTTGCGCTTAAGGTCGAGCCGGAGTTCCTGGCCAAGGTGGCTATCCATGCCGCCGAAAAAGGCCACATGAAGGACATGCCGGTCACCCTGCTGGCCATGTTGTCCGGTCTCCAGAGCGAGGCGTTTGCCCGTGCGTTTCCGCGCGTGATCAGGAGCGGCAAGATGCTGCGTGGTTTCGTCCAGGTGATGCGGTCGGGTGCGACAGGACGCAAGTCCCTCGGCACTCGGCCGAAGAAGCTGGTGCAGGCATGGTTGGAACGGGCAAGCAACGAGCAGATCCTGCGCGCGTTGGTCGGCAACGATCCTTCGCTCGCCGACGTTATCCGCATGGTGCACCCGAAGCCGGCGTCGGAAGAACGCAAGGCGCTCTATGCCTGGGCGATCGGCAAGCCGCACGACTATGCGGCATTGCCGGACCTGGTCAAGGCGCTGGAAGCCTTCCGGCGCGACCAGACGGGTCCGGTGCCGGACGTGCCGTTCCAGATGCTGACCTCGCTGCCGCTGACGCGGGAGCATTGGGTCGAGATCGCCGAAAAGGGCGGCTGGCAGATGGTGCGGCAGAATCTCAACACCTTCGCACGCAACGGCGTGTTCGAAGTCGAAGGGTTTGCCGAGGCGCTAGCTGCGCGGTTGGCCGATCCGGACGAGGTTCGCAAGGCCAAGGTCTTCCCCTATCAGCTGATGATGGCGTGGAAGATGGTCAGTGGCCAGGTTCCGGATGTCGTGCGCGATGCGCTGCAGGACGCGATGGATGTTGCGATCTCCAACGTGCCGTCGCTTGCCGGCAATGTGGTGCTCTGCCCGGACGTTTCCGGCTCCATGGGCTCGCCTGTGACCGGTTTCCGCAAGGGCGCGACGTCAGCGGTTCGCTGCATTGATGTCGCTGGTCTGATGACCGCTTCGTTCCTGCAGCGCAACCCGAAGGCACGGGTGCTGCCGTTCGAGAATGATGTCGTGAACATCTCGCTCAACCGTCGGGATTCGGTGATGACCAATGCCGGCAAGCTGGCCGCGGTCGGCGGCGGCGGAACGAACTGTTCCGCGCCGCTGCGCAAGCTCGCAGACGAGAAGGCGAAGGTCGATCTCGTCGTGTTTATCTCGGACAACCAGTCCTGGGTGGATGCGGGCAAGAGCGGCCAGCCGACGGCTGTGATGACGGAGTGGGCTAGGATCAAGAGGATCAACCCGGCTGCAAAGCTGGTCTGCCTCGATATCCAGCCCTATGCGACAACGCAGGCACCGACGCGCGACGACGTGCTCAACATCGGCGGCTTCTCGGACGCCGTCTATGAGGTCATCACGTCCTTCGCGGCCAATCCGAAGGGAGGAGACAGCTGGGTGAAAACCATCGAGGCGATCGAACTCTGACGCCACAAGCAATACCTCCGCGCCGCTGTGAACGGCGCGGAGACCGTGACGAATGCCGGAGAAACTACAGGCTGTCACCCTCCAGGTCGCGGGTTCGAGTCCCGCCGGGTCCTCCAATTTGTGGACCCGTAGCTCAGCGGATAGAGCAGGACGTTTCTCCAAACCTCGTCGTCACGGACGAATGACATGGCGAATGCAAAGGAAACTACATTAGCCGCGGTAGGTTCAAACCCTGCAGGGGAAGTCACGACCTCAAATGGTAGCGGATGTTTCCTCGAATACTGGTCGCCATGATGACTGAGGCAAATGCCCGGAAACGATATTGGTGCTCCGCGAATGGAGTTGCAGGTTCGAAGCCTGCTCCGCCGTCGTCTTCCATCGTGGAGGACCGGCGGGACGTTTCCGGGTGATTGTCATTCTGACGTGAATTGCAGCGGCGAATGCCGGACGAAACTACAGCACCGTTGGATGGTCTGGCAGGTTCGACTCCTCCTTGGCACACGCTCTCTGGCATGAGCGGGACCATCCGGTTTCGTCCACACTTGTCGCCGCTGCGACTACGACCCGGCAAATGCCGGCAGGACTACAGGTAGAGCAGCCGCCCGGTTTCCGGTCGGTGTGTCGGATGTTCAAATCATCCCGCGTTCCCGAAGGGAGTGCGTAGCTCAGAGAATACTGTCCCGCCACCCTTGTTGCCGGCGGAATTGAAGGAACGAAATGCCCGGCGAATGCCGGCAGGACTACATGGAAAGAGCAGCCCGCCGATCTTCGGCGGGAAGGTCGGGTGTTCGATTCATCCCGGTTACCGTGAGGTAACGCGTAGCTCAGACAACTGTCCTGTCAAAACTCGTCGCCGGGGTGACGAGAAGATCCTGGGCGAATGCCGCCGGAGACTACAGGGGCCGCATCGCGCCATGACCATGGAATGCGTGCGGTGAGCGATCTCCTGCAAATGCTTGTCGGCTAGGTGGCGTGACGAAATTGAAGTGAACCAGAAGGACTGCAAACGCAGAGAAGACAATGACAGAGGTAATGAGCGGACAGGACTTGATCGATGCCGGCATGAGCCAGGGCAAGTGGTTTCGAGATGCGCTGGAAGCGGCCAACCGGGTGCTGAGCGATGGCGGCTCCACGACCGATGCGCTGGCGGTTGCCCGCGGTTATCAGCCGGGGCCGACCCTGCCGCTTAAGGCGCAAAATGACGTGCTGATCCATATGAACATCCGTGCCGAAAACGCGTTCGAACAGGACAATATCGAGAAGGTGAGTGCGACGATGCGCGAGCTTTGCCGAACGCCGGTCGTGCGTGCAGCCGCGATCATGCCCGACGCCTGTCCCGCCGGCCCGGTCGGCACGATCCCGGTTGGCGGCGTGGTGGCGTCGGAAGCGATCCACCCCGGCATGCATTCGGCCGATATCTGCTGCTCGATGGCGATCTCGATCTTCCCGGGTATCGAGCCCAAGGCCTTGCTCGATGCCGTCCACGCGGTGACGCATTTCGGTCCGGGCGGACGTCCGCGCGGCGCCCAGATCAAGCCTTCCGAGACGACATTGTCGGCGTTCCACGCAAACCCTTTGCTGAGGGAAATCCTCAGTGTGGGCATCGATCAATTCGCCACGCAGGGCGACGGCAATCATTTCGCCTATGTCGGCCAGATGAAATCAACCGGCGAGACGGCGCTCGTTACCCATCACGGGTCGCGCGCTCCTGGCGCACGACTGTATGATCGCGGCATGAAGATCGCCAACCGGTTCAGGGAAGTGCTTTCGCCCGAAACGCATCGGGAGAATGCCTGGATTCCGGCCGAGAGCGAAGAGGGGGAAATGTACTGGTCGGCATTACAGACGATCCGCCAGTGGACGAAGGAAAACCACTACGCCATCCATGACATGACGGCAGAAAAGCTGGCGGCGAAGGTGAGCGACCGTTTTTGGAACGAGCATAACTTCGTATTCCGCAAGTCCGACGGTTTGTTCTACCATGGTAAGGGTGCCACGCCAGCTTTCGACAACTGGGCGGACGACGCGACCGATCTGACGATCATCCCGCTCAACATGGCCGAACCGATCCTGATCGTGCGCGGCTCGAATGCGCCCCATGGCCTCGGCTTCTCGCCGCATGGCGCCGGCCGCAATTTCTCGCGTACGGCGCATATACGTCGCCTCGGCGAGGAATTCGGCGCCGATAACCGGGGTCTCAGCCCGAATAACATCGCGGCTGTCATGGAGAGGGAGACGTCGGGCCTCGACGCCCGCTTCTTCTCCGGCACGCCCGATATTTCGGAGCTGCCGAGCGCCTACAAGAACGCCGCCAATGTCCGGTCGCAGATCGAACATTACGGCCTTGCCGAAATTGTCGACGAGGTCATCCCATACGGGAGCATCATGGCCGGCGACTGGCAGAAGGACGCGCCATGGCGCAAGAAGCGCCGATAGTTGGAAAGTGAGGGCGGGATTTTCCGGCGGCCGACCGGCACGGACCGGCGCGCTTGTCTCCATGGCTCCGTCACATCACTCGATATACTCGCAGCCGGCTTCCTTCAGTACCTTGTCAACCCAGTCGCGGTTGACTGTACCAGCTTCGGTCTCGGCCATCTGCTTGGTTTCGGCGTCGTGCTTCTTGATCGTGGCCGTCAAAATATCATGCGCATCGACCTTCGGCACGCTGACGACGCCGTCGAGATCGCCAAGGATTAGGTCGCCCGGTTCTATGACGGTGCCGTTGATCGCAATCGGAAGACCGATTTCTCCAGGGCCGGTGCGATAGGGGCCTCGATGGGTCACGCCGACGGCGAAAGTTGGAATGTTCCGTTCCAAAAAGGCTTCGGCGTCGCGGATGGCGCCGTTCAGCACGAAGCCGGCCACGCCGCGCCGGATGGCATGGGCAAGCATCAGCTCGCCCATCAACGAATTGGCCAAATCCGCGGCAGCATCAACGACGATTACGTCGCCTGGCTGAGCCATGTCGATTGCCTTGTGCAGCATCAGGTTGTCACCCGGCCGGGTCCGGACGGTCAGCGCCGGACCTGCAAGGTTGCCCGACTTATGCATCGGCCGCAATCCTGTGCCGAGCGCACAGATGCGCGACATAGAATCGCTCACATTGGCAACGGGAAGGCTTCGGAAGGACTGGACAAGCGCCGGCTCGACGCGGTCCCAGTTTAGTTTGATGCGAAATCCGTACGTCATGAATACCTCAAGCAGAAAGTTCGGTTGGGCGTGCAATCGAGCGTTCGTCCGGCGCATTGCCGTCGAGAACGCTGATAATGTGATGCGCGGCGATGATCGCCATCGCATCGGCGGAGCCATATGTGACACCGCCGATGTGTGGCGTTGCGATCAGCGTGTTGAAGGTCCAGAGCGGGTTGTCGGCCGCCGGCGGCTCGGTGGCGAAACTGTCGAGAGCGGCGCCTGCGACAGTCCCAGCGGCAAGAGCCTCTGCAAGTGCCGCTTCGTTGACAATGCCGCCGCGTGCCGTGTTCACCAGAACCGCGGAATTCTTCATCATTGCGAGCCTCCTCGCGTCGATCAGATCGCGTGTTGCCGCGGTCAGCGGGCAGTGAATGCTGAGAATGTCCAGCGCCGGCAGCATGGCGTCGATATCGTCTGAAGTTGCGAAACCATCGGCTTCTGCTGCGTCCGGCGCGAAAGGGTCATAGACCACGACTTCCATGCCAAGAGATTCGGCCATGCGTGCCGTCTCGCGACCGATCCCGCCGTAACCGACAAGACCTATCGTGGCGCCTAGGAAATCCTTGCCGATAAATGTTGGCTTCGGCCATTCACCGCTTTTCACGGCGCGATCGAGCGGCAGTATTTCCTTGATCAGACTGAGCACCAGCGCGATCGTGTGCTCGGCGACGGCACGCGAATTCGAGCCCATCGCCCGAAGCACGGGGATGCCAAGCTTGGCGGCGGCGGTGATATCGACATTGTCGACACCGACGCCATGCTTGGCGATGACCTTGAGATTGGGAGAAGCGGAAATCACCGCTTCGTCGATGCGGCCTTGGCGCACCATCAGTCCGTCAATCTTGAGATCGGCGGCGCGCTTGGCCACCACATCGGACGGATCGTAGGGTGGCGAGAAGAACACGTCGATATCATGCGCATTCAACAGTCTGATCGCCTTTTCAGCGATCTGGTTGTGGCTCACAAGGATGCGTCGGCCACGCATGCCGTGCTCGACCCCTTGGATGATGTCATGGATCATCAGCTAGCGCGTCCTTTCTGCGATTTGCGAATTAGATTTTCGGCGCGCGTGACGATCGGTGCGTCGATAAACTTGCCGTCCAGCATGAAGGCGCCTCGTCCAGCGGTCGCCTCTCTCTCGTTAGCGGCAACGACTTTCAGCGCCCAGGCGACCTCCTGCGGACTTGGCGCGAAACCTTCGTTGAGGATAGGAACGACGGAAGGGTGAATGCAGCTTGCCCCGTCAAAACCGAAGTCACGCGCCTCCAGTACGGCGGCGCGAAGGGCCTCCTTGTCGGCGAAATCCGCGATGGTTCTGAGAAGCCCGAGAGACAGCACGCCGGCCTCCTTGGCCGCGTAATGGATCATGAGCTTGGGATAACGCAGCACCTCCGGCGTCGGCTTCGCATCCATGGCGGTCGCAAGATCCTCGCCGCCGCAGGCAAGGGCCATGACGCGCGGCCCCTTGGCAATGGACCGAACCTCGAACAGGCCCTGCATGTCCTCTATCAGCGGCACGAAGGCGATCGGCGAGCGATCCTTTTCGTGGTTTTCGAGGCTCTTCGCCAAACGGACGAGAACATCGGGGCTGCAGACCTTCGGGACGTAAAGTCCGTCGGCACCGGCTTGCGTCGCGGCGATCGCGTCCTCGATCAGCCGCTCGGAGTGGTTGACGCGCACGAACACCCGGCCGCCGGCCTTCTTGATCGCCGGTACCCATCTCGCCAATCCATCTCGGGCTTCGGTCTTGGCTGCCTCGGGTAAGGCATCTTCAAGATCGACGATAACGGCATCGGCCCCGCGCTGACCGGCCTTTTCCAGAAAACGGGGCGCGTTGCCCGGTACGTAGAGGAGTGACGAGATCATGCCTTGTCCTCCAGGTCAGCCAAGGTCATGCCGATCTCGGCAAGGATTTCTTCGGTCTGTTCTCCGATGCCCGGTGCCGGATGACGAAAGCCCCCTGGAGTCGTCGAGAAGCGCGGAAAAATGTTGTGTTGCGGAATGCTGCCGAGATCGGCATCTTCCACATCCACGACGATTTCCCGCTCGGCAAAATGCGGGTCTGTACTGATATCGGCAATGTCATAGACCGGACCAACGGTTGCGCCAGCGGCACGCATGGCTTTCAACGCATCGTCGCGGGTGCGGGTGACGAACCACGCGCCGAGTGCTTCATCCACCAGCTCACGATGGCGGACACGTTCGACATTGGTCGAAAACCGCGGATCGTCCTTCATCTCCGGGCGGCCGACAATGTCGAAAATCCGCATCGCGATGACCTGAGTCGATCCCGAAAGCGCCACATATTTGCCGTCGCTGCACAGATAGACGTTGCGCGGTGAGACCGTATTGGAGCCTGAGCCGGAGCGCTGCTTGACCTTGCCAGTGACGCTATAGATCGATGCTTCCGGCCCAAGCGAGGCGAAGATCGGCTCCAGCAGGGAAAGATCGATCACCTGACCCTCGGCGTCACCGCGTTCGCGGGCAAACAGCGCCATCATTACGGCATTGGCACCCGTCAGTCCTGAGATCATGTCCGCCAGCGCCAGAGGTGGCAGTACCGGTTCGCGATCCGGAAAACCGGTGCGCGAGGCAAAGCCGCTCATCGCCTCGACCAACGTGCCGAAGCCGGGCAGCTTGGCATAGGGGCCGGTCTGGCCAAAGCCCGAGATCCGCACGATGATAAGCCCCGGGTTGATTTCCAGGAGGCTTTGCGGCGAAAGCCCCATTTCCTCCAGCGTGCCCGGCCGAAAGTTCTCGATGAAAACATCCGCCGTTTCGAGCAGCTTCTTCAGGGTTTGCAGCGCCTGCGGCTGACGCAGGTTGAGCGCGATCGAGCGCTTGTTTCGGCCATAGGTTTTCCAGTGAAGCGAATGGCCATGGTCGCGCCATTCGCGCAGCGCATCACCCTGTGGCGGCTCCACCTTGACGACGTCGGCGCCGAAATCGCCGAGCTGCAGCGATAGCATGTTTCCGGCAACCACGCGGCTGAGGTCAATGACGCGGATACCGTGCAGCGGGCCCTTTTGTTCCGGCTGAAACCGGACGGTTGTTTTCGTCTCTGCCATGAAAACCTCAATTCGCGCCGGGCTTGTCGGGGAAGACGGCGCAATGTTCCTGAGGAATGCGCACGAGGATCGAATCCTGCTTCAGCTCTGAAGGCGTCTGAACCCGGAACTCGATCGGGCCCGACCGGACCGCATATTGCCAGACCGAGCCGAGATAGGTCCGCTGATCGATCGACACCCGCATCGTGTTCGGGCCGGCCTCGCTCGTGAGCTCGATCTTTTCAGGGCGGATGGCAACGACGACGGAACCGTCCTTGCCTGCGGCACCGGGGGGCGTGACGAGCTCGCTGCCATCGGCCAAGCGGATGCGGGCTTTGTCGGCACCGTTCTCGACCATCGTTCCGTCGAAAAAGTTAGACGAGCCAATAAAGTCCGCGACAAAGCTGTCGGCTGGTCGCTCGTAGATTTCGCGCGGCGTGCCGAGCTGGCGCATCCGTCCCATGCTCATCACCGCAATCCGGTCGGAAACGGCCAGTGCCTCTGCCTGGTCGTGGGTGACGTAGATGGTGGTGACCTTCAATCGTTCCTGCAGCTCTCGGAGCCAGACGCGGGCACGCTCGCGCAGTTTGGCATCGAGGTTGGAAAGCGGCTCGTCGAGGAGCAGAAGCGGCGGGCGGTAGACGAGGGCTCGAGCAAGTGCGACGCGCTGCTGCTGGCCACCGGAAAGTTCGAACGGAAAGCGGTCCGCATAGGGAAGCATTTCCACGAGGCCGAGCGATTCCCGGATGCGCTCGTCACGCTCTGCTCTTCCAATCTTTCGGAGCGTCAGAGGAAAAGCGAGGTTCTCGGCAACGGTCTTGTGTGGCCACAGTGCGTAGGACTGGAATACCAGACCGATATTGCGCTTCTCCGGCGGCACCGTGTTTTTGGCGTTGCCATCGAACAGGATTCGGTCGCCGATGCGGATCGTTCCCGACGTAGCGTGGTTGAGACCGGCGACCGCGAACAGCGAGGTCGACTTGCCGCAGCCGGACGGCCCGAGCAACGTCAGAAACTCTCCGGATTGAACATGGATGTTGAGGTTATCGACAGCCGTGACGGCGCCGTACTTGATGGTCAGGTTCTGAAGGACGAGATCAGCCATAGATTTTGGCTCCCATGACGCGGCGAGCGATGATCACGAACGCGGCGGTAATGACGACTTGTATGGTTGCGAGGGCGGAGACCGGGCCGTTGTCACCTTGAGCGACAAGCTGCAGCATGGTGGTGCCGATGATTTCGGACCCCGGTTGATATAGGAAGGCCGCCGTCACGTATTCCTTGAAGAAGTGGATGAACAGCAACGCATAGCAGCTGAACAGCGCGGGCTTGAGGATCGGCACAATGATGCGTGTCACGGTCGTCCACCAGTCGGCGCCGGAAATGCGCGCACCGCGGTCGAGTTCCTCACCGACCTGAGCAAGCGCCGGCGCGATGGCACCAAAGCCGACCGGAATATAGCGGATCATGAAAGCAAGGATCAGCACCGCGATCGTGCCGCGGATGACGTCTGCTCCGGGCAGCCAGATAACTGCGTAGAAGAACCCAAGGCCAGCGATGATGCCGGGAAGCGCGCGCGGGAAAAGCGCGATATATTCTAGCGCCCGGCTATGCTTGAAATCCGACCGGCGGGCGACCAACGCGATGACCAGAATGAAGAATGTGCCGATCGCAGCACCGATCGTCGCGACCAGAACGGAATTGACGATCGAGCGCACGTAGGTGGCCGAGCCAAGAACCTGCTCGAAATTGGCGGTCGTCATCACCTTCCAGACTGGTATGAGCGGTGTGAGGAAGCTCACCGCCGAGCGCAGAAAAATGCCTCCGAAGATTGAAATGATCGTCAGGAATGCGAATGCGAAGACGAACAGGAACGCCGGCCAGCGCCAGGCACCGAGATCGAGCGTCGAGGGACGGCTTGCCTTGCCGCGCACGGTGACGAAGCGGCCGGCGCCTTTCATCAAAAAGCCCTGTAACCAGACAAGCAAGGCAACGACGACCAGTAGGATGACGGCAGCCGCGCCCACAATTCCGTATTCTGGCCGTACCGCAGCGTTGATGCCGGCGTTATAGAGAAAGGTCGTGACCGTCTGAATTCCAGACGGACCGCCGAACAGCAGCGGGATGGCCAACATCTCGATGCCAACGACGAAGTTCAGCACGGCCGAATAGATGATCGCGGGACGGATCATTGGGATGGTGACCGAAAACAGGGCTCGGAAGGGACCAGCTCCGGTCGAGCGCGCCGCATCTTCGAGCAGCGGGTCGGCCTTTGTGACGGCGGCAAGACACATGAGATAGGTGAGCGGCGCCTGGCTGAGACCTGCGACGATACCCATGCCAGTGACACTGTAGAGATTCCAAGGCGCACCGCCGAGATAGGTTTTCGCCGCCAGCGTCATGAAGCCTGACGGTCCGTACATGGTGAACCAGCCGAAGGCGATGACGAGGTTCGAGACGAACAGCGGCCAGATAAAGATCTCGCCCAGCCACTTGCGACCCGGCAGGTTGGTACGACCGACGAGCACCGCCATGACAGCACCGAAGACCTGCGCGACGACCATCGTCAACGCACCGAAATAAAGGGTGTTGAAGAAGACGCCGGCTATGCCCGGTTCGCTAAACAGGCGGCTGAAATTGCCGACCGTCATGACAGCCGTATCGTCGTAGAGCGGCTTGTCGAGGAAGGCCTGGAAGACAATCGGGGTGATCGGACCGAATACGAGGATCGTCGTCAGCGCCGCAACGCCCCAGTAGATCGCACGCGATCGGTCTATCCCCCGTCCGGCCGTGCCGGGGTGGCTGATATCCGTCATCGATATTTCCTGTCAGGGTTGATGGAAGGGCCGACGACCAGTCGGCCCTTTGGCTCGGCTTACTTGCCGGCGATCGCAGCGTTCCACTTTGCGACGAAGGGACCGGCTTCCGTAATCAAGCGCTGGTCGAAACCGGCCGTGATCACATTATCCTTGCCGACGATTTCGCTTATCTTCTGAAACGTGTAGCGAACCTGGTCCTCTGGAACGTCCTCGCGATAAGGCACAAGACCGCCCTTGCCGACCTGAGTCTGGCCATCCTGGCTCAGCGCATAATCGACGAAGAGTTTTGCTGAGTTCGGATTAGCCGCGCCCTTCGGAATACCCATGCCGCGCAGCATCATGATCGTGCCGTCGTCTGGAAAGGCAAAGCCGAGGATTTCGCCACCCGGCTGTTCGAGGCGCGGGAAGATGGTGATGCCGGAAACGGCAATGCCCATGAGATATTCGCCGGTGGCGATCTTCTCGTTCATCGGACCGCCCGAGGTTTCGCCGCGGATCATCGGACCGATCTTGCGAAGTCCGGCCCAGCCGGCTTCACCTTTCTTGTCCATATAGGCCCACCATGCGGTAAGGCCGAAGCTGTTGCGGGCCGCATCGTAGGTGGTAATCTTTTCCTTGAACGTATCCGGATCGGCAACGGCGTCTTCAACCAGTGAGGCGAAACCTTTCGGGCGCTGATCTTCCGGCAGAAGAGCGGCATTGTACGTGATGACCAGCGGATCGGTGGAAAGCACGTTCACGCCGGGATAGGGGTGGGCGAATTCCGGGAGCTTGGCGATCTCGGGGCTCTTGTAATCCTCCATCAGGCCGTCTTTGCCGTAGGATGCCCAACGGTCGTTGGCGCCAGAGACCAGTACGTCGGCGGTGCGGGCGCTCGAGCCTTTTTCGGCTTCCCAGCGCGAATGGACAGTGCCCGATCCCAGATCGACAGTCTCGATCTTCACCCAAGGATACTTCGCGTTGAAGCCCTTGATGAGCGGCTGCCAGTTGTTGTCGGCCATGTTGGAATAGATCATGAGGCCCTTTTCGGAGCGCGAACCTTCGATGATCTTCGAGTAATCAGCGGGATAACCGGCTGGGGCATCCTGAGCCTGCGCGAAACCGGCAATGCCGGCCAAAAGCCCGGCCACGGCCGAAAGTGTTACAAATTTCATTCCTTACCTCCCTTTGGATAAACGACGACTGCGGCGCGCCAACTCCTCGGTAATCGCGACTGCAGTTTCCCTGACCACGTGACTGATGCGGTCGGAATTTTGAATGAAGCGCCCTTGCGGGCCGGATATGTTGAAAGCAGCTATGGCTTTGCCATTTGCAGCAATGATCGGCGCGGCAGCACCGGCAGCACCTTCAACGACACCCATCGCATTGACGTAAAAACCTGATGCGCGCGAACTGGCGATAGCTTCTTGAAGTTTCGACTGATCATCCTCGGACAGGGACGACGCTTCCGCATAGGCTTCCACATCCGCATCGCTGCCCGATGCCAAGAGAACGACGCCGCTCGCAACCTTGTGTGCTGGACGCGTCGGCACGATGTCGCGATCGTAAAGGATCTCTCGCTTGGGTAGCACTTTGTTGAGATAGCGGATCGATGGACCTTCCAGCACGGCGATGAACCCGCTCTCACCCGTCTCTTGGACGGCATTCAAGAGATAAGGTGACACAAGCGCAATCAGCGCCCCGTAGTTTGGACCGTCTGCAGAGATCTCACCCGGGAGCCTGATAAGTTGGTACTCACCGCTGCCCAGCCGGTGGATGTAGCCGCGCTCGGCCAGCGATTGCAGCATGAGAAGCGCGCTCGACTTGGGCATGGCAAGTGCAGCCGCGATCTCTGAAAGGCTCGCGCCCTCCGGTGAAGCCGCAAACCACTCGATCATATCCAAAACACGCTCGACACCACGACCGCTCACGATAACCTCTATCTTCAAAAGTTCAGCATAATGAACAGATACAGAATAGTGAAAATTGACGAGGTAGTCAACACGCGACCATTTTGTTGCGTCTCTCCGTCTCGTGCTGCGGCATGCTGAGAGGCTTGAGTATCAGAGCCGGATACAGCAGCGGCGTGAAGGTTGGCGGCTCATTGACCAAAGCCGCAGTCCTGCGAATGGACGCGATCCAAGCCTGGCCTTGATCTGGCGATCCAGCGCGACAAATAGCTGTCTGATCGATGGGGAAATGCATCCGATGAAGACGCTCGCAAAGGCGGTTACCGCCTCGGTTCTGGTCCTGATCCTTCTTGGTTCGGTCCCATATCTTTTGGGGACATCCCCCGTACAGGCCCAGTCGCCACCTGATGCCACCGTATCTGACGCGGCGATGGGCAAGATGAACACGTACGTCGAGTTTCTCAACCAAACCCTGCGCGCGTCCGAGTCGCTACAGCGTTACGACAGTTGGGTCGACATGAAGAAGGGCCCGACCGGCAAGGAGCGCATCATCTATGGCATGTACTCTCTATACGACGTGAGAGAGTTGGCGGGCAAAGCCTTGGCTTCCGCTCAGGAAGAGCCAAAGCTGCCGGAGCTTGACGCTGCCATGACAGCCTATGTCGAGACCTACCAGCAACTGGCTCCCGTCATCGAGCGGGCGAACAAGTATTACGAGCGCCAGGACTATAAGTCGGACAAGATGGCAGACGGTAAGGCGTTCCATAAGGACATCGCTGCCCTATCGCCCGTCTATGAAGAACGCCGGAAGACGGTGGACGCCGCATTGAGGACCGAAAAGGTTGAGCTCGACCGCGCATCGCTACTCGCGCTCGAAAAGGCCGAGGGCAAGAAATCGCGCTGGCATGTGCGAAACGTCATGTTCCGGGCAGAGGCCGTGATGGACGTGATGCCGACAAACGAAAAGCCCGTGGTCGCCATGCCTGCATTCAGATTAGTGCTTGCCGACTACGCTCAGGCTGTCCGGGAGTTCGACGACTACGCGCTGCAGCATCCCAACTCATTCCACGTGTTTGAGTCCAGCCCGGCGTCGCTCCTGTCCAAGCTTCGCAATTTCGACGAAAAACTCGAGATGGCCAAAGGCGACGCCCGCAAAGGCGCGGGCGACGATCTCGAATGGCTTGTCTCTGACTACAACACGATGGTCTCCACCTCAGAGTCCGCTACGGTGTTTGCCAAGGACTGATATGCGTATGGCGATGATGGCGAAGGAGTGGCTGCATAGATGAGAACCCACCTCGAGAACGGAGCCTGGGTCAACGAGCCTGCGAACTGGGAGGTCTCGGCCGATCGTCTTACCATGACGACCGACCAGAAGACCGACTTCTGGCAGAAGACGCATTACGGGTTCGAGCGGGATAGTGGACATTTTCTTGGAGTTTCGGTCAGCGAAGGATTCACAGCGCGGGTCCGGGTCCAGGGAGTTCCGATCCCTGTATGACCAGGCGGGTTTGATGTTGCGGATTGACGAGACACGCTGGATCAAGACCGGTGTCGAGTTTACGGACGGCGAGCGCTTTCTGTCAACGGTTGTCACCAACGGAAGCTCGGACTGGTCCGTCTCGCAGCCGTTTCAAGGATTGGAAGACTTCATCATACGGATCACGCTCAAAAACGGAGCGGCAAGGATACAGGCCTCGTCGGACGGCAAGGTATGGCCGCTTCTCCGCCTGGCGCCGTTCCCTTCCGCGGATCGCTATCTCATTGGACCGACCGCCTGTACGCCGGAGCGCGGCGGGCTGAACGTGGGCTTTTCAGACTTTGATGTGGGTGAGGCCATAAGGAGCGATCTCCACGATCTGTCGGTATGAGGCCAGCTTGGAGTGGTGAAAGACTGATGAGCGCTGCGTGGTTCAACCGCCACGGCTCTCTGCCCTCAGAACCAGTTCTTCAACTCAACGCCAGAAAGGCGGCAATCAGCGCCCTTAAGAATACAATAGGGATGCGAGAGAGGCTGTCCGTAAGCCGACGTTCGAAACCTTACAGACCAGAAAACCCGGGCTTTTTCGTACCTCGAAACGGCCAGCGGCATCGCGACGGCTCCTGCTATCAGGCTGGACACCGATAGAGCTGATCCTCAACGTCCTGCACTCAGTCCGGTGAGTCCGCGGGCGAGCCACCCGTTCGATCTTTCCGAAGGGGTTACCGGACGTTACGCCGAGCGACGCGAGGGGAGCGCCGCATGCACGGCCGTTACGCCAATGACGACGATGGCGCCAAGGATGATGCCCAGCAAAGCCTGAAGCGAGGATGTCGTAAGCCACCCGACCACAGCCGGAGCAACCCCGATGGTAGTCGTCATGAAATGGGATGCCCCTTCTATGACATGCTCGGGTGTTGACAGCCCGAGCCCATCCAGCCCGTGGACGACGATACTGCCGCCGACCCAGAGCATGGCCGCAGTGCCCACGGCCGCCAGGATCTGTAGAAACACCGGCACACCCTTGACCAGGCTGCGGCCGATCACCCGTGCCGTGCCAGATCCCGCCTTTGCCATGTGCAATCCGATGTCATCGGCCTTTACGATGAAAGCCACGACGCCATAGACGGCAACCGTTATCAGCACTCCTACGGCAGCGAGCACCATAGCCTGGGTATAGATGCTGGAATCCGCAACATCGGCAAGCGTCAGGGCCATGATCTCTGCGGATAGGATGAAGTCCGTGCGGATAGCCCCGGCGACCTTCTGTTCTTCGAGCGCGACCGGGTCAACCGGTGTCGACGAGTCACCCACATCGTGCGCGTGGGGGGCCAGCAGACCGTATATTTTCTCAGCGCCTTCGAAGCACAGGTACAGGCCGCCGATCATCAACAGCGGGGTGATCAGCCAGTTGGCGAAGTAGCCGAGCAGGAGGCAGATGGGCAGGAGGAAGACCAGCTTGTTGCGCAGCGAGCCCAGAGCGATGCGCAAAATTATCGGCAGCTCCCGGGCCGGTGATAGCCCAACGACATAGGTCGGGGTTACAGCCGTGTCGTCGATAACAACGCCTGCAGCCTTGACGCTTGCTTTTGCAGTCTGGGCCGCAACATCGTCCAGCGACGTAGCAGCCAGCTTCGCTATTGCAGCGATATCGTCGAGTAGTGCTATCAGGCCTGTCGCCAACGAAATGCTCCGTTAATTTCCGATTGGACACTCACAACAGATCAATAGCACGTCAAGTTCCGTCATCTCTTTCCCTAGCTTTTTGAAGGTAGGGCACGCCTTTACCCCGCATTTTCGAAGCTAGGAACTAAGCTTAAACCCCCGTACTTCAATCACTCCAACCAGGGCAGGGTGCCCTTCGGCATGCTTGAGCCAATCAATGTCGCTCCCCCGGCAAGGCTCAACACGAGGAGGGTTGAGAGAACTGCGACTGCCGCTGCGCCAGTCGAGTTTCCTTCATACTGCAGGGCAAAAATCATCACACCTATGGTTTCCTTTCCCGACGACCAGAGCAGTGTCGAAAGCGTCAGCTCGTTGAGCGCCGTCATCACGACCAGAATCGCCCCGGCAGCCGCGGCCGGTAGCACGCCGGGCAAGAAGATGGACAGGATGCGGCGATTAAGACCGGCGCCGGTAATGCGAGCCGCCTCGTCCAGTGCGGGGTCGGCTGATTGCGCGGCGGCGGCCACGGGCCGGAGCACCAGCGGCAGGAAGCGCGAGAGATAGGCGATGACGAGGATCGCCATGGTCCCGTAGAGCGACAGCCCGATCAGCGGCAGCGGCTTGAGGAACGCGAGGATCATGCCGAGCGCGACAACAGTGCCGGGAACGACCCAGGGCCCCTCGATGACGAAATCAAGCAGCCGGAGCACAGGATTTGTACGGCGTTGAGAAAGAAAGGCCAGCGGTACGGCCACCAGCATCGAAATTGCGGCCGTGATCACGGCGAGCAGCAGCGAATTGGCAAAAGCCCTTCGCACGGTCGGATTGTCGAGCACGGCGCGGAACTGGTCGAGGCTTATCGTGTCGGGTCCGAAGGCCACCCCGATGGCCGGCAAGAGCGCAGTCATGGTCAGCGCCGCGAGCGGCACGAGCGACAGGATGAGCACCACGATCCACAGCAGGAACTCGATTACAGGCGCGCGGCGGGTAGGCACGAAGGGTGTCCCGGCCGGAAGCGGCACGGCGATGCGGGTCGTGACGATGTTGCGCAGGACGATGGCAAGCGCCGCCATGGCAGCGAGCATCAGCGCCAGTGTCGCCACTTGGCCGGCGGCGGCCGGGCCGAAGCCGTTCAGCCGTTGGTAGATCAACGTTGTCAGGACCGAGATGCGGCCCGGAATGCCAAGAAGTGCCGGCACGCCGAAATTGCCAATCGCCGCGGTGAACGCGATCAAGCTTCCAGCCAGCACCGAAGGCATGACGATGGGTAAGACGATTCCGAGGCCGATCCTGCCTGGCGAAATACCGAGGATGCGCGCGGCCTCGACAAGGTCGGCCGGCAGTGCCCGCAGCGCCGCCCGGACAGCAATGAAAACCAGCGGCATGTGTTCGATGCCCATCACAAGCGCGATCCCGCCAGTTGAATAAAGCGGGTTGGTGGAGCCCGGCGGTGGCGCAAGGCCGAGCGGTTTCAGGATCGGCGACTGCGCGCCAAAGAGTTCAATCCAGGCAAGCGCCATGGTTTGCGACGGCACGATCAGCGGGATCAGGATGAGAAAGGTCAGTGCGGCGCGGGTGCGGAGTTTCAAAAGGCTGACTGCAAAGGCGAGCGCCACGCCGATGACAGTCGACACGGCAACGGACAGAAGCGCGGTCTGCAGCGTTCCCGAGAGCGCCCTGAGTGCCGAGCGACTGGCGAGCGTGGTCAGCATCAGCCCGAGCGGCGTGCCGTCCTCGCCGGGTTGGAAGGCGGCGGAAAAGAGCCGCGCGAGCGGCCATAGCGTCGTGAAGGACACGTATAAAACGAGAAGGGAGACGAGCAGATGCTCGCCTCCCAAACGATGCGGCCGGCCCATAACGGGTCTGCGGATCATAGGGTCAACCGCCAAACAGTTCCGCGAACTTTTCCTTGGTTTCCTTGTCGGCCTTGAGCATGGCATCGCTATCGGCGGGCAGGATCTTCAGTGTGGTAAGCGCCGGGTACCCTTCCGGCTGCGCGACACCGGGCAGGATCGGGAAATAGCCCTGGGCGGCGGCCTGTACCTGGGCTGCCTTGGAGAGCTGCCAGGCGACGAAGGTCTTGGCTGCCTCGACCTGATCGGACCCCTTGAGCACGGCGACTGGCTGGGTGATCGAGCTTACACCTTCTGCGGGAAAGACGAAGTCGACGGGTGAACCCTTCTTCTTGGCGTTGAGGGCCATGTATTCGATGATGATGCCGTAGGCCTTTTCGCCGCGCGCAACGGCTTCGACAACCGTGCCATTGCCCTGGCCGGCAAGGGCGCCGGCCTCGGCCAGCTTTTCGTAATACGCCCAGCCGAATTCAGGCTGCTGCGTTACCGTGCCGACATGGATGACGGCCGCACCGGAATAGAGCGGGCTTGGCATGATAAGGCTCTTGGCCGCATCGGCGGCAAGCAGGTCGTTCCAGCTCTTCGGGGCGGTCTTCACGAGGTTCGTGTTGTAGATGATCCCTGTGGTGATCACCTTGGTGCCGAAAAAGGTCTTGTCGGCATCGATGAAGGCCGGGTTTATGCCCGCAACCGGAGCGTCGGTAAAGGCCAGAAGGCGGTCGTCGTTCTTCAACTGCGTCATCGCGACGGTATCAGCGATCAGGATGACGTCGGCCGGGCTGTTGCCAGCGGCATATTCAGCCTGCAGCTTGGCCATGACCTCGGTCGTGCCGGAACGGAAGAGTTCAACCTTGATCTCTGGATGGTCGGCGTTGAACGCCTCGATGACCTTGGTCATCTGATCCTGCGGCTGCGAGGTGTAAACGGTGATCGTGTCTGCGGCCGCGGCCTGGAAGGCGAGGCCGGCAAGAATGGTTGTGGCGACGAGCGTGCGGAAAAACATGAGAACCTCGTTGATAGGGCAGATTGTTTTGAACGCGGCCCCGCCCGGGCGATGGGGAGACGGCCACCGGTTCGGCAGGTGCTGTTTCGCCTAGCTCACAGAGATGACGGCAGAACGACAGGTTGACGATCGACCAGTGACACGGCCGGCCCAGGTTTGGCCTGTTCCGCCGTCGCCGATCACCCAGCCGCCCGTAAGGACGAGTTCGATCGATGTGCCGGGCGCTAACCGCTCCTCGAGCGGCAGGCTGACGACGTCGCCGTCAATCTCAGTCGGCAGACAGTGGCTGAGGAAGACGCCGTTCTGAAAGACCTGACCCAGGAGCTCGACCTTCAGGTGGCCGCCCTCAGGCACGCGCTTGAAATCGGAGGCATGACAGCACAGCCAGCCATAGCCTGTCGGGGCCTCGCCCGGCATGTCGAGGAGCTGCTGGCCGAGCATGACCTTCGTTCGACCCGCTCCGGACTCAACCACTTGGACCGGCAGCGTCCGTCCCCGACCGATGAAACGGGCAACCATGCTCGAAGACGGCTGGCGGTAAAGCTCTTCCGGCGTACCGAGCTGCTGTAGCCGGCCCCGGTCCAAGACGGCGACATGCGTCGCAACCGCCATCGCCTCGTCCTGATCATGGGTGACGAATACGAATGTGGCGCCGGTCAGACTATGGATACGGCGGAATTCCGCGAGCATGGCCTCACGCAAGTGAGAATCGAGATTGGCAAGCGGTTCATCGAGCAGGATGAGTTGCGGTCTGGTTGCGAGCGAGCGAGCAAGCGCTACCCTTTGCCGCTGTCCACCCGACAGTTCGTGCGGTCGGCGGCCATCCAGCCCCCGAAGCCCGACGACGTCCAGAACCTCATCGATGCGTTGGTTTCGCTCCTGAACCGTGAGCCCGGCGACTTTCAAGCCGAACTCGATATTTTTTCGTACGGTCATCGTCGGCCAGAGCGCATACGACTGAAAGACCATGCCAACGCGACGCTTTTCCGGTGGGACAAAGACGGCATCACCGGCGACTAACTGATCGTCGAAACGGATCTCTCCTTGATCGGGATGCTCAAGCCCGGCGATCAGGCGCAGAAGAGTGGTCTTGCCGCAGCCTGAAGGTCCAAGCAAGGCGAGAAACGCTCCGTCGGGTATCGCGAGCGAGACGCTATCCAGCGCTGTGAACTGGTCGAAGTGCTTCGATATCGCGTTGAGGCATAGATACGGCACGTAATCGCCCTCCGATCGTCAAGATCAGATTCCACGAATATGTGACGTGTGGATGACGGTCAGGTGCGAGGCATAGCCAGTTCCGACTGGGTAGGGCAGTAGAACGAGGTCGATATTCTCGCTATCGAATTCGTACTGAAGGCCATCAAGCCCTCGGAAATTGCTGTGACGGACGTGCCCGATGGACGCTGAGTGCGTCGGATTGAGCGGTGCCTATCTGCACTCAATGGATGCCTTTAGACGGTTCCGGTAATGTCGCGTCCTCTCGAATGGCCGGAATAATCGAGACCGTGCTTTCGAGCCTGTTTCTCAGTTCCTGTGAAACAAGTGGAGCCGGACTGTTTTCGTCATCTGTCTCCTGAGTTTCTTCATCGACCCCCAGCGAGGACAGGCGATAGTCGATAGCAAGCGCGTAGATTGCTTCCAGCAGACCCCTCTCCTTGATGTCCGGGTCGGACAACGCAAACAGGGAGGCTTTGACAATGCGTTTGCTCGATGTCTTCGGGCATTCGTCTACGACATGAGCATAGAGTTCTTTGCCGGTTAGACCGTCGGCTGCGCCACTGACGAGCGCCTCGTAGACCTTGTTCAGTTTCTTGCCCATGAGGATGATTCCTTTTTCGGATGAAAGTTCGGTTCCGATGACGACGGTGTGCGAATGTCGTTCAGGGCAAATTGATCCTGACGACTGCCCGGCCTGGTGTCAAACTGGATCGGGCTGACCTCGTGTCAGGATCGCACTCAATGCAGCCATCAGGACTCTTAAGCCCATCAGGTAACTCCCACGCAGGATTACGCAGACGACTGCTTGGCCAAGGCCATCTTATTCCTTAAGCCGCGTCACAAAACTGAAATAGACCAGGGATAGCTGGAGACAGCATTGTCGCTTCGGCGCGTGTTGCGTTGATCGAGAGTGTTACCTGGAGACCCGGTCGTTGAGAACCCATCTCGAAGTTGTGCATGCTTTATCGGATCTATTGCGACGATTGCGGCTGAGGCCGCCGTCGCAGATTCGGTTTCGCACGATCGCAAACACGCCGACGACAGTGAAGTTTTCCAGGCACGAGCTACTCAACGCTCTCTATGCCCTTGAATACGAGGGTGTTATCGCACTCCACAATGATCACAGCTTCAGTGTGCTGAAGCCCTCTTCCGCAATCTAGCCGAGGGGGCAAGTGAGCTGCGCCGCACCGGCACGCACGCGGCTGTGTCACAGTAAATTCACACTCCGTAGACATTTGCTTAAGAGCCGAAGGGCATTGATGCCGCTGTTTTCTTGCCTTTGAGGTCTAAGCCTTTGCTCTTCGCCAATCTTCGAATCTCGCAGCGCGTCATGCTCCTGGCGGCGATGGCGCTCGTCGGTATCATCACGATCTGCGCCATCTTTATCGGTCAGCGCCACGTCGAGCACGGATATCGTGCCGCTGCAGATGCGCTTGCCGAGAGCAAAGCCGACGTTGCAAGCCTGTCGGCCAGCGTGAGCGCCAGCTACATGTTCCAGCAGGCATTCCTGCTCGAAAAAGAGATGGCCAGCACGGAAAAGTTCAAGGCAGCCGTTTCTCAAGGTCGTGGCGTGCTGGCGAGCCTTCGTCGTTCCGCCACTCCTGATCTCGCAGCCCAACTCGACCAACTGAGCATTGGCCTGACCGCCTACGAAGCAGCGTTTGATACGCTTGTGAAGAACAATCAGGACCTTGGTCTCGATCAGGACAATGGCTTGCAGGGCGCCATGCGCTCGGCGGTGCATTCGATCGAGGGACGTCTGGACGCCGTCGACGATACCGCTATTCGCGCCAGCATGTTGATGCTGCGGCGTCATGAGAAAGACTTCATACTGCGTGGCGATGCCTCATATCTGCAAAAACACACAGAGGAGGCTGAGACATTCACGACGCTTGTGAAAAATGCCTTCCGTCCGGGTGCGCAGCGCAGCCGGGTGCTCGATGGCCTGGAAATTTACCGATCGGCATTTCGCTTTTACGCCGAAGCCAGCATTGGGGAAGCAGAGACCCGCAAGGATGTTGCAGCTGCCTACCTTGCGTTAGAGCCGCAGGTGCAGGTTGTCAGCGCAGCTTACGAAACGGAGCGCGAGACTATCCTCGTGGAAAATGAAAGAGTCGCGTCTCGCAACCTTACCGTCGTCGCCGGCCTGGTTCTGCTGGCGATCGTCGGGCTTGGTGGCGGCGTCTGGATTATCGGCCGGTCCATTACGCGGCCAGTCGCGGCGATGACCGGTGCCATGGGTAAACTCGCCGAGGGACAGACGGATCTTGCGATCCCGTCGTTTGGATCTCGCAGCGAATTCGGTGCCATGGCCGGTGCGCTGCACACGTTTCGGGAGGCGGCGATCGCCAACCGTCGTTTGGAAGAAGAAGCAGCGACCGCACGGGCCAACGCGGAAGGTGAACGCGTCCGCCTGCAACGGGAAGCAGAGACCGAGGCAAGGGCACGCTTGAGCCATGCAACCGGAGGTCTCGCCGAAGGGCTGCGGCGTTTGGCAAGCGGCGATCTCGCTTTCGAACTGACCGAGCCATTTGCGCCGGACTTCGAAAATCTGCGCCGCGATCTCAATGCAACAGTCGCCCAGTTGGCCGATGTCATGAGCTCGATCGCCCATGCAAGCATTTCCATCGAGGGGGGAAGCCGCGAGATCGCCTCGAGCGCCGACGATCTGTCCCGCCGCACCGAGCACCAGGCCGCATCGCTCGAAGAGACCGCGGCAGCGCTCGAACAGATCACTGCCAATGTCGGCAACGCGTCGCGCCGATCGCAAGACGCCCATCGTATTGCCAGCGAAACCAATGCCGCGAGTGAAAGCACAGCAGTGCTCGTTTCAAATGCGTTGAAAGCCATGGCACGCATCGAGATCTCGTCGACCAAAATCGGCGGAATCATCAGCGTGATCGACGAGATCGCCTTCCAGACCAATCTTCTGGCTCTCAACGCCGGGGTCGAGGCGGCAAGGGCGGGGGAGGCAGGACGAGGATTTGCGGTGGTTGCCCAGGAGGTCCGCGCTCTGGCAGGACGGTCGGCAGAAGCCGCACGAGAAATCAAGCAACTGATCCAGACGTCTGACCGAGAAGTTCTAGACGGCGTTCGCTGCGTCCGTGAGACCGGCGAAGGACTGACCGAAATCACCGGCCGCGTGGAAGCGATCACCACGCAAGTCGAAGCGATTGCCCTTTCGGCTCGCGAACAATCCGTCGGCCTCAACGAAATCAACACGGCCGTCAACATGCTCGATCACGGAACACAGCAAAATGCCGCGATGGTCGAGGAAAACAATGCGGCAAGCGCACTGCTGATGAATGAGGCGCAACGCCTACGCGGTCTCGTCGGCATGTTCCAGCTCGCGCAGGGACCATCAACATGCGACACTCACGCGAGTGGAGTGGACCACGCTGCTTAATTTCAGCGAGATTTCTGGAGCCGGCGCCTCGATCACCGGAGAGCAGCAGCTTCACATTGAGATGACTACGTGTCGGTGACGGGCGACGATCAGCGACCGCTCTCGTGGGAGACCCGCACCTCGCGACCGCGAGGAAGGTTGCGCGTCGTTGCGAAACCGTAATTAGTCCCGAACAACGCGTCTGAATGCACCGGACGAATCGAAGCGGCACTCGAACGTGGTGACCCGCGATCCCTCGGGTGGGAACTGGCCGTAGACAGTGAACCCGCCCCCCGTGCGCTCCACCGGGAGAGTAAGGATTTCCTGAGGCCTCCGACCGAACGTGGCTGATGCCTCTCCCTGGCAGAATTTACCCATGCTTCCGACGGAGACCCTCTGCCGCGACTTCGTTTCGATGTCGCGTTCCGGCGGCGGTGAATACGTGTTGCCGCGGAACGGGAAGTCCGGCTTGTCGCCACGGGAGTTCGGACATTCGTAGCTCATGGAGTACCAGGTCACCGGTCCTGGAACGCTGTCGCCGAGGAGCCCTCCGGCGTGGCTTTCACTGAAAAGAACGTGGTATTCGCCACCGCAGACGCGCTGGGCTTCCTGGATGCATGCTCCGCTGTTGCCCTTGCACTTCGTCTGATGAACGTCGTTTGCAGACGCGGGGAGGGCCGACAGCATGACTATTCCCATGAGAGATTTCGTTACGAGACGCATTCCAAGTCCTTTCGTTCGAAGGTTACGGCGCGAAGGCCATGAGGTGGATTTCTTAACGACCACCGGCCTTCGGGGTTCACTCCACTGCATTGATGGGTACATGCCCGAACTCCAAAACGAAGACAAATCCAGTCCAGTCGTTGATGATATGGGCGCCCGCGGAGACCCAGAGATTTCTCGTGACGATATAGGCGAGCGTGAGTATCAGGCGGGCGATACCGATGCCGATGAGAGACTGTGCAAAGTGCCAGTCATAGGTCGGCAGATGCGCCGCGCCGAAGAGCAGAGACGAAACGACAACGGCGATCAGGATCCCCAACCTTCGTGACAGGTGCAAACGCTGCACGCACAGCCACAATACAGCGAGGAAAGGCAGTATTCCGAAAAGCTCTTCCCCTACCAACTGGATGCCGGTCACCAGAAGCGTGGCGCTCACCTGGGTTGCCGACATCGCGGCGATCGCATCCGCGACGGGATTGGAGTAAAGTTCGAAAAACTGTTGCAGGACCAAGCCCATCGCCATGGATCCCAGCAGCGTAGCAACCCCGAACAGCACCATCAGCCCCACGGACCGAAATCCGACAGGACGGAACAGGCACTTCCAGTGTGGCCCGGCTACCTTGCTAAGCGCCAACACGGGAAGTGCGACGAACAGCAGCGCCGGAATGAGATTGTAGGGGAAGGTGCGAAGGGGAACGAGGGAGAGCACAAGCAAAGCGGCCGCCAACGATACCATGACAAGGAGCCAGCTTGGTCCATCAATTTCGACGGGCTTGCCGTTGTAGAACGGGAAATCGCGATCGGTTGAGATCATCGTTCGAACCTCGACATTTCCGGACGACGGTGTCGCACGCGGTTCGGATGACTACTCGACGTAGAGCGTGAGATCGTAGCTCGCGGTCTCGTCGCGCCTTGCTGCATTGCGCATCAGATAGACGTCGATGAGGTACTTGCCGCTGGACGGGATCGTGATGCTGGTGCCGTTTCCATCGATCGAACTGTTGTAGAGAGCCGCATCGGCGCCCGGAGCGGTCACATTGAAGTAGAGGCTTGTATTGCGGGAATTGAGCTGGACGCTCATCTTCTGGCCGGCCGTAACCGACAGCGCGTACTGAACCGTCTGGTAGCCTTTGACCGACGATTTGATGGTCGAGCTCGAGGATCCCGTAGCAAAACGAACCGTCTCGCGCCGCATCTCGTCGGCGACAGAGGGCACGGCTGCCATCATGGCGACCCCGAACATCAGGCTTTTCATCATCTTCATCGACTGGCTCCTCCCGTTCGATCTACGAGCAAAGTCTCTGGCACGGCTTGGCGCCTTGGCGAAGTTGTTCGGGTTCATACGACGACCTCACGGTGTCTATTTCAAAAATCTACATTAGCTGAAATGGCATGGGAAGCCTGTTCGGCCAAGTCCTTCACGGTGGCAGCTGCCCGCCTGCGCGCAGAGACAGGGCACTGCACAGTGACGTCTGGTGCCGACGCTGGTAAGAGGGTGCAACCCCACACAAGCATTAACGGGAAGGACTGGCACGTGGACTTCATGAAACTGCTGAAGTCGCTCGAAGAGCTCCTCTACGAGCTAGTGTCGTGGCTGGTCTTTTATCCCGTCACCATGTGGCGTGCGGTCGTCAGGCCACTTAGCATGATGCGCTACGCAGACATCGAACTCGCCGACGAGCCGGAAGAACAGTATCAGGACACGCTTAGTCCGCCCCTGTTCCTGCTCATTACGCTGCTTCTCTCACAGGCGCTGTCTGGAGCACTGCCATCGGTCTACGATCCGACGGAAGCTGCCCGCGAGCTCGGTTCGGGCTCCAATCTTCTGATCGCAAGAGGGGTGATCTTCGGTATCTTTCCGCTCTGCATGGCGGTAACGCTACTGCGATCGAAGAGGGTCAGGATCACCCGCAATTCGCTCCGCCCGCCCTTCTTCAGCCAGTGCTATGTCGCGGCACCCTTCGCCTTCCTTCTCGTGCTGGGCTTCGATTTCTTCAGCATGCCGCAGGAGCAGGGAAATCTCGCCGGCGGCGTCGCAGTGGCGGTTGCCACCATCTGGTACGCGCAGGCGCAGGTCCGCTGGTTCAGGCACGACCTTGGCGTCAGCGCGCTAAAAGCGATCGCTATTTTCGTCGGCGCATTCCTGTTTGCCACCATCGCGGCGTTTACCGTTGCAGCGGTGATTACTCTCGACGCTAAGAGCATCGCTCCCGCCCCTGGTTGATTGACTGGCGGAGATGCGCGACCGTGCCATGTCGTCATTTTCGTCCGTGACGGATGATCAGCCACATGGGGATGAAAACTCCGATGACGGCCCAGAGAACTACGGAGGCACCGAAGTGAAGTCTTCCTGTTTCGGCAATTGATATGCCGAGGACAATGGCCGCTACGGTTGTCACAAAGACTGTGACGGACATGATGATCCAGAAAAGCATAGTCATTCCATGATGATGTGGTCGGCACGGTACTTCACAGGACCATCCCAGCCGACGGGGGTCACGCCGGCCTCGGCGCAGATAGAATCTCAGACGGGCTCTCGCGATCAAAACGCGTGCGCCGTTTTGACGGCCTTGCAGCCTCAGGGCCTCTGTGTGACGATCCAACACTCAGGAGGGACCTCATGAACCGCGGCGAAGATTTTGCCCACATCGTCTACACGCTTCTCGTGGTGGAGAAGCAGATGTCGGTTGAGGAAGCGGCGGCCGCCTTGGGGATGAGCTACGCCTCGCTTCACTCGCGACTGATTGCTCGCAGCCCTTTTTCCGCCGACGAGATCCAGGCTCTGATCAGACTGTTACCGGACCCGAGACTGGTGTCTTATCTTCTGGACGGAAGCGTCTTTGTGGCAGCAGAGCGTATAATGCCTCCGGTCGAGGGACGCCTTGCTAACGAAGCGGTACAAAGGGGAGCGACAAAGGTCGTTGTCGAAGCGGCCGATATCCTTGAGTTTGTGGACGCTGTGTTGGCAGGCGGCGGGCTGGACCACCGTCACAAGAGGCTTCTACTGAAGGATATCGTTGAGGCCGAACGAGCGCTTGCAACACTTCGGTTGCAGATTTCGGAGGACTGATGGGATGCTGTTGCGTTTGAGAAATCTGCTTTGCGGAACTCAAGCTCGATCGCCGCGTCGTCCAGTACTGCTATAAGCTCGTAGTGCCTGTCAGACTCTTCAATCGCAAAATGACGGGCGGCTGCTTCGTTGACGAAGATGCCACCGACCAGCCCGAGGCGGTCGTTTACGATCCAACCACCCCGACGATTTCTGCCAATCAGGAATCTTGGTCCAGCGAAAGCTGTGTTGCCCGGGAGGGGAATCTTCTCATTCGCGGACTGTTTTTCGATCATCATTTGTTTCTCCTTTTGCTCAAGACGCATTCAAAAGCGGCAAAAGAAAAATAAGTCTGAGGGCATGTCGAAATCGATGTGGCTTCGCGACAAAGAAATATAGACGGCGTAGTTTTCAGGCTGGGGCGTGGTCAACGGTCGCTCCTCAAGAACTCCGCGCATACGGTGCGAAGGACGATTTCTTCGTCCCGCTCGAGCGGCATCAACGGCAACCGAACGTCGGTGGGAAAGGGGCGATCCAACGAGACGGCAACCTTCAGCCCCGCGACATCACACGTATCCAGTTGCGGTGTGGACCTTGCATCAACGGACCAGTTCGGTGACGTTACCGGTGCTGGGCGGATGTTGTTCAGCGCAGATATCACGCCCGATCCACCAAGTGCGAGGAAGGAAGACAGGGAGTGGTCGTCCCGGGACAAGTGCTTGAACCGGTTGCGCAACGAGGCCCTGATATTGGCGAAGTGGGCAAGACGTGCGGGGCCGTGGCAAATACCGACGACCTGAGCGAGGTCAGCAAGCTCGACAAGCATCTCTTCCCCGAAATCTCGCGCCGTCCTTGACGGATCGTCGTCGATCATGATGGGAAGCCGGACCGCAGCGTCGATCTGCCGGAAATGATCGACTACGCCTTTCAGGGTTGGCTTCGTGTAATAGGGCACCGTCAGCAGCAAGGCCTTTGCCCCCAGTTCCTGCGCCCTCAGCGAACGTTCAATCGTCTTCGCCGTACAGTTCGATCCTGTCGCGGCGATGACAGTCAGTTGGCTATCCGCACAGCGGACGGCCGTTCTCAAAAGCAGGTCCTGTTCCCTCTGCTCAAGCGCGCAGCTCTCCCCGATGACATCGTGGACGACGATACCGTCGATTCCCGCCGCGACTTGGTGGCGGACTTCAGCCTCGAAGACTGCGATATCGACGCTGGTGGCTAAGAACGGCGTCAGCATCGCTGTGATAGAAAAAGGCCCTGGCCCCCGAAAGAACGTCATGGTGATTTCCCGTTGAGACGAGACCGACGTCGAACTGATCGCCGATCTTCCAGATGTCGATGGGTCGGACGAACTCGTCAGCTTTCCGTGTGCAAGGATGGCGTCACGCTGTCAGGATTGCATAAACCTGGTCACCGGTCCTGGCCGCCCGTAGCCCTCGAACAGCGTCGCCCTCTCTAAAGCGCCTGGCGACGCATGACAGGACATTGAGGGCTTCCGTCCGTGCGGAAGCGGGTGTCAGAAGCAGAATGACGATGTCGACGGGCTCGCCGTCCACGGCCTCGAAGTCGATCGGGTGCGCCAGAAGAACCACAAGGCAAAATACGGATTCCAGTCCAGCGACTGCAGCATGCGGAAGGGCCACACCGCCCCCGATACCCGTAGAGCCCAGGACCTCGCGGTCGGATAGTGCTTTGGCGATTATACGGTAAGGAACCGAGGTCGCTTCGCCAGCCTTCTCAGATATCTGCCGCAGGAGGTGTTGTTTTGACGATGAACTCAACCCAACGAAGACGTTCTCCGCCAGGAGAAAATCGTGGACCAACATTTTCTCTCCTCCGTTAAATTCCGAAGCCTGGTTCGTCTCTGAACGAGCTGCACCACCAGCTGCGGGGTTTGCCCTTGTTCGGAAGTCGTGCTGCGTCATCGTGCCCAACACGATGACGCAGCACGACGGGCTTGCCCTGTTGTTTCCGACATTTCAGTTGACGGATGCAATGTTGGTGATGACCTTCGCCACGAACATGACCGAGCCAAGTGCGCAAACAATTCCGAAGATAACGTTGGAGCCACAACATGCCATCCTTGCGTTCCGGCGGGGAAAGACGGCGTTGCGAACAAAGCGCGCGAACATCACGAAACGCACTGAAGCCGCTCCTGACACCACTGCATGTGGGCAAGACAAGCCTCGAAAAGGATCGTCGAAGCTCCGAACAATCTGTAGTCGAACATCATGTCGCACCTTTTTCGGGTCGATGCCCAGGCGCAGGTTGGCGTGGGTCTCCGTCTTTATGGATCGGATACGCATAGGGATTCGAGACGGGGAGCAGGACTAGAATATAGAAAATGCATAGTGATTTTTGACACTTCGCGCCAGGTCACTAGCCCGCCCAACACACCTCCATCTGCCTTAACGCAGTCACAGCGTTTCCACGTCGGAGCGGCGTTCCTGAATGACGTCTTGTCTGTTCTTCGGGCGCTGTGACCTTTGCGCATTTCGGAAGTCTTCCTCGCCAAATCGCCACTCGTCGCCATTGCATCTCCGCATGTCGTTGTCGCGGCAGTCGAATGGGAATGATGGTGGTCTGCTGCTGGGGTTGAGGTACATTGTTTTGCTCGCCTGATCTTTTCGAGGAGGAAGAGATCAGGGAATGCGGCGGAAGTGCCGCTTCTAGCGAACTGCCGGCGAGCAGCATTGGCTTTCCGTCTAACCCAGAGGAGGAATGGGCATGAGCAGGAACAGAGGTGTCGTGTATTTGCGGCCGGGCAAGGTCGAGGTGAGGGATATCGACGACGCCAAGCTTGAGGCGCCGGATGGACGCCGGATCGAGCATGGCGTTATCCTGAAAGTGATTTCCACCAATATCTGCGGGTCAGACCAGCATATGGTGCGCGGGCGCACGACGGCCTTGCCGGGTCTCGTGCTTGGCCACGAAATTACCGGCGAGGTCATCGAAAAGGGCGTCGATGTCGAGATGCTTGAGATCGGTGATATCGTTTCCGTGCCCTTCAACGTCGCCTGTGGCCGCTGCCGCTGCTGCAAGTCGCAGGATACGGGCGTCTGCCTCACCGTCAATCCGTCGCGCGCGGGCGGCGCCTATGGTTATGTCGATATGGGCGGCTGGATCGGCGGCCAGGCGCGTTATGTCACTGTTCCCTATGCCGATTTCAATCTTTTGAAATTCCCGGATCGCGACCGGGCGATGTCGAAGGTCCGCGATCTGACGATGCTGTCGGATATCCTGCCGACTGGTTTTCATGGGGCGGTCAAGGCAGGCGTCGGGGTCGGGTCGACGGTCTATGTCGCGGGCGCCGGTCCGGTCGGTCTTGCGGCTGCGGCGTCAGCGCGCATTCTCGGTGCAGCGGTCGTGATGATCGGAGACTTCAACAAGGATCGTCTTGCCCACGCCGCAAAGGTCGGCTTCGAGCCGATCGATCTGTCGAAAAGCGACCGGCTCGGGGACATGATCGCCGAGGTGGTTGGGACAGACGAGGTCGATAGCGCCATCGATGCTGTCGGTTTCGAAGCCCGCGGACATTCGGGTGGCGAACAGCCGGCTATCGTCTTGAACCAGATGATGGAGATCACCCGCGCGGCGGGCTCGATCGGTATTCCCGGCCTCTATGTGACGGAAGATCCCGGTGCGGTGGATGACGCCGCCAAAAAGGGCAGTCTGTCGCTTCGGCTGGGTCTCGGCTGGGCGAAGGCCCAGTCCTTCCACACGGGCCAGACGCCGGTGCTGAAATACAATCGTCAGCTCATGCAAGCCATCCTTCACGACCGACTGCCGATCGCCGACATCGTCAACGCCAAGATCATTTCGCTTGATGAAGCGGCGCAAGGCTATGAAAGCTTCGACCAGGGGGCTGCGGTCAAATACGTGCTGGATCCTCATGGAGACCTGACGAAAGCCGCGTGATCACGCCGGCCGAGTGCAGCCCGCTACCCTTGTCCGGCGCCATATTGGGTGCCGGACAAGGCAGATTTGCCTAACGCTACCAAGTCCTCACGCCACATGGTTCCAGAAGCCACGCTTGTTTGCGTGCAGGCGCTTTAGCGCTGCGACATAGGCCGCGTGGGATATGAGCGTGCCGGGATCGAGGATATGGGGCGCGAGGGCTTGGGCTGTGCCGAGGTGCCGGGCTGCGTGCTTGTAGCGGCTGGCTTTTCCATGATCGAGCGAGAAGTCGATCATGCTGCGCAGGATCAGGGTTGCGGCGAGCGGATGATGGGGTGCGAGCATCTCGGCAGCTGATGTCATCAACTCGTAGAGATCGCCATTCAGTTCTGTCGGCCTGTTAATCACCAGTTTCGCCGCCTTGCCGAGTGCCGGCCAGCGCAGGAAGAAGGCGAGCGCCTGGTGAACATCGGGGAATGTCCGGGCATGGGCAAACGCCCTTTCCTCGGCGTCCATATCGTCGAAATCCGGCAGGCGTTTCAAGAATGCGCGCAGGTGAATGTCGCTGAGCGACTGTTCGAACCATCGCCAGCGATCGGCCTGGGCTTCCTCGGTGCGTCCCAGGGTTTCCAGCGTCTCGGCGCGGGCAAGCTGCCACTCCATCTCGCGGTCGGGCGAACCGGTTATCTCGGCGCCATCGAGTGCCTGCAGCGCTTCATCGGCGCGCCCTGCGGAGAGGAGCCGGCGGGCGATTTCGGCAGCGATTGCCGGTATCCGGCGGGTTTCCTCGGCCTGCTCGGCAATGTAGGCATCCACATCACCCGTGGCATCGGCGATCGCCTGAAGCGCGGTACGCACTGTCGTCTCATCATGCCGGTCGTGCCTCGGTGAGGTGGTGCCGATGCTTTCCCGGGCGCTCTCGTCGGGCTCGTTCAACCACTGCACAAGCAGCGATTTCAGGCGGTCGAGGCCTTGAGTGCCGAGGGCCGGGGCCATGGCCGAAATGAACGGGTCGAATTGTCCGTGGCCATTGTTCTGAACCGCCGCCAGAACCCTGTTGGCAAGAATATCGGGGTCGATGCCCGAAGCGCTGGCGATGACGCCGGCATCGCTGCAGGCCTGATGGAAACTCGCAAGAAGCACGCCGCTCGCATCGTCCGTTCTTTCGAAAATCGGCTCACCGAGGGAAAGGAACTGCCAGATCAGCTCGAAGCCTTCGCCTGGATCGTCCGGCGCCACGGTCTCGACGATCGTCTTGCGCTGGGTTTCGAGGTCGGCCTTCGTCGATTTTACCCGTCTCCAGCTGATGAAGGTTCGGGCGCGCGCTATGCTCCCGAGCCGCTTGCGAACTTCGCGCGCCACTTCTTCGCTGCTGTGGCTGCCGGCCAGTTCCATGCGCAGTCGGCGCTTGTTTGCAGCGCTGCCCATGCTGATCTCGATCAGCAACTCGGCAAGCCGTTGCGTGCCGAGCGCTTCCAGGTTCTTCGCGTTGAGGGTCGTCTTTGTAGCCATGGGGATGTCGATGCGGTCTTGCGTGAGGTGTCGGGAGCGACAGTTCAGAACCGGACCGGGATTTGCAAGTGTTTCAGCCCGGTTTTCGCCACCGGCCTGCTGCCGAGCGCTGTTGTGGGTCTTTCACGCCGAGGAAATCATTGGTAGAGGGTCGCCATGAACGCGCTTTCAGATGCCGCTCCGATCTATAACCCGCCGCAGGATCCCTATCTTTCGCTGCTGCATCGCGATGCGCATCTGCTTGTGTTCAACAAGCCGAGCGGCCTGCTTTCGGTGCCCGGGCGGCATCCGGCGCTCTCGGACAGTCTCCTGACGCGGGTCCAGAAAGACTATCCGCAAGCGCTGATCGTGCACCGTCTGGACAAGGATACATCCGGTGTCGTGGTGCTGTCGCTCAACCGCCGTGCACATGCGCTTGTCGCAGCGCAGTTCGAAGGTCGCACCACGCGAAAATCCTATGTGGCCGAGGTCTGGGGAAGGCTCGAGCAGGCGGAAGGCTTGGTCGACCTGCCGTTGGCGATCGATCCTGACAACAAGCCGCGCCACCGCGTCGATCCTGACCATGGCAAGCCGGCCCAGACGCGTTGGCAGGTGATGGGATACGGCGAGAACAGGACGCGGCTGCGATTGTTTCCGCTGACGGGCCGCACCCATCAGCTGCGTGTTCATATGAAAGCGCTGGGCCACGTTATTCTCGGGGACGAGTTCTATGCGGATGGCGATGCGCTTCTGGCCGCGAACCGTTTGCTTCTCCATGCCGAAGAACTAAGCTTCCGTCATCCTGCCGGTTCGGACGTCACGTTCACCGCACCAACTCCCTTCTGAGATCGGACATTGGCACAAAACCTCGAGAAAACGCCGCTGATCGTCGATTTTGTCGGCGGCGCGGTCGGCCACCGTTTCCGCTCCGGCGAGGGCCGCAAACAGGACCTGCCGAAGGCCGTCGGGTTTTCGAGCGGCACGATCCCTGATGTTGTCGATGCGACGGCGGGTCTTGGCCGCGATGCGTTTCTGCTGGCATCGCTCGGCGCGCGCGTCACGCTGATCGAGCGATCCGAAACGATGCATGCGCTGCTTCTGGAAGGGCTCGAACGGGCGAGGGCCGAAGGCGGGCGTCATGCGGAAACCGTGTCCCGGATGACGCTGGTGCATGGGGATTCCTGCGTTCTGCTGCCGCAGATGAAGCCGCAGGTGATCCTGATCGATCCCATGCATCCGCCACGCGACAAAACGGCTCTCGTCAAGAAAGAGATGCGGCTGATCCGGGATATCGTCGGGACCGATGCGGATTCGGTGCAGCTCATGCAGGTCGCGCTGGAGGCGGCCCAAAACCGGGTCGTGCTGAAGTGGCCGTTGCGCGCCGAGCCGATGGCGGGCGTGCGCAAACCGTCCCATCAGATATTGGGGAAAAGCACCCGCTACGACGTGTTCGTCAAGGCGAAAATCAGCGCCGAGTAGGTGGGTGATCGCACTGCCGTTGTTGCCCTGTGTCGACGGTTGCGCATAGTATCCCGCATTCCTTGGGAGTGCCTTGCCGATGTCAGAGAGCGACCAGAAGTCCGGCCCGTTTCCGGAAGAGCCGGGAATCCTTGAATTTCTCGATATCTGCGATCGCTTTTATCCCGCCGACGCCGTGGATGCGCCGATCGACCAGCAGCGTGGCTGGTACGACGCGCTCTGCGCCCGCTTCGACCAGCCGCTGCCGCAAGATCTGACGTTTCAGGACGAAATTCTGGTCGTGCCGATCCGGCGTTACCGTCCCGCGACGCTTAGCACCGAAACCGTTCTACTCTATATGCATGGCGGCGGCTTCGTGGTCGGGTCGCTGGATAGCCACCACGCGATCTGCGCCGAGATTGCCGATTTTGCCCAGGCGGAACTGGTCTCGGTCGATTACCGGCTTACGCCCGAACATGTCTGGCCGGCCCAGACGGACGATTGTTTCGGTGTGATGAAGCAGCTTTTAGGGGAGGGCCGAAAGGTCGTGCTGATCGGCGACAGCGCCGGCGGCAATCTTGCGGCGGGGCTTGCGTTACGGGCGCGGGACGAAAGACTTTCGGGGATTGCCGGCCAGGTACTGATCTATCCAGCACTTGGCGGCGATCTTGTGTCTGGCTCTTACCGTGAGATGGCCTATGCGCCGGGGCTTACCACGGCCGATGTCGCTTATTACCGGGCAGTCCTCAAGGCGCCAGAAATTGAACCCGTCGCGCATCCGCTTCTGGCCCGCGACCTATCCGGCCTGCCGCCGGCCTATATCACCGTTGCGCATTTCGATCCATTGCGAGACGATGGCGAACTCTATGCGCGACGGTTGCGAGAGGCGGGCGTCGAGGCGACGTTCCGCGAGGAGCCGCAGATGGTGCATGCCTGGCTGCGTGCCCGCCACATGAGTGCTGGCGCGCGCAGCGGTTTCGAGGCGCTTTGCGAGGCTGTGCGGCGGATGGCAGTTAGCGACTGACCTAGCTCTTAGCCTTGGACACCAGAACCGGATCGGCGCGGAAGGCAGTCGGGAAGATCGCCTTCAGATTATCGATCTTCGGCATGTCGTTATAGACGATATAGGGATAGCTGGGGTTCAGCGTCAGAAAGTCCTGGTGATACTTCTCGGCCGGATAAAAGGCGGAAAGCCTGGAGATTTTCGTGACGATAGCGGCTGGATAGAGTTTCGTCGCATCAAGCTGGGCGATATAGGCCTCGGCCACCTTCTTCTGCTCGTCGCTCGTGGTGAAGATCGCGGATCGGTACTGCGGGCCGCGGTCAGGACCCTGGTAGTTCAGCTGGGTCGGATTGTGGGCGACGGAAAAGAAGATCTGCAGCAGTTTGCCGTAGCTTACCTGCTTCGGATCGAAGGTGATCTCGACGGCCTCCGCATGGCCCGATCTGCCCGAGCTGACCGTCTCATAGGTCGCGGCTTTCTGGTCGCCGCCGGAATAGCCGGAAACGGCGTTGCTGACGCCCTTCACATGCTGGAAAACGCCCTGAACGCCCCAGAAGCAGCCGCCGGCGAAGATAGCTTTCTCGACGTCGCCCTTCGCGGCTTCATCGATCGCCGGCGCCGGAATGGCAACGGCGGCCTCCTCCGCACGCAGCGCCGATGCCGGGAACGCCATCACGACGGCGCAAAACATTGCCGCCGCCAGACGATCTGCGAAGACTGCCATGAGAACTCCTCCTGTTCGTGATGACTGTCTCAGGGATACCGGCCCAGCGTCAAATCACATCGACGTAGGCCGCCAGCCACGGCGGGCGACGCTTACATGCGATCGCGGGGAATGGCCTTCTCGAACGTCTTTCCAAAGATCTTCTTTTCGCCGTCATAGGCGAGGACGGAAGCGCTGATCAGCCAGTCGGTCGCCGTGCAGGCGAGTTTTGCTGACGAGACAGTACGGACGGACCATCGGTCGCGCTTCATGTCGCAGGTCCAGACCGAAGTGCCCGTCATCGACAGCGGATCGGTCGGGTCGATCGACCAAGCCTCCTCGCGCAACTGCCGCGTGGAGAGGCCGGTGCCGGGATGTTCGAACAGGCCGGTGTCTTCGGCCACCTCGTAGCGCGTCTGGTTGGCACTGAGGTCACGAGTGACGGTGCGACGTGTGGAGGGCGGCGCGTGCTCGATATATTTCGGCAGCAGATCCGGGTTTGCCGGCTGCTTCATCTCGAATGTCTCGTGATCGCCGAGAAGCGGCATGGCAAGGCCGAGCGAAGCGATATCGATCGTCAGGCCCGGATCTAACGGCGGCGGCAGGATCATCGGCCAGTAGGCTGTCGAAAGCGATAGCCGGATTCGGTGGCCCTCGCCGAACTGGTAGCCGCATGTATCAAGATCAAGACGGATCTCGACCGGCTGGCCGGGAATAAGCGGTTGTGGATCCTCGTTGCCATCGCGATGGGCGAGGTTGATCACGCCGAAGGAAACGCGTGTCGCGGTGCCGTCGGGATGAATATCGACGATCCGGGCGCAGAGATTGGCGAGCTCGGCATCGGCGCGCAGCGTCAATGTGATGCTCGGGCGTCCGAGAAAGGTTTTGGCCTCGTCAAGCGGCGGTGTCTGGAAGACCAACGATCCGGCATCGTCGCTGCGCTGGTCGCCGGCAAGTTCGGCATCAGGTTTCAGGGTAAACCACTCGCCGGCCGCAGTTCCGGTGTCGAGCGGTGACTTCAGATAGATCTCGTGGGCCGGCGCATGCGGGATCGGCATCCCTTCCAGCAGCGTACCGAACTGGTCGACGTAGAAGCATTCGCTTTCCGGGGCGCTCCAGCGCTCCTTGGAGACCCAGAAGCCCGGATCAACATCGCGCCGGACTGCCGGCTTCGGGCCGTCGAGGATATAGGCTCGAACCTGAGGAAGGGTCTCGATGCCGTTCTCCTCGCCCCGCAGCCAGCGGTTCCAGAAGGCGATCGCCTCGCCGTGGAAATCGGCGCGCGGTTTCGGCCAGGCGAAATGGGGATATTTGTGCACCCAGGGGCCGATCAGCGCCTTCGCCTTGTCGCCGAGCCCTTCGACGGCGAGCAGCGGCGTGTTGCGATACCCGTCTGCCCAGCCGGCAATGACGAGAGTCGGAATTTCGATAGCCGCATAATCTTCGCAGATGGAGCCGTGTTTCCAGAACCCGTCGCGGCGCTGGTGGGAAAGCCATTCCTCCAGGAAGAAGGGTTCGTTTTCCAGCCGCTCCATCCACATTTCGAGCCATCGATCGCCGACGATGTCGGGATCGGGCGAGCGTGACTGGTAGGCGAGCATGGTGGCTGCCCAGGAAAGCTGGGCCGACAGGTGGCAGCCATTCTTGTAATGGATGTCGTCATTGTAGCGGTCGGTGGTCGAGGCGATCGAGATCACGGCCTTGAGCGCCGGTGGTCGAAGCGCTGCCACCTGCAGGCAGTTGAAGCCGCCCCAGGAAATGCCCATCATGCCGACGCTGCCGTTCGACCAGGGCTGTTCTGCGATCCAGTTGATCAGCTCGCAGGCATTGGCAAGCTCCAGCTCGGTATATTCACCGTCGATGACGCCGTCGGATTCGCCGGAGCCGCGGATGTCGACGCGAATACCGGCAATGCCAGCTGCCGCAAATACCGGATAGGTGGATTCGTCGCGCGGGCTGGTTCCATCCCGCTTGCGATAGGGCAGAAATTCGAACACCGCCGGCACCGGATCTGCGTCGGCATTGTCAGGCATCCAGATGCGGGCGGCAAGACGGGTACCGTCCTTCAGCCTTATCCACTGGTTTTCGATGACGGTGAAGGAACGGTCAGTCATGGTCATGCGCTTTCAAATATCGATCTTCAATTTCCTGCACTTTCCATCCGCCGCGTTGCAAGCACCTTTTCCAGCCATCCCAGCTGCATTTCGGGCACGGATTTGAGGAGAAGGTCGGTATAGTCGTCGAACGGCGGCGACAGCGCTTTAGATTTCGGGCCGAAGCGGACGAGTTTGCCGCGATGCATGACGGCGACCGAGTCGGCGATTGCCTTCACGATTGCGATGTCATGGGTGATGAACAGATAAGACAGCTGCTGTTCTTCCTGCAGCTTCATCAGCAGCTTCAGGATCCCTTCCGCCACCAGCGGATCGAGCGCCGATGTGGGTTCGTCGCACAAGATGAGCTCGGGCCTTGCGGCAAGGGCGCGGGCAATTGCCACGCGCTGCTTCTGGCCGCCGGAAAGCTCAGCCGGATAGCGATCGATAAAGCCGGTGCCCATCTCGATCTGGTCGAGCAGTTCCTTGACGCGTGCGGTCTTGGCCGAGCCACGCAGGCCGTCATAGAAGGTCAGCGGACGGCCGATGATGTCGCGCACCGTCTGGCGCGGGTTCATGGCCGTATCGGCCATCTGGTAGATCAGCTGGATGCGGCGCAGGTCGTCTCTCGGCCGGCTTTTCAGCAACGGCGTCAGCGGCCGGCCCTCGAAGGTGATCGCGCCGCTGCTAGGCGCCAACAGGCCGGTGATGACGCGCGCCAGCGTCGACTTACCCGAGCCGGATTCGCCGACGACCGCAAGCGTCTGGCCCTTGCACAGATGCAGGGAAACATCGTGCAGCACCTTGAACCCGTTCGAATACTGGGCGCTGACATGATCGACCCTGAGAACCGCTTCGGTCTGGTCAACTGCCTCCTCGCGGGCTGCCTGGCGCACATTGACCAGCGCACGGGTGTAATCCTGTCTCGGTGCCTCGATGATCTCCTGCACGGGACCGTATTCGACCATCTTGCCGTGGCGCAGCACCATGATGTCGTCGGAGATCTGCGCGACGACGGCCAGATCGTGGGTGATGTAGAGCGCTGCCGTATCGGTTTCCTCGATCGCGTGCTTGATCGCCGCGAGAACGTCGATCTGGGTCGTCACGTCGAGCGCGGTCGTCGGTTCGTCGAACACGATCAGGTCGGGTTTGGAGCAAAGCGCCATGGCCGTCATGGCGCGTTGCAACTGGCCGCCGGAAACCTGGTGCGGAAAGCGATCGCCGAAAGTTTCGGGGTTCGGCAGACCGAGAACCTGGAACAGGTAGAGAGCGCGCTCGCGAGCATCTTCCTTGCTCATCAGGCGATGCTTGACAGTCGCCTCGATAACCTGGTCGCCGAGCTTGTGGGCGGGGTTGAATGCGGCAGCTGCCGATTGCGCGACATAGCAGACGCGGGCGCCGCGCAGCTTGCGGATGCCACTCTTCCCCAGTTGCAGGATGTCGGTGCCGTCAAGTTTCACTTCGCCGCCGGTGATTTCGGCGCCGCCGCGGCCGTAGCCGAGCGCCGCGAGCCCGATCGTTGACTTGCCGGCACCGGATTCGCCGATCAGGCCTAAAACCTTGCCCTTGGCGAGATCGAAGGAGACGTCGTCGACAATGGTGATCCGCTTTGGCTGCTCGCCGGGCGGATAGCTTGTCGCCTCGATCTTGAGGTTACGGACGGACAGGAGATGGGATGAAGCTTCACGCATCGCCGCGGCCTCCCTTCAGGCTGGAGGTTCGCTTCAGGAGCCAGTCGACCACAAGGTTGACGCAGACGGCGAGAGCCGCAATCGCCGTTCCAGGCACAAGCGCTGCGGGAATACCGAAGATGATGCCGTCCTTGTTGTCCTTCACCATGCCGCCCCAGTCGGCCGTCGGCGGCTGGATGCCGAGGCCGAGGAAGGAGAGGGTGGAGAGAAACAGGATCGCAAAGGCGAAACGCAGGCCGAACTCGGCCAGGAGCGGCGACAGCGTGTTGGGCAGGATTTCCCGAAAGATGATCCAGATCTTGCCTTCGCCGCGCAGTTTTGCCGCTTCCACGAATTCCATCACGGCCACATCCAGCGCCACGGCCCGGCCAAGCCGGTAGACGCGGGTGGAATCGAGGATCGCCATCACCAGGATGAGCACGATCAGGTGTTGCGGCAGCACGGCCAGCACCACGAGCGCAAAGATCAGCGTCGGGATCGACATCATCAGGTCGTTGAAGCGGGAAAACACCGTATCGACGAGGCCACCTGAAACGGCGGCGGTAAAGCTCAGGATGATCCCGAGCGAAAAGGAAATCACGGTTGCCGCCAAAGCGACAATCAGCGTCGTGCGCGCACCGAAGATCAGGCGCGACAGGATATCGCGGCCGAGATTGTCGAGGCCGAAGAAGAATTGCGCATCGGCCTCCTGCCAGACATTGCCGACGACTTCGGTCTCGCCGTAAGGGGAAATCCAGGGCGCGAACAGGGCGCAGAAAACAGCGAGCGCGATGCCGAACAGGCCGACCCAGGCGGTGATGGGGATTTCTCTCAATCTCATCGTGGATGCCTCAGACGGGGGTTGGCGATGATCGCAAGAATATCCGCCACCATGTTGAGGAGGATGTAGACGGCTGCAAAGATGAGGCCGCAGGCCTGGACGACCGGCATGTCGCGCACCGTTACCGCATCGACCATGTACTGGCCCATGCCGGGATAGACGAACACGACCTCGACCACGACGACGCCAACGACGAGATAGGCGAGGTTCAGCGCCACGACGTTGATGATCGGGGCGAGCGCATTGGGTGCCGCATGCTTGACGATCGCGCGCCAGCCGGACAGGCCCTTGAGCTCGGCGGTTTCCATATAGGCCGAGGACATGACGGAGAGGATTGCCGCCCGCGTCATCCGCATCATGTGGGCGAGCACGACGAGAACGAGCGTCGCTGTGGGCAGGGCGATCGTCTGGAGGCGCTCCAGAAAGCCCATGCCCTGATAGACGGTCGCCGGGAAGGTGGCGATGCCGAAATTGACGGCGAAATAGAGGATCAGCAGGTAGCCGACGAAGAATTCCGGAAGCGAGATGGCCGCGAGCGAGATCACGTTGATGATCTTGTCGGGAATGCGATCCCGGAAATGCACCGACAGCATGCCGAGACAGATCGCCAGCGGCACGGCGATGACGGCCGCAAAGGCCGCGAGGAAAAGCGAATTGCCCAACCGGTTGCCGACCTGTTCCGAGACCGAATTGCGGCTTGCCCAGGACGTGCCGAAATCGCCCTGCAGCACGCCGCCCAGCCAGTCGAAATAGCGGGTGACAAGGGGCCGGTCGAGGCCGAGTTCGGCGGTGATGTTGGCGACAGCTTCCGGTGTTGCCGACTGGCCGAGATAGGTGGAGGCGAAATCGCCGGGCAGCGCTTCGACGCCGCCGAAAATCAGGGCCGACACTGCCAGAAGCAGGATCAGCGAAAGCACCATGCGCTGGGCGATAATGCTCAGCAGCGGAAAGCGCTCTCTCAAGCTGCGGGCCGGCGAGCCGCCAGCCTCTGTGGAATTGGACATGTGGCGCGATCCCGTATCCGAAATGAAGGGTTCAGACCGCAGGTTTTCCTGCGGTCCATATTCATCGGCGGGGCTCTACAGCCCCTGTCGGGTATCAGGCGTCGAGCCAGACGCGGGTCGCGACATAGCCGTTCGACATGTCGTTGCCGATGTCCTTGACGTAACCCTGAAGCTTCTTCGACGCCGCATTCACGAAGTCGTTGAACATCGGCAGGATCGTGCCGCCTTCATCGCGCACCAGCACCGCCATCTCGCGGTACATTTCACGGCGTTTGGCTTCATCCAGTTCGCCGCGGGCGGTGATCAGCAGCTTGTCGAACTTCTCGTTCTTGAAGCGGGTGTCGTTCCAGTCGGCGGAAGACAGATAGGCGCCGGAATAGAACTGGTCCTGCGTGGCGCGGCTGCCCCAGTAGGAGGCCGAGAACGGCTGCACGTTCCAGACGTTCGACCAGTAGCCGTCACCCGGCTCGCGCTTGATCTCGATGTCGATACCGGCCTTCTTCGCGCTCTGCTGGAAGAGAACCGACGCATCGACAGCGCCCGGGAAGGCGACTTCCGACGTGCGCAGAAGCACCGAGCCGCTATGGCCTGACTTCTTGAAGTGGAACTTCGCCTTGTCCGGATCGTAGGAGCGTTGCTCGATGCCCTCGGGGAAGAGCGCATAGGTGTCGTTGATCGGGAAGTCGTTGCCGACCTTGCCGTAGCCGCCGAGGATGCGCTTGACCATTTCCTCGCGGTCGATGGACAGTTTCAGGGCCATGCGCAGATCGTTGTTGTCGAACGGCGCCTTGTCGCAATGCATGATGAAAACGTAGTGGCCGCCGCCGGACGTGGTCAGAAGCTGCACGGTTGGGGCGCGGGTCAGAAGCGGCACGGTCTTCGGATCGACGCGGTTGATGAACTGCACCTGCCCGGACGACAAGGCTGCGATACGGGCAGTCGCGTCGTTCATGGTGATGATTTCGACCGTCTCGACATAACCGCGGTCGGAACGCCAGTCGCTGGTGTTCTTCTCGAACGTCATGCGAACGCCAGGCTCGAAGCTCTTCACCTTGTAGGCACCGGTGCCGATGCCGGCGTTCGGCGCGTCGACGCCGCCGTTCGGCTGGATGACGAGATGGTAGTCGGTGAAGATCGCGGGAAGGTCGGCATTGCCGCTATCCAGCGTCACGACCAGATCGCCGCTCTTGTTTTCGATCGACTTGATGGATTTCAGAACGCCGGCTGCACCGGATTCGGTCTTGCTATCGCTGTGGCGCTTCAGGGTCGCGACCACGTCGTCCGTGGTCATCTCCTTGCCGTCGTGGAACTGCACGCCCTTGCGGATCTTGAAGGTCCAGGTCTTGGCGTCGGGTGATGGCGACCAGGATTCGGCAAGCGATGGAACCGGCGCGCGGGTTTCAGGATGGGTTTCGACCAGCGTGTCGCCCCAGGTGCGGACCGCGGTGAACATCACCTGCGAGGTCGCCTTGGCGGGATCGATGCTGTCGGTGGCTGCGCCGCCCTCGAGGCCGAGCTTTAGGTTGCCGCCCTTCTTGGGGGCCTGCGCAGAGGCGCTGGTTGCGTAAAGCTGGCTTGCTGCAGCCAGTGTCACGCCCGCTGCCATGGCGCGGCCCATGAATTCGCGGCGGTTCATGCCACCTGTCGTGACACGGCCAGCGAGGTATTTCGTAATATCGTTCATTTCCCTGTTCCCTTTTATTCGATGCAGTTTTCTGCGTTCTCTATCTGCGCTGTCTCGCCGGGTTTCCTCTTCCACAGCGGTTTGCGCATTATTCCGTCGATCGTGGGAAATGGTTCGGTTGCGGCCGACATAACTTCCTTTCTGATGCAGTCCCCGGCTCTTATCGTGCGAGCTCTATGCCTCGGGAAATAGTCTGCTTAGCGATCGAAGGCCCGTTGAGGCGTGATGGAGATTACGGTCGCGTTGCCGCGTGGGTGAGCCTTCGCTACGACATTAAGTGCCTTCGATGCGACACATTTAGCAACCCCCCATGGGTTGCGAAAATTAGGCGCCTGTCGAAAGGGATGCAAATCCTGCTAATCGCGCGCTATCGCATGGAAAAACGTGCCGGTCACCCTTCCCCGGAAACCGCCCGACGGACCTATTTCGTCGCCTCGACCATCTGCAATCATAGCGAGAGGTTGGTCGGTTCCGGCTTCGATCACTCGAGCATAATGGAATTCGTGGCCCCGCACCACGTCGCCTATTTTACCAATGGCACTTTCTCTCATCAGGCGCGCCTGGCGGTAGCCAAGGTTCATCTTACGCTTGGAAAAGCTCGTGGAATGGGAAAGCAGGCCGGTCATGGTGTGGCTGACGCCGTCGGCATCCTCCAGCCTTTCGCCAAGCACCATGTAACCACCGCATTCGCCGTGAACCGGCTTGGTCTGCGAGAAGGTCTTCAGCCCCGTCTTGAACGTGTCAGCCGCTGCAAGCCGCCCCGCGTGCAGTTCGGGATAACCGCCCGGCAGCCAGCAGACGTCGCAGTCGGCAGGCGGTGCCTCGTCGGCAAGCGGCGAGAAGCGGATGATCTCTGCCCCCATCGCCTGCCATTCCCGCTTGATATGCGGGTAGAGAAAGGTAAAGGCGGCGTCTTCGGCGAGAGCGATCCGCTGTCCCGGCGGAGGCAATGCCTTTTCGGTCGTACCGGATGGGATATCGAACGGACGTGCTGCCTCGAAAATCGCGTCGAGATCCAGCGACTGTTCCATCGCATCGGCCAGCCGATCGATATGCGCGTCCATCTGCGGATGTTCGCTTGCCTGCACGAGGCCGAGATGGCGCTCGGGCAGCGTCAGCGTGGGGTCGCGCAAAATCGTGCCGACAACCGGAAGCCCGATTGCGGAGATGGCGTCGCCCGAGAGTTTTCGGTGGCGCTCACTTCCGGCCCGGTTGAGCACGCAGGCTGCCATCTTCACCGTCGGATCATAATGCATGAAACCGCAGGCGACGGCTGCGGCCGTCTGGCTCTGTCCTGATACGTCGAGCACCAGCAGAACCGGCAGGCCGAACAGGCGGGCGAGATCGGACGCGGCACCTGAGCGACCGGGTTCGCCCAGAATGCCGTCGAAAAGACCCATGGCGCTTTCGATCAGGATAAGGTCCGCATCCTCTGCCTGGCCGCGGGCCAGATGCCGCAGAAGATCGGGGGCCATGGCCCAGCTGTCGAGATTGAGCCCGGGCAGGCGGGTTGCCGCTTCGTGGAAACCGGGATCGATATAATCAGGCCCGGTCTTGATGCCGCGCACCTTGATGCCCCGCCGCTGGAAGGCACGCAAAAGGCCGATGGTGACGCTGGTCTTGCCGGAGCCCGACCGCGGTGCACCGATGATCAGGGCGCGGGCCGTCATGGTGCAGGTCCCGAAAGGACCGCCTGCATATCGACGATCCGGCCGATCACGATCAGCGCCGGCGCCTGGAAATCCTGGCGCTGCACTTCTGCTTCAACGGTCGCAAGCGTCGCAGTCATCGAGCGCTCCAAGGGTGTGGTTGCCGCCATCAGAACCGCGACGGGCGTATCGCCTGCCAATCCGCCCTCCATCAGCAGCCGCGCGATCGTGCCGATCGTGCTCACACCCATATAGACGACGATGGGCTCGCCCGTCTTCGCCAAAGCTTTCCAGTCGAGATCGCCAGGCGTGCCGGCGGCATGTCCGGTTGCCAGCGTGATCGAGCGGCTGATGCCGCGCATCGTCGCCGGAATGTTGGCACAGGCGAGTGCGGCAAGGGCAGAGGTCATGCCGGGCAGAATCCGGAAGGGGATATCGGCCTTCACCAGCGCTTCGGCCTCTTCGCCGCCGCGGCCGAAGATAAACGGGTCGCCGCCCTTCAGACGCAGCACGCGTTTGCCGGATCTTGCGAGTTCGATCAGCCTCGCGGTGATATCGTCCTGCGCCACCGAAGGCTTGCCGCCGCGCTTGCCGACGAAGATCATGTCGCTTGTCTGCGCCAACGCGAGGACGGCGTCCGAGACCAGCGCGTCATGCACGATCACGTCGGCCTTTTGCAGCGCATCGGCGACTTCCAGCGTCAGATAGCGCGGATGACCGGGGCCGGAGCCTGCCAGCCAGACATGGCCGGGCTCGAACTCCGGTGCTTCGACGATGGTTTCGATCAACTCATTCATGGGCATGGAGTGCAAACCTTTTGCCGGCCGGTGAAGGCCGGGCTATAGAAACGACCATGGAAGCCGCCATCGATATTGACAGCAAGACCCTGCGACGTGGCTGGACCACGGGAACCTGCGCTGCGGCGGCCACGAAGGCTGCCTGTCTGGCGCTGATGACAGGCGAATTTCCGGCGCTGGTGGAGGTGACCCTGCCCGGCGGCCAACGGCCGGGTTTTGCGCTGGCCATCGAAGAGGTGGGCGAGGGTTTCGCCAAGGCTGGCATCATCAAGGATGCCGGCGACGACCCAGATGTCACCCATGGCGCGCTGATCATGAGCACGGTGCGGCGCGGGGCGGCGAAGAGCGGCATCACCTTCAAGGCTGGACCAGGCGTCGGTACGGTGACGCGGCCCGGTCTGCCGCTGCCACCCGGCGAACCCTCGATCAACCCGGTGCCGCGGCAGATGATTGCGCAGGCGATAACAGAGGTTGCCGGCGAGGGCGCCGATTTCGAGGTGGAGATTTCGGTACCCGACGGTGAAAAGATCGCCGAGAAGACGCTGAACGGCCGGCTCGGCATCGTCGGCGGAATATCGATCCTCGGTACGACCGGGATCGTCATTCCGTATTCGTGCTCGGCCTGGATCCATTCCATCTGGCGCGGCATCGATGTGGCCCGCGCGGCCGGCCTTGATCACATTTCCGGCGCCACCGGCAATACGTCCGAAAAGGCGGCGCAGGCCTATCATGACCTCTCTGACGTCGCGCTGATCGACATGGGCGATTTCGTCGGCGGCATGCTGAAATATATCCGCAGCCATCCGGTGCCGAAGGTGACGGTTGCCGGCGGCGTCGCCAAGATGACCAAGCTCGCCCAAGGCATGCTCGACGTGCATTCCAAGCGCGGGCTCGCCGATCTCGAAGCGCTTGCCAAGGTTGCGGAAGACGCTGGCGCCGATGCCGATCTCGTTGCGCGGATCATCGCTGCAAACACCGTCGCGCAGGCGTTCGAGATGGCCGGCGCGCGTGGTCTGAAGCTCGGTGACCGCATTGCAGCACTTGCCTGGAAGACCGCCGCAAAGTCGCTCGGCGACCCCAAGATCGCGCTGGAGATCCTGGTGTTCGACCGGCACGGGCAGCTTGCCGGACGAACGGAATTCACGCCGTCCGATCATTCCGGGTCCTTAGCCGCAGAGAGCTGATCCCAGCCGGGGCGGAAGCGCCTTACATAGTCTGCATTGTATAGCTGGCTTTCGACGAAATCCGTCGCTCGCAGCCCTTTGCCGACGAAGATCAGCGCGGTGCGTTCTGCCGGTTCTGCGGCCAGCTTCGCTGCAATATCGGCAAGCGTGCCGGTGATGATGCGCTCTTCCGGCCATGAGGCGCGCACGACGATCGCGACCGGGCAATCGGGACCGTAAAGCGGCGTCAGCTCCTCGACGATCCTGTCGAGTGCATGGATGGCGAGATGGATAGCAAGCGTTGCACCTGTCGCGCCAAAGGCTTTCAGCGTTTCGCCCTCGGGCATTTTCGAGGCGCGGCCGGAGACGCGTGTGAGGACAAGGCTTTGCGCGACCTCGGGAATTGTCAGCTCCCGCCGCAACGCGGCTGCGGCGGCGGCAAACGAGGGGACGCCAGGGGTCAGCGTATAGTCGATGCCGTGCTTTTCCAGCCGGCGGATCTGTTCGGCCACGGCGCTCCAGACCGAAAGATCGCCTGAATGCAGGCGGGCTATATCCTTGCCGGCCTGGTGAGCGGCAACATATTCGGCCTCGATATCGTCAAGCGACAGGGAGCCGGTATCGATTATCCGTGCATCGGCCGGGCAATAGTCCAGCAGTTCCTTCGGCATGATCGAGCCTGCATAGAGGCAGACGGGCGAGCGGCTGAGGATATCGCGGCCACGGACGGTGATCAGATCCGCGGCACCGGGGCCGGCGCCGATGAAGTGGACGGTCATGAATAGTCTTTCGTTTGCGCCAAGGCGCAGGTGGCGCCCTGGGATATCAGCCGCGGCACGATGATTTCGGACCATTCCCCCGCAGCCGCAAGCGCCGCGCCTTCGGAGAGGCTTGATGACGGCGTCTGCGCAAGGCTGTGGCGGGAAACGGTCTTGGTCCGCGGCTCGGCGTCCAGCAAGGCTTGGTCGCTGACGATGTGAAGCGGAATGCCCAGCGTTTCGGCCAGTTGCAGAATCCCCGGTTCCTTCCGCTTGATCTCTCCGGTGGCAAGGGCCGAGATCGATCCCCTGATGATACCGGCCTCGGTGCAGGCCGCATCGAGCGCGGACAAAAGGTCTGCGCGCGTGGTGCCCTTGCGGCAACCCAAACCGGCGACGATCATGGTTCTGTTCCTTTTGTCCAAGTCCACTGCGTGACCGGCATGGCCGGCTTCCAGCCCTGCATCGACCCCACGGGTGAGGCGCGCGAGACATCCATTCGGATGAGGCTACCGCCGAGCGTGGCTTTTGCGGTCAGCAGCACCGCTTCCATCTCCAGCGTCACGGCGTTGGCAACGAGCCTGCCGCCGGATTTCAGCGCTGCAGCGGCCGTCTCGAAGACACCAGGTTCGCTGCCGCCGCCGCCGATGAAGATCGCATCCGGTGGGGGGAGGCCGTTGAGCGCCGACGGTGCTTCGCCCTCGACGACGACGAGGCCCGGCACGCCGAAGCGTGCGGCATTGCGCTTGATGCGGGCGGCTCGCTCGGGATGCGCTTCTATGGCAATCGCCTTCATCGAGGGATCGGCCAGCATCCATTCGATGCCGATCGAGCCGGATCCGGCGCCGATATCCCAGAGCAGCTCGTCGCGGCGGGGCGAAAGAGCCGACAGCGTCAAGGCGCGGATCTCCCGTTTGGTGATCTGACCGTCATGCTCGAACTTGGCATCATCGAGGCCGAAGCCGAGGGGCAGCACGCGCGCCGGACCGTTTGCAGCAACGTCGATCGCGACGACGTTCAGAACATGGATATCCTCCAACGCAAATTCGTCCGCCTGCACCACGCGGATTCGCTCCGCTTGGCCGCCAAGAGCTTCCAGCACGGTCAGCTGCGACAGGCCGAAGCCGCTCTCCGTCAGGAGCGCCGCCAGTTCCGCGGGGCCGCGTTCATCCGAGGTCAGCGCGATCACGCGCCGGCCTGGATGCAGGAGCGGGCGGATGAGATCCAGCGGACGGCCATGCAGCGAAACCGTCTCGATCTCCTGCAGCGGCCAGCCGAGACGGGACGCTGCGAGCGAAAATGCGGACGAGGACGGATAGGAGATGAATTCGTCGGCCGCCACATGGCGTGACAGGGTTGCACCCACGCCGAAGCAGAAGGGATCGCCGGAGGCGAGTACGCAAACCTTGCGGCCACGCAGTGCGACGACATCGCGCATTCCTGGATCGAAGGGCGTCGGCCATGATCGCGCTTCGCCTGTGATGAGGGATGCGGCGAGTTCCAGATGCCGCTTTCCGCCGAACACAAATGCGGCGGCCGCGATCGCGTCGCGGGCATTCTCGCCGAGACCTTCCACGCCATCCTCGCCGATGCCGACGATGGACAGCCAGCGGCTTTGGTTTAAAGCTCTCACTTCTGATTCAGGAGGCAACTTGACTTACTCCATCCTCATTCTGGGCGGCACGACCGAGGCGAAGGCCTTGGCCGGCCGGTTGGCGACCGACCCGGAATACCAGATCCTTGTTTCGCTTGCCGGGCGCACCAAGGCGCCGGCGGAGCAGCCGGTGCCGGTGCGGATCGGCGGGTTCGGCGGTGCGAGAGGCCTCGATGCCTTTATCCGTGAGCAGGGCGTGGATCTGCTGATCGACGCGACGCATCCGTTCGCGGCGCAGATTTCTCGCAATGCCGCTGAAGCCGCGGCGTCCTCGGGTGTCGAAATCCTGGCTTTGCGGCGTCCCGCCTGGTTGCGTCAGGACGGCGATCGCTGGCAGGAGGTCGGCAGTATCGAGGCCGCGGTTGCCGCGCTTGATATCGCCCCGCGCAAGGTTTTCCTGACGCTCGGCCGGCAGGAACTGCTGCCGTTCGAGGTGAGGAAACAGCATGGATACCTGGTGCGCAGCGTCGATCCCGTCGATCCGCCGCTCGACCTGCCGGATGTGAGCTATATCACCGCCCGTGGGCCGTTTTCCGAGGGTGACGAGATCCGGCTGCTCGAGGAGCACGGCATCGACCTGATCGTCTCGAAGAACAGCGGCGGTCGTGCCAGTGTGGCCAAGATCAGCGCTGCACGGCGCCTTGGGATAGACGTCATCCTGATCGACCGGCCAGAGCTGCCGGATGTGCCGTCTGCCACAAGCGTGGACGCGATGGTCGACCGGGTGCGTCACTGTACGCTCTCCCGCAGGAAGCGCGGCGAATAGACGATCGGTCGCTTGCCGGTTCTTTCGATCAACTTGGTCTCGGCCGTGCCGACGATGACGCAGGTTGCCATGTCTGCCATGTCGCCCTTCGCGTCTGCCAAGGGCACGATCCGGATCGCCTCGTCAGGCCTGCCGGCGGCGCGACCGAAGATGACCGGAACCGTGCCCGGCAGGTTGGCGCGCAGGATATCGAATGCTTCATCCAGCTGATGCGGCCGCGCCTTGCTGATCGGATTGTAGAAGGCCATGACGAAGCCGGCCGTTGCCGCGGCGACGAGACGCTTTTCGATAATCGCCCAGGGTTTCAGGTTGTTCGACAGCGAAATCGCGCAGAAATCATGCCCGAGAGGCGCACCCGCCTTGGCGGCAACCGCCAGCATGGCGGTGACCCCCGGAACGATGGATAGATCGATGTCGCGCCATTCTGCCGGACCTTCGTCGATCGCTTCACAGACGGCCGCCGCCATCGCGAAGACGCCCGGGTCTCCACCCGAGACGACGCAGACCTTGCCGCCTTTGGCCGCCATATCGATCGCCGCCTTGGCGCGTGCCAGTTCCTCGCGATTGTCAGAGGCATGGCGGCGTTGGTCCGGTCGCAGGTTCAGCCGGTCGATATAGGGAAAGTAGCCGAAGAAATCGGTTGCAGACGCAACCGCCGACAGCGCTTCCGGGGTAGTCTGGTCCGGACTTCCGGGCCCAAGGCCGACGACCGTCAGCGAGCCCGTCATTCTGCCGCTCCATGATCGGGGCCCGGACGGTTGGTCCATCCGGGAACGAGCACGAGGGAGAAATAGGGCGCCGGGCTTTCGTCGCGGGTTTCCAGCCGCTCCGAGGCGCCGTTGGCCATGGTGCCGCGTTCGACATAGATCGCGCCGGATAGCTTGCCGACTGCAGCCAGCGCCCGGCGGATCTTCGGCAGGTTGCGCCCGACCTTCATGATCACGGCGCCATCGGTATCGGCGAGACGCTCGATCAGCTTTTCCTCGGACAGTGTGCCGGGAAGCACGCTCAGGATATCGTCTCCCTGCACCAGCGGCAGGCCGGTCATCGACCAGCAGCCGGACATCGCGGTGACACCGGCAATCACATCCACCTCGTAGCGATCCTTCAGCCGGACATGCAGATGCATGTAGGACCCGTAAAACAGCGGGTCTCCTTCGCTGAGAACAGCGACGGTCTTACCGGCATTGAGGTAAGCTGCGACTTCTTCGGCCGAACGATCGAAGAAATCGTTGATCGGCGTCTTGTAGTCGGCTTCGTCCTTGTGGGTCTCAACCGTGACCGGATAGACCAGCGGCAGCTCGATCGTGCCCGGGCGGATATGCGCGTCGACAATGGTCCGGCCGTTGCCCGAGGATCCCTTCTTGCAGAAGAAAGCCAGCACATCCGCTTCATTGATGGCACGCACCGCCTTCAGCGTCATCAGTTCCGGATCACCCGGTCCGGTGCCGACGCCGATCAGCTTTCCCTTTGTACTCTCGGGGTTCAAAGGCCTGTCCTCGCCAGCGCGTTGACGGCGGCCGCCGTCATGGCCGAGCCGCCCATGCGGCCGCGGACCACGGCATAGGGAATGCCATGCGTCGATTCCATCAGGGCTTCCTTGGATTCGGCCGCGCCCACGAAGCCGACCGGCATGCCGATGATCGCGGCTGGACGCGGCGCACCGGCATCCAGCAGTTCCAGCAGGTGAAACAGGGCTGTCGGCGCATTGCCGATGGCGACCACCGATCCTTCCATCGCGTCCCAGAGATCCAGTGCCGCTGCCGATCGCGTGTTGCCGATCGTTTTGGCCAGTTCGACCGTGCGACTGTCACGCAGCGTGCATATCACCTCGTTGTCGGCCGGTAGCCTTGCCCGGGTTACCCCCTGCGCCACCATGAACGCGTCGCAATAGATGGGCTTGCCCGCCAGCAGCGCATTGCGGGCTGCAGAAACGAAGTCGTCGGAGAAGCGGAAATGTTCGGCCGCCTCGACCAGGCCGCAGGCGTGGATCATGCGGACTGCGACATCCGCCTGCTCTTCCGAAAATGCGGAAAGGTCGGCTTCCTCGCGTATGATCGCAAAGGACTTCAGATAGATCGCATCGCCTTCGTGGATATAGTCGTAACTGGTCATGGTCATCCTGGTATGGCCGCCTGGCAAAGCCGGTCCGGACCGATCCGGGCAAGGCAGGCAGCGGAATTTTCCCCCGAGCGCCGTTCCGATCGAACGAGAGCGGCAAGGCGGCGAAGCGTGGCGTTGGTATCGGCAAACGCGATGGAAGCAAAGGGTTGGCCGCTCGCTTTCGCCGAGGCAAGCAGCGAAACGTGATCCGGCATACCGCACAGCGTCAGTGCCGTTGCTTGCGGATGGGCGCAGCCCTTAGGGCAGCCGCTCACATGCAGCTTGAACGAGCCGTCCAGCAGATCGGCGCATTCTGTGGCAGCGCGCGTGGCGATCTCGTGGGTGGCAATGGTGCCGGAACGGCAGGCCGGGCGTCCGGTGCAGGCAGCGATATGACCGCGCGGATCGGCAGCCGACGTCACGAAACCGGTGTCTGCGGCAAATGCCGTCAATGTGCGGCACGCGGTCTCGCTGCCGAAGAACAGGAGCGAATGATCGAGCGCCGGTTTGACGGTGCAGATGTCCAGGCGTGTGGCTTCCGTGCAGAGGGCAATCATGTTTCCGGCATGGGTCTGGCCGAATGCCGGGCCTAGGCCGGTCGCGAACGTGCCGCTTGAAAGGGCATGCAGCGTGAAAGGGGAGATGGTTGCGGCAGTAAAATCGTTGGCAGGTAGACCTGAAGCGAGGTCACGACCGCGGGCATCGCTTCCAAGCGAGGCGAGCTTTTCGAGAAGAGAGACGGTCGCCTCGATGGCCTCTGTTTCACGTAAAACGTTGAAAACACGCCCGGAAGCTTCGGTGCCGCCGAGCAGGATCTTCCAGAGGATTTCGCTATCCGCCTCCACGGCGACCAGCCTTATATCAGCGATCAGCCCGGACAGTGTCAGGCGACCCGTACCATCGACGATGACAGATGTCTTTGGCGCAAGGCCTTGGATGTCGCGGTCGCGGTCTCTGATTGCGTCTGCCAGCGGGCGCGGATCGGCGATCTCGGTGGCGTCCTCACCGGCAAGCGGCGGCACGTCGACGGCAAGGCCATCGCGCAGCGGCAGGTCCAGCGCCCGGACCTCGGCCTCGAGCTGCGGCGCAGAGGTTTCGCTCAAGCCGCGGATCTGCAGGTTGCCACGGGCGGAAATGTCGATCATGCCGTTGCCGTGGCGCATTGCCAGGCGGCAGAGATCGGCCAGTTGCTCCGGCGCGATTGCAGCGGTCAGCGGCACGCGCGCAAGCAGGCCGTCGCCCGTCATCATCGGCGCAGAGAGTGCAGGGCAGGCGCCGCGTCTCATATCCGGATCGGCTCGATCGCGTGCGATTGCCGTCATGCGACCAGCCTTTCGCAGTCTTCGGCCAGCATCTCCAACTCGGCATCCACCGCGTTGCGGCGTGGATGCCAGAGACCGCGATCGAGCGCGGCGCGGAACCGCAGGCCCATGTAGCGGGCGCCTTCGGGGTTCTGCGACAGCAGGAAGTCGCGCACTTTCTCGTCACCCAGATAGGCATCATAGGTCGCGTCGATCAGCGATTGCGGAACGGCGTGGGTGGTCTCGGCAAAGCCGATCAGCCGGTCGACGGTTTCGACCAGTTCGGCTGCACCGCGGGGGCCGTGGCGCATCTGACCGGCGATGAAGCGTGGGTTGACGGCACGGGCGCGCACGACGCGGGTCAGGGCCTCGGAAATGGAGCGGGCTTTGGGCTTCTGCGGATCGGTCGTATCGAGCGCGATCAAATCCGCCCTGCCGCCAAGTGCCGCGACGGCTGCGGAAAAGCCGCCGATGAAGGCAACGTCGGCGGACCCGTCGAGAAGATCGCGGCCGGGATCGTCGCCGGTATGGACAAGCAGGTTGGCGCTGCCGATCCGCTCGGCAAACCCGCCGGGAACGTGAATGCCATCGCCATCGGCACCGCCGAATGCGTGGCTGGTAGCGTCGAGATAGAGACGGCCGAGTTCCTCGCGTTCGCCCCAGCTGCCGTCGGCAAGCTTTTCCTCTATGCCGGCACCGTAGGTGCCGGGGGCCGAGCCGAAGATGCGCGGGGGCACGTGGCCGAGCGTCTGTGCGTCTTCCGCCAGCGGATTGTCGCCCGGGGCCTCCTCGCGCGCCGCAATCGCCCGCATGGCGGCATCGAGAAGTGCGATCAGTGCCGGAAACATGTCACGGAACAGGCCTGAAATTCGAAGGCTCACATCGATACGCGGGCGTCCAAGCGTCGCTGGCGCCAGAACCTCGATACCGGTGACGCGGCCGGTTGCGGCGTCCTGGACGGGTCTGGCACCCATCAGCGCCAGAACCTGCGCCACTTCCTCGCCGCCGCTTCGAAGCGAAGCGCTGCCCCAGAGGTCCAAGACGAGGCTTTTCGGCCAGTCGCCATGGTCCTGCAGGTATCTGCGCAAAATCTCGTCTGCGGCGCGCTTGCCGAGTTCGAAGGCGGTCGGGGTCGGCAGGGTGCGCGGATCGCTGGGGTAGAGATTGCGCCCGGTCGGCATCACGTCGCGGCGGCCACGGGCGGGTGCGCCCGACGGTCCGGGGCGGATATGCCGGCCATCTAGCGCATCGATCAGTGCCTGCATTTCGGTTCCGGCACTGGCGATCCGCAGCGGATCGTCGTCACCGTCGGCGACTTCACCAAACACGTGCTGGCCATCCTTGATGGCGAAGTCCTTGAGGTCGCAGAGAAACGCGTCGATGCGGCTGAGTGCGGTGTCGGGGTCGTCATCACTTGTGATGCCGGCCTCGGATGCCAGTCCGCAGTCGGCCGCAGTCTCGACGATCAGTTTCGCCAGCCGGTCGCGGCGGCGCCGATCGAGCCCGTCGGCCTGCGCGTATTCGTCGACCAGCAGCTCGAATTTCGTCTGCTCAACCGAAAGGCCCGCACCGGCCAGAACCGGCGGCAGGTGACCGATGGTGACCGCAGAAATGCGCCGCTTAGCAACCGCCGCCTCGCCGGGATTGGATACGATGAACGGATAGATGACCGGCAGGCCGCCGGTTACGAGTTCCGGAAAGCAGTCTTTCGATAGCGCCACTGTCTTTCCCGGCAGCCATTCCAGCGTGCCATGGGCGCCGACATGAACGATCGCATGGGCTCCTACGGCATCGCGCATCCACTGACCGAACGCATTGAGGGCATGGCGCGGCGGCAGGTCGGGGCTGTGATAGTCGGCGCGGCGGTCTGCATCGCGGCCGCGGTCCGGGGCAAGCGCCACCGTGACATTGCCGAATTGCGCGGCGCGGAAACGGTAGGCACCGTCTTCCAGATCCGCATCCATTGCGGGCTCGCCCCAGGCGGAATCAATGCCAGCTGAAGGGCTGTAGGTTGCCAGCGGATATTGCACTGTCCTGGCGGCCAGAAGATCCAGAAGCGCGCGCGGGGTTTGCGGGATATCGGAAATAGAGTAGCCGGCTGTCGATAGCGTGCTGAGGATCGTGAGAACGCTTTGCGGCACGTCGAGGCCGACGGCATAACCGGTGCGGCCCGGCGCACTCGGATAATCCGGCATCAGGATGACGAGCTTTCGCTCGGCGCGGGACACGGTCTTCATCGCAAGGAAGGCGGCGATCCGGTCTGCGACGTGTTCGATACGGTCAGGTTCGGGCTGGTTGATGAGATCGGCCGTCTTGTCGCCGGCCTTGAACGAGATCGCGCCGGCGAGAATGCGGCCGTCCAGTTCCGGCAGCACGACATGCATGGCAAGATCAGAAGGGTTGAGGCCGCGGCGGCCTTCCATCCATCCGTCCCGCCGAGTCGTTGCGGTGACCAGCTGGAAGACGGGAATCCCTGAGCGGTCGAAAATCGTGTCGCCGTTGTCGTCGGTCGCACTTGCAAAGGCTGTCGTGGTGAGAATGGCGGCCGGATCGAGGTCCGCGAGCGCCTGTTCGACAAAGCCGATGGTGTCGGCATCCTTCAAGCCGCCGACGAACATCGGCATCGGTGCGAAGCCGCGGGCAGCCAGCGCCTCATACATCGCGTCGATCGGTGCTGCATCATTGGCAAGCAAGGTGGAGCGGTAGAACAGGATCGGCAGCCGCTGCGCATCGGGCGGGAAATCAGCCAGAAGCTCCTCGGCGGTGGAGATGCCGTGGCCGGGCTTGTAGAATCCCCGCTTCGGCATCGGCGTCGCGGTCGGCAAGCTTTGCGTTTCGCCGCTTGCCAGGGCATCCAGGCGGCGCGCCAGACGCTGCATATTGTCCGGTCCGCCTTCGCGGAAGAAGGCGAGAACGTCCATCAGCGTCGCATCGGGCACGGTCGAGGCAGCGGCCAGGCGGTCATCGCTGATGCTGCATTCCCCCGGCAGCATCGCGAGCGGGATCTTCTTGCGCTTCGCCAGCCGCGACAGCTGATCGGCGCCATAGGCCCAGCGATCATAGCCGCCGAGAATGCGCACGAGGATGAAGCGCGCATGGGCAGCGGTCTTTTCGAGCCACAGGTCGACGGACATCGGATGGCGAAGGTCGGAGATATTGGTGAGGCAGAGGCTCGCCTTGCCATCGCTCCAACCCGCTGCGATGCCATTCAGGTCGCTGCCGGAAAAAGACAGCACCACCACATCTGCCGGCGACTGGTTGAGGTCGACCGGCTCGATCAGGTCGTCGAGCGACGACGAAGTGGTGGCGAGAATATGCATCCTTTTCCTTCTAAAACCCTCTTACGCCGCCAGCATCTTTTCGATTGCAGCCCGGTCCATGCCCTTTTCGCCGATCACGACGAGGCGGCTCTGTCGGGTCTCGCCTGCACCCCAGGCGCGGTCGAAATAATGGTTCACGCGCGAACCGACCGCCTGCACCTGAAGGCGCATCGGCTTGTTCGCGACGTCGACAAAACCCTTGATGCGCAGCACGTTTTCCGCTTCCGCCGTGGCGGAAATGCGGGCAGCGAGTTCGTCCGCATCGGCAACGGCTGGAATATCGATGACGAAACTGTCGAAATCGTCGTGATCGTGATCCAGCTCGTCATCGTGATGCGTCTTGCGGTTTTCGATATCGTCCTCGACGGCAAGACCGAGACCGATCAGCACGCTCGGATCGACGGCGCCGTTTGCGGCCGGCACGATCTTCACCGCGCGCGGCAGATGCGCCTGGACGCGGCCCTTGGCGGCGGCAAGCGAAGCCTGGTCGAGAAGGTCGGTCTTGGTCAGCACGATCATGTCGGCGCAGGCGATCTGGTCCTCGAACACTTCCTCGACCGGGTCGTCATGATCGATCGAGCTGTCCTCGCTGCGCTGGGCTTCCAGCGCTTCGTGATCGTCTGCAACGCGACCTTGCGCGAGAGCCAGACCGTCCACCACGGCAATGACGGCGTCCACGGTGACGCGGGCCTTCACATCCGGCCACTGGAAGGCTTGGACGAGAGGCTTCGGCAGGGCAAGGCCGGAGGTTTCGATGAGGATGTGGTCCACGCGCGGTTCGCGGGCCAGGATCTGGTCGATCGCCGGAACGAAATCATCGGCGACGGTGCAGCAGATGCAGCCGTTGGCAAGTTCGATGATGTTGTCATCAGGGCAGCTTTCGATGCCGCAGCTCTTCAACACGTCGCCATCGATGCCGACATCGCCGAACTCGTTGACGATGATCGCGAGCTGCTTGCCCTTGAGGTTTTCGATCAGGTGACGGATCAGCGTCGTCTTGCCGGCACCGAGAAACCCGGTGATCACGGTGCAGGGAACGCGGTCGAATGAAACGCTCATGAAGGCAGGTCCTCGTGGTGCTGGAATGGGGGAATGCGGGCCGTCATGCCCTTGCCGCGAAGGCACATGGGGCGGCCGCGAAGGGGAAGTAAACCGCGCTCGTCGTCAGCCAGCATCATCGCGCCGACCAGGATGTCCTCGACCGTGTCGAGCGACAGATGACCAAAGACATAGGACCAGCCGGAGCGATGGTTGAAGGCAGCACTTGGGCCTTTTTCGCAGTTGGCAAGACAGGTGACGGGTTTGACGGAAAGAGGCTTGCCGGCGGCAGCTTTGCGGAGGGCGTCCATCAGGCCGATGCCCGGGCGCGCCTGGCTATCGGCGGCCTCGCGACAATTGGTGCAGACGAAGATCGTCACATCCGGCTCGCCGGCGAGGCCGTCTGCGGACGCATCGCGCTCGTCTTTTCGTTCGTCAATTGCCATCGTGTCGCACTACCGCCCAAGTCAATAACATCGGGGTGCACGACAGGAAGGCAAGCCTATCCTGCAGAGTGAAAGAAGCTTTACCGGAGCACCCCGCCCGGAAAGGCACGTTTTCGAACGGCAGGTCTCCTGGCTCGCGGGTCGTCACCATCCGCCTGCCTTCCCGGATTTCTCCAGTGGCCATAGTGGCAGGATGGCTCGCCGCTTACAGTTGCGGGGGCAGCCGCGGCATTGAACCATGGGATCTAAAAGACGATCCCGGGCTCGCACCGCATTCTCTCTTAGCCCCTACCGTTGCCGGCAAGGGACCGTATCGCAGTCACCTAAGCCTTGTCGCAGGGCAGTGTCAATGTCGCAAAGGCGATTGCCCGTCTGGGGAAACCGTCTATAGTGACCCTGTCTTTGGTGCCCGAGAGGGCTCATCGAAGGGAATGCGGTGCGACGACATCTTGGCGTCAAACCCGCGGCTGCCCCCGCAACTGTAAGCGGAAAGTCTCTGCTCAACATGCCACTGGAGACATCCGGGAAGGCGGATCAGAGGCGTTCGATCCGCGAGCCAGGAGACCTGCCGGAGACGATAGGCACAGTGAAAGCCCTCGGGTGGAGGGCAGAAAGACGACGTCCATGGTTACGAACTCTGCTGCCGGTGCAGCCAGCGTGTCCGCATCGAAAATCATTCCTCTTGGCATGACGGCCGTACTCGGCCTGTTCATCGTCGGCTTTGTCGGCTTCTCGCACATCGAGGCCGTGCACAATGCGGCTCACGATACGCGCCACTCGCTGGCCTTTCCCTGCCACTAAGAGGAATTTCCCCAATGTCGCTGTTTCGTAACATCGTCCTCACGGCGGTGATCGCAGGGCTTTTGTCCGGTGTCCTGATGACCGTGATGCAAAGCTTTTCCGTCGTGCCGCTTATTCTCGCAGCGGAGACCTATGAACACGCCGGCGGCAACGGCGCTGGACATAGCCATGGCACAGCTCCGAATACGGTAGCCAGCACTGCAGCGCCGGCTTCCGCTCAGCATGATCCCGCCGAAGAGGCATGGGCGCCGGCTGACGGGATCGAGCGCTTTGCCTACACGGCTGCGGCCAATGCGCTTTCTGCCATCGGTTTTGCGCTGGTTGCCATCGCCATTGCCGAAGCACTCGGCGGGTTTGGCGGATGGCGCGGCGGATTGATGTTCGGCATTGCTGGCTTCCTCACCGTCAGCCTCGCACCCGGCCTTGGCCTGCCGCCGGAACTTCCGGGCATGCCCGTCGCCGAACTCGGACCGCGGCAGATCTGGTGGATTGCGACGGCCGTCTGCACTGCCCTGGCCCTTGGCCTGCTTGCCTATACCCGCTCCGCCCTTCTTGCAGCGCTCGCGGTGGTCCTGCTCGTTGCGCCGCACATCATCGGTGCACCGCTGCCGCCGACCCATGACAGCGCAGTACCGATCGACCTGCATGCGCGGTTCGTCAATGCCGTCTACGCGACGAACCTCGTCTTCTGGGCCGTTCTCGGAGCGCTTTCCGGCGTCATTCGCGAGCGTTTTCGTGCTGGTGAGGAAATTTCGACCACGTCCAAGGAGCTTGCAGTCCGTTGAAGGAAATCGATCAGACCACCGAGCAGCGCCACCGCGCCAAGATGGAAAACCGCAAGGCGGTTCAGGATGCCGAAGTCGCGGAGAAGACCGTCGAGAAGGGGCTCCTCATGGTTCATACCGGCTCCGGCAAGGGCAAGTCTACGGCGGCCTTCGGGCTGGCCTTGCGGACGCTCGGCCACAACCGCCGCGTCGGCATCGTGCAGTTCATCAAGGGCGCATGGTCAACCGGCGAGCAGCCGGCGCTTGCTGTGTTCGGTGACCGCATTGCCTGGCACACGATGGGCGAGGGCTTTACCTGGGAAACCCAGGATCTCAAACGCGACATCGCCGCTGCCGAGAAGGCCTGGGGCATGGCACTCGAACTGATGGCGGATGAAACGATCGGCCTCGTCATTCTCGACGAACTCAATATCGCGTTGCGTTACGATTATCTCGATCTCGAAACGGTCGTTGCCCAGTTACAGGCGCGCCGGGCGGATCTGCACGTGGTCGTCACCGGCCGTAATGCAAAACCGGCTCTGATCGAGGCGGCGGATCTGGTGACCGAGATGACGCTCGTCAAGCATCACTTCAAGGCCGGCGTCAAAGCCCAGGCCGGCATCGAGTTCTGACGGGTGGTGGCGCGCGCTCTCATGTTTCAGGGGACAGGCTCGGATGTGGGCAAGTCGCTGGTCGTTGCCGGGCTTGCCCGCGTCTTCACGCTGCGGGGCTTGAGTGTCCTGCCCTTCAAGCCGCAGAACATGTCCAACAATGCTGCGGTCACTGCCGATGGCGGCGAGATCGGCCGGGCGCAAGCCCTGCAGGCGAGGGCGGCCAGCGTGCCGCTCAGCGTCCATATGAACCCGGTTCTGTTGAAGCCCCAAAGCGAAGTCGGCGCCCAAGTGGTGGTGCAGGGCAGGGTCGAGGGCAATGCCAAGGCGGCCGAATACCAGCTTCTGAAGCCGAGGCTGCTTTCGCGGGTGCTTGAGAGCTTCGAGATCCTGAAAGCGAAGGCAGACCTCGTCCTCGTCGAAGGGGCTGGCAGCGCGTCCGAAATCAACCTTCGCCAGAACGACATTGCCAATATGGGTTTTGCCCGCGCTGCCGATGTCCCGGTGGTTCTGATCGGCGATATCGACCGGGGCGGCGTGATTGCGAGCCTCGCCGGCACCAAACTCGTCATCGATGCTGAGGATGCTGACATGATCCACGGCTTTATCGTCAACCGTTTTCGCGGCGATCCCGCCTTGTTTGCCGAGGGCATGCGGATGATCGGTTCGTTTACCGGCTGGCAATCGATCGGACTGTTGCCGCATTTCGCCGATGCAGCACTTCTGCCGGCAGAAGATGCGCTCGGCCTTACCCAGTCGTTTGCGCGCAAGCCCGACGCGAAACTGCGCATCGCGGTGCCGATCCTGCCGCATATTTCCAATTTCGACGATCTCGATCCGCTGGAAGCGGAGCCGGATGTCGAGCTCATCCGTGTCAGGCGCGGCGAGGCTATCCCTGGAGACTGCGATCTCGTGCTGCTGGTCGGCTCGAAGGCGACGATCGCGGATCTGGCTGCGCTTAGGGAGGCCGGCTTCGATACCGATATCGCAGCTCACTACAGGCGCGGCGGGCGCGTTCTCGGGCTGTGCGGCGGGTACCAGATGCTCGGCAGACGGATATCGGATCCGGAGGGATCGGAGGGCCCTCCCGGTTCGGCGGAAGGGCTGGGGCTTCTCGATGTCGAAACCGTGCTGTCGGCGTCAAAGCGGCTGGAGGCTGTCGAGGGTGTCAGCTCCGACGGGATATCCTTTGCCGGCTACGAAATGCATACGGGTCATACCACCGGCGCCGATTGTTCGCGGCCGTTCTCGACCGTTGCCGGCACTCCGGAAGGTGCGTCGTCTAGGGATGGCAGGGTGGTCGGCACCTATGTGCACGGATTGTTTTGCGACGACCGGCAGCGTTCGGCCTGGCTCTCGCGTCTCGGCGGCACCGTCTCGGGCTTAAATTACGAAGCGAATGTCGATGCCATTCTCGATCGCCTTGCCGCGCATATGGAGCAGCATCTCGACATCGACGGACTGATCAAAATTGCCAGATGAGCAGCGCCAGAATGCCGAACAGGCCGATCAGCAGCGCATCCGCCACGCGCGCGAGCTTGAGGGCGCGGGTGATATCGTCGAAATTCAGGTTGGTCCGGTTGCCCTCTCCCATGTAGCGGGCTTCGAGCATCTGGCCGCCGTAACTGCGGGGGCCCGCGAGCGCGATGCCAAGCGCGCCCGCCATCGCCGCTTCCGGCCAGCCGGCATTCGGCGAACGATGATGCTTGGCGTCCCGGCGGATCGCACGCATGGCATCGCGGGGCGAGGCGTCCTTGACGAAGACGGCGGCCATAACGAACAGCGCCGCCGTCAGTCGCGACGCCGGCAGATTGATCAGGTCGTCGAACCGGGCCGCGGCCCAGCCGAATGCTTCATGACGCGGCGACCGGTGGCCGATCATGCTGTCGGCGGTATTGGCAGCCTTGTAGGCCGCGCCGCCGGCCAGCCCGCCGATGCCGAGCCAGAAGGCAGGGGCGACGACGCCATCGGAAAAATTCTCGGCCAGGCTTTCGATCGCCGCGCGGCACACCGCGGCGTCATCGAGCTTTTCCGGATCACGGCCGACAATCATCGAGACGGCCTTGCGTCCGGCGTCGAGCCCGTTGTAGCGCAGCGCGGTTGCGACGGCTTCCACATGGGTCTCGAGGCTCTTCTGGGCCGGCAGGCTGGCTGCGGCAAGCACGAGAAGGATTGGTCCGAAGGGCAAAAGCATGAGAACAGCCGCAATCGCCAGCGCGGCGGCGACGGTGCAGCCGATGAGGACGAACAGCGCGAGAATGCCCATGCGTTTGCGGCTGGCGAAATCCTCGCCCTCGCGGTTCCATCGACTGTCGAGTGCCGATATCAGCCGGCCGATCCAGGTGACGGGATGGCCGACGCGTTTGAACAGCCAGTCCGGATAGCCGAAGATGCGCTCGGTGATCAGGGCGAAGAATGCGAGAAGGAACATGACGTTGGCGATCTCTGATTTGGGCAGTCCGATACAGCATGGCGGCAACCTCGCCATGGCGCGTGCGCTGTTTCCTTGGGCACCCGAGCCGTGGATCGATCTATCGACCGGCATCAACCCGCATTCCTATCCGCATACGCCGATCCCCGGCAATGTTTTTGCACGTCTGCCGGAGCCTTCTTCGCTCGAGAGGTTGAAGACGGTTGCAGCTGAGGCGTACCAGGCACCATCACCATCTCATATCGCGGCTGGGCCGGGAACGCAGATCCTGCTGCCGATCATCGCCGAGCTGGTCGCAGCGGACGGAAAGGCAGCCATCCTGTCGCCCACCTATGCGGAACATGCACGTGCCGCGGCAATGGCAGGCTTTCAGGTTCTGGAGACGGATGATCTCGACCATCTCTCGACCGCCAGTCTCGCCGTCATCGTCAACCCGAACAATCCGACCGGCCGGATCGTGTCGACGGATGACATCCTGGCGCTGGCAAAGATTATGGCCGCGAAGGGCGGCCTGCTCGTCGTCGATGAAGCTTTCATGGATGTGTCGGAGGCGCAGAGCGTTGCCGGCGATGTCGGCGACGGCGGGCTGATCGTGCTACGCTCCTTCGGCAAGTTCTACGGCATGGCCGGACTGCGGCTGGGATTTGCGATCGGCGATCCCAAAATCACCGCGAGGATCGACGAGAGGCTTGGGCCCTGGGCAGTCTCCGGTCCGGCATTGCATGTGGCATCCGAAGCGCTGGCCGATGGAGAGTGGCAGGCTGCGATGCGGCTCAAGCTCAGCACGGATGCTGCAAGGCTGGACGCAGCTCTGTCGGCTGCCGGCATTCCGGTCTTCGGCGGCACGTCATTGTTTCGTTTCATCCATGACAGGCGTGCTCAAGGTCTCTTCCATAATCTCGGCGAACACGGGATCATGACCCGACGCTTTAGCGAGCGTCCGGACGATCTACGGCTCGGACTTCCTGACAAGAAAGACTGGACGCGGCTGGAAGCCGCCCTCGGACGCTTTTAGCCGCCGAACCGGTCTCGCCAGGATGGTTGGGCGTTAACGTTTGGCAGCGCGGTCGCCTCGAATACACCCCGGGCCACGGCTCTTGCTGTCACGAGGGTCGCGAGGTGGCAGAGTTCGGCGAAGGCGCCCATGTCGTCCATCGGGATCTTTCCGGTGGCGGCCGAAAAGATCGTGTCGCCGTCTCTAGGCAGATGCGCGGGCAAGACGGCGCGTGCCAGTCCGTCATGGGCCATGATCGACAGTCTGTGCACCTGCGCCTTGGTCAGAACAGCATCGGTGACGATCACGCCGATCGTGGTTGCCTTCAACGTCACGCCCTTTATCCGCAGGGTCGTGTGGTCGGCCGTGAATGTCGAGGGAAGGCCGAGACCACCGAACTCGTCATCCTGCTCGAACGGCGCCGACCAGAAGTGCTTCGTATCACCGACCGTTGCGGCGCCCATGGCATTGACGGCCATGAGGACGGCAATCGTGTGCCCTGACGCGGTTTTCGCGCTTGCCGAGCCGATGCCGCCCTTGACGGTCGCGGTCGTGGCGCCGGTGCCGGCCCCGACCGTGCCGAGCGCGAATGTGCCTTTCTGCGCGGCGCAAAAGGCGTCGTAGCCCATGTCGCGATAGGGCGAATGGAGGCCCCAGTCCTTGTTGCCGCCGTTGAGAAGATCCATCAGGATCGCCTGCGGCACGATTGGCACCCTGGCAGAACCGACGGGAAAGCCGCGTCCGATCTGGCGCAGGCCCGCCTGCACCCCGCCGGCTGCATCCAGCCCGAAGGCCGAGCCGCCCGAGAGAACGAAGGCATCGACTGTCTGCACCGTCATGGACGGGTCGAGAAGAGAGGTCTCGCGCCCGCCCGGTGCACCGCCGAGAACGGAGCCGGAAGCGACTGCCGGCTCGTCGAAGATGATCGCGGTGACGCCCGAGCCAAGCTGCAGATCGGTCGCGTGGCCAACGGCCACGCCTTCGATATCGGTAAGAAGGTTCAATGGCGCCACCATGAGAGCATCAGTCGATATCGAACTTGACGCCCTGCGCGAGCGGCAGGGTGCGGCCATAGTTCACGGTGTTGGTGGCGCGGCGCATGTAGGCGCGCCATGCGTCGGAGCCCGATTCGCGGCCGCCGCCAGTTTCCTTCTCGCCGCCGAAAGCGCCGCCGATTTCCGCGCCCGAAGGACCGATATTCACGTTGGCAATGCCGCAATCGGAACCGCGTGCCGACACAAAGGCTTCGGCTTCGCGGATGTCATTGGTGAAGATCGAGGAGGACAGGCCCTGCGGCACATCGTTATGCAGCGCAATCGCTTCGTCGAAGTCCTGATATCGGATGACGTAGAGGATCGGCGCGAAGGTTTCGTCTCTGACCGGGCCGGTCTGATCAGGCATTTCGACGATCGCCGGGCGCACGTAATAGGCATCAGCCGCTTCGCCCTCCAGCACGCGTTCACCGCCAACCACCGTGCCACCGGCGGCCTTGGCGGCATCGAGTGCCGCCTGCATCTTGTCGAAGGCTGCCTGATCGATCAGCGGGCCGACGAGATTGCCGTCCTGCAGCGGGGAGCCGATGGTGACCGACTGGTAGGCCTTGGCAAGCCGCGGAACGAGCGCATCATAGACGCTGTCATGGACGAAGAGGCGGCGCAGCGTCGTGCAGCGCTGTCCGGCTGTGCCCATGGCGGAGAAGGCGACACCGCGCAGGGTCAGATCGAGATCTGCCGTCGGGGTGACGATCGCGGCATTGTTGCCGCCAAGTTCGAGAATGGAGCGGGCAAAGCGCTTGGCCAGCCGCGGACCGACTTCGCGGCCCATGCGGGTGGAGCCGGTCGCAGAGACGAGCGGGACCTCGTCGTGATCGACGAGGATTTCGCCGATGTCGCGACCGCCGATCAGAAGGGTCGAGAGGTTCGCAGGGGCTTTTCCGCCATCGGCGATATAGCGGGACAACGCTTTTTGAAAGATCGCTTGGGTGGCGAGCGCGGTGAGCGGGGTCTTTTCGGAAGGCTTCCAGATGGTGGAATTGCCGCAGACGAGGGCAAGCGCTGCATTCCACGACCAGACGGCGACGGGGAAGTTGAAGGCGGAGATGATGCCGACGGGGCCGAGCGGATGCCAGGTTTCCATCATCCGGTGCTCGGAACGCTCGGTTGCGATCGTCAGGCCGTAGAGCTGGCGCGACAGGCCGACTGCGAAATCGCAGATGTCGATCATCTCCTGGACTTCGCCAAGACCTTCGGAAGTGACCTTGCCGACTTCGATCGACACGAGGCGACCGAGGGAAGACTTGGCGGCACGCAGTTCCTCGCCGAGGAGACGGATCAGTTCGCCACGCTTGGGCGCCGGCACAAGGCGCCATTCGAGGAATGCCTGATGCGCTGCGTCGATCGCCTTCCTGGCATCGTCCGCTGTCACTTCCGGCAGCTTGCCGATTTCCGTGCCTGTGATCGGCGAGCGGACGGTGAGTGTCCCGCCCTTGTACTGGTCGGCTGTGACGCCGAGATCAGCAAAGATCTTGTCCACTTCGGCGACGAGGTCGAGTTTGGCGAGCGTCATGTCGGTCTCCGGATATCGAAATTTGGGGTCAATCTACAAATCGGCGCCGGTTTGACAACAGGTGCGCCGATATTCGTTCTGGGTCAGAAGCGTTCGCCCGTGAAATGAGCGATCTGAGCGCCGGCCTCGTAATAGGCTTCCTTGATGGTGCGAAAGCCTGGTTCAATGACCGTGGTCAGCGGCAGCGGCAGGTCTTCCTCGGTGATCTCGCCAAGGATATGGCGGGCAAGAACCTTACCGAAATTGGTGCCCGGCGAGATGCCGCGACCGTTATAGCCGGAAAAGCCGATGACGTTGCGGCCGAATTTGTGGAAGCGCGGCAGGGCGTTGTCGGTCATGCCGATCTTGCCATACCATTCGGCCTCGAATTCCACGTCGCCGAGCTGCGGAAACAGCCGCTTCAGCGACCGCCGCGCCCAGGATTTGTGGATGTCGAGGCCCGTTCCGCGCAATGCGCCGACGGACCCGAAGACAAGGCGGCCGGCTTGGTCCATCCGGAAGGAGGACAGGACTTCCTTCGTATCCCAGCAGCCTTCGGAATTCGGCAGGACCGATCCGCGCAGGTTGGCGGACAGCGGCTTTGTTGCCAGGTTGAAATAGGGCAGGTGCACCTGTTCGCGCCGTATCTGCGCCCATGGGCCGGTGCTGTAGGCGTCGGTCGATACGATGATCCAGTCGGCGTGAACTTCGCCGTCAGCAGTCTTGACGATCTTCTTGCCATCGGCCTCGGACGTCTCGATGACGGCGCTGCCCGTGTGGATTTTGGCCCCGGCCTTGATTGCCGCATGGGCAAGGCCCCTGGCATAGGCCAGCGGCTGAAGCGTGCCGGCGCGCATGTCGAGGAGCGCGCCCGAATAGGCGTTTGTGCCGATCCGGCGTTCGGTCTCTGCGGCATCCAGCATGGTGACCGGGGCGCCGCGCTTTTGCCACTGGCGCGCGCGTTCCTCCAGTTCCCGCAGTCCCTTGTCACCGACAGCGCAGTGGAGCGTGCCGTTGGTTTCGAGTTCGCAGGCGATGGCATGCTTGTCGATCAATTCGCGGACGAGGTAGGGGCCGTTGCCGAGCAGGTCGAGCGCCCGCTCGCCGTAGTGATCGCCGAGTTCTTTCGGAAAATCGTCGGGCATGACCCACATGCCGGCGTTGATCAGCCCGACGTTGCGGCCGGCACCGCCAAAGCCGATCTCGGCTGCTTCCAAAAGGACGACGTCGACGCCGCGTTCCGCCAGATGCAGCGCCGCGGAGAGACCGGTATAACCGCCGCCGACGATCACCACGTCCGACGACGTTGATCCCCTCAGAGGAAGAGTGGAAGGAGCCGCAGGAGCGGTTCTTTCCCAGAGGCCGTGGGAGCGCTGGTCGTCGAGCATCGAAAGTTCCCGCACTTTATGTTTTGCAGACTTTACAGAACCGCTTTCCCGATGAATATCGACATAATCTCAACAGGTCATTCGCGGGAGGAATGACAATGCTCCCGCCAAGACGGTTTCTTCCATCGTTTTCGCTTCTTGCCGCCTTCGAGGCGGCGGCTCGCAGTGGTAGCGTCACGGCGGCCGCGAACGAACTCGGCCTGACGCAGAGCGCTGTCAGCCGCCAGATCTCCGCGCTCGAGAAGCAGCTTGGCGTGGCGCTGTTCCTGCGCGAGCGGCAAACCATCCGGCTGACGCTTGCCGGCGATGCTTATGCGCGCGAGGTGCGTGAAGCATTGCGGCGGATTTCCAATGCGTCGCTGAACCTCAGGGCCAATCCATCCGGCGGTACGCTCAATCTCGGCATTCTGCCGTTTTTCGGTACGCGCTGGCTAACGCCAAGGATCGGCCGGTTTCTCGATCTCCATCCCGGCGTCGTCGTCAACCTCACCACCCGGCTCGAGCCATTCGACTTCCGGTTCGATACGCTGGATGCGGCGATCCATTTCGGCTCGGCGCGCTGGCCGGGCGCTGCCCTGACATTCCTGATGGACGAGGATGTGATCCCTGCCTGCAGCCCGGCTTTCCTAAGGAAGCATGGCATCCAGTCGCCTGGGGATCTGGTGCATGCGCCGCTGCTTCATCTCAACAGCCGGCCGGATGCCTGGGAGACGTGGTTCCGCAAGGCAGTAACCGAGTTCGAAGCATTACATGGCATGCTGTTTGATCAGTTCGCGACCATGGTGGAGGCTGCCGTGGCAGGGCTTGGCACGGCGCTGCTGCCGCGGTTTCTGATCGAGCGCGAACTCGAGCAGGGGCTCCTGATCGAGGCGGTTGCCGGGGGATCGATGGGGACGGGCCAGTATTATCTCGCCTATCCACCCGACCGCGCAACCTATCCGCCGCTTGCCGTGTTTCGCGACTGGATCTCGCGGGAGATCGAAGCGGATGGCGACCGGTCACTTGCGATCGCGGGCGCTATCGGCCAATAGTCCGTGAGACTTGTTATTGTTTTGACCGACCGACGGGAAGACCCTGATGAAACCGATATTCGTCCAGCTTCGCTGCAAGCCCGGCAAGACCTACGAGGTCGCCGACGCGATCTACAAGACCGAGCTGGCTTCCGAACTCTATTCCACCAGCGGCGACTGGGACCTGCTCCTGAAGGTCTATATCAGCGGCGACGACGAGATCGGCCGCTTCGTCAACGAGAAGATCGCCTCCATTCCAGGTATCGAGCGGTCGCTGACGACGATGACGTTCACGGCGTTCTGATCCGTGATGCCTTACATAGAAAAGCCGCTTCAAGGGCGGCTTTTCTGTCTCGACGATCAGGTTTGATCAGGCAAGCGCCGTCGGTGCCTGGGCGCGTGCACGCACCAGGTCACGGATGGCCAGTTTCACTTCGTCGGGCGAATTGAAACGCTGCTCATCGAGATCGATGACGTGAAACTTCACGGCAATGAATTTCAACCGGTCTTCATCCGGGATAACGATACCGACGGGCTCGCCGCCGAATTCTATAACTTGCTTTTGCATGGCATGCTCCCGCGTTTGCTGCCTAAAGCGCAGCACTGGCGAATGGATTTTCAGGAACGAAAGAACTGAAAGGTCTACATTCGACAGCACGGAAGGGAGCTACGCTCCGTGCCTAGCATCTTATACGCGAACCGACCGCAGGCGGCGACGTAAGCAGGTTTAATCATGTCACTCTCCCTCATGGCGTTGCGTAAAATGCCGACGGATAACGTCCGTCGATCGAAAGTGGACTTTAGGTGACTCGCAGAATGCGATCAACGAAAATCCTTTTAAAGGAAATATTTTTCTGTCTGATGACAGTATCGCGGCGGAAATGTGAAATTTCATTCGCGATGGCCTGTCCTTCGACAAGCCAGGAAATAGGTGCGGGCCTCGTCTGCGACAAGATGAGACCGGCTAAAGTTATTGTGACACGTTGTTATCCGGCGCTGCGCCGACCGTCGGTAAACCGACAGTCGGATCAAAGCATTAGATGACTCGGATGGATTACCCCATACGCTCGGAGGCGTAGGAGCCGGGGCTCGGCGGGAAGACCACCGTGCGATTGCCGTTGATGAAGGTGCGGTGGTGGATATGCGCATGGATCGCGCGGGCCAGAACCTGGCTTTCCACATCACGGCCAAGCGAGACATAATCGTCGGGCGATTGCGCGTGGGTAATGCGCACCGTGTCCTGCTCGATGATCGGGCCTTCGTCGAGATCGGCAGTGACGTAATGGGCTGTCGCCCCAATCAGCTTCACGCCGCGCTGATACGCCTGCTTGTAAGGGTTTGCACCCTTGAAGCTGGGCAGGAAGGAGTGGTGGATGTTGATGATCTTGCCCGACATTTTCTGGCACAGCTGATCCGACAGAACCTGCATGTAACGGGCCAGAACCACCAGTTCGGCACCGCTTGCCTCCACGACCTCAAGCAACTGCGCCTCTGCCTGCGGCTTGTTTTCCTTCGTCACCTTGATGTGGTGGAAGGGGATATCGTTGTTGACCACCTGCTTCTGGTATTCGAAGTGGTTGGAGACGACGCCGACGATATCGATCGGCAGCGCGCCGATCTTCCAGCGGTAGAGAAGGTCGTTGAGGCAATGGCCGAATCGCGACACCATCAGAAGCACCTTCATGCGTTCTTCGGTATCGAAGATGTCCCATTCCATCTCGAACTTATCCGCGACGGGCTTGAGACCTTCGGAAAGTGCGGAGCGTCCGACGCCTTCTTCCGAGATGAACGATACCCGCATGAAGAAGCGTCCGGTATCCAGATCGTCGAACTGCGAGCTGTCGATGATGTTGCAGCCCTGTTCCGCCAGAAAGCCGGAAAGCGCAGCAACAATGCCGCGCGTGGAACGGCAGGTGACGGTCAGTACATAGCTTTTCATCGATAACCCCTTGGTCTGCACTTGGCGGAAATCCTTGTAGACATAACCACGCCGGCGGACCATATCCGATGGCGTAGGAAACAACAGAAATACGGAGGCGTTTTTCCGTTCCGGCTCAAAGCAATGGAACGTTCCACCCTTACAAACAGCAGCTTAGGCAAGGACGTCAAAAATTCCGGTCCTTTTGCGCCTTTCACGCGTTGATCACCGTCGCGGCGCTTGGTCCGCCGCGCATTTGTCATTCAATATTTTCGAATATTTATTTCGTCGGATTTTGTAAGATACGGGAGGAATGCTGGTGGCTAGAGATGCGGGGCGGTTTCAGGGTAAGGCCTGGTTGGGTAGAAACCTCAGAAGCATTGCCTTGAGGGGTATCGCCTTGATCGGTGCGGCCAGTCTCGCGACGCAGCCGGTTTCCGCTGCCACGACCTGTATGCGGGGCATCAATCTCGCCGGTGCCGAATTCGGCAAGGTTGGCGATGCCTACGGTAAAGGCTACACTTACCCTTCAGCCGAAACGATCCGCTATTTTGCAAGCAAGGGCTTCACGGCCGTTCGGCTGCCATTTCTATGGGAAAGGTTGCAGCCCAAGCTCTATGCGTCGTTCGATCGGGCTGAGGCCAAGCGGCTTGCGGCTACTGTCGAGCTCGTACGCAAAGCCGGGATGGTCGTTATTCTCGATCCGCACAACTACGCTCGCTACAAGGGTGATCTGATCGGGACGGACAACGTTCCGCAAAGCGCGTTCGCCGACTTTTGGCGCAGGCTTTCGGTACGGTTTGGCACAGAGGCAGACATAGCGTTCGGTCTGATGAACGAACCGCATGGTATTGCAGCCGAAGACTGGGTGTCCGCCGCCAACGGTGCGATCGCAGCCATCCGGCAGGCCGGGTCCGCCAGTCTGATCCTTGTTCCCGGCACGGCCTGGACCGGCGCCCATAGCTGGTCTGCCGGCGATTACGGCACCACCAACGCCGCGGCGATGTCGGCGATCGTCGACCCGCAGAACAATTACGTTTTCGAGGTGCACCAGTATCTTGACCAGGATTTCTCCGGCAAGAATGACGAATGCTCGCGTGCCGCTGATGCGGTCAAGGCGCTCTCCGACGTCGGCACCTGGTTGAAGCAGAACAACCGGCGTGGCCTGCTGGGTGAGTTTGCCGTTCCGCGCCAGCCGGAATGCCAGTCGGCATTGGTCGATATGGTCAAGGTCGTCGAGAGCAACCCGGATGCGTGGCTGGGCTGGGCCTATTGGGCAGCCGGTGACTGGTGGCCGGAAGACGAGATCCTTAACATCCAGCCGGTTCGCACGGTCGACAAGCCGCAGATGGCAACGCTTCTGAAAGCGATGTCGGAGAATGCTTCCTGCGGGCGTTAAGCTCTCGGTATTTCACGTGAATCATCGAACGCGGACGGAATTCACACCGGCGGATAGGTGTGTTCGTTGCCGCGGAAATCGCTCACCGAATAGCAGCCGTTGTCAGCACGTGCAGCGCTTTCGCCGATGACCGCCTTGCCGTGGCCACCCGGAATATCGAGCACATATGTCGGCTGGCAAAGTCCGGAAATGGTGCCGCGCAGAGCCGAAACGATTCTCTGGCCCTCGGCGATATCGAGCCGGAAATGGCCTGTGCCTGGCGCCAGGTCCGGATGGTGCAGGTAGTAGGGTTTGATGCGCGTTTCGACGAAAGCCTTCATCAGGTCGCCGAGCACTTTCGGATCGTCGTTGATGCCTTTGAGCAGGACCGTCTGGCTGACCATCGCAAAGCCGGCGTCAATCAGCCTTGCGCAGGCAGCCCGCGCGTCCTCAGTCATTTCGCGGGGATGGTTGGCGTGGAGCGCCACATAGATTGTCTTGCCGCTTTCCTTCAGGGCCGCAATCATCGGCGCATCCACCCGCTCGGGCTCGACCGCCGGCACGCGCGTATGAAAGCGCACGATTTTGACATGCTCGATTTCAGCCAATCCAGCCATGATCACGGAAAGCCGGCGCGGAGACAGGACAAGCGGATCGCCGCCGGTCAGGATGACTTCCCAGATTTCCTCATGAGTGCGGATGTAGTCGAGCGCGGCCGTTAGTTCGTCCGGCGAAAGCGTTCCATCCCCCTGCGGTCCAACCATTTCACGGCGAAAGCAGAAACGGCAATAAACAGGACAGATGTGCACGGCCTTCAGAAGGACGCGGTCCGGGTAGCGGTGGACGATGCCTTTGACCGGGCTATGCGCCGCGTCGCCGATCGGGTCGGCCCGCTCGTCCGGCGTGCTGACAAGCTCGGCCGCGTCGGGCACGAACTGTCGTGCAATCGGATCGGCGTCATCGGTCGGGTCGATCAGCGAAACGACCGTCGGCGTCAGCGCGATCGCGTAACTGCCGGCGACGGCACGGATCCCGTCGAGACGGTCTTGCGCAATCAGACCTGCATCGGCCAGTTCCTCGGGCGTTTTCAAGGTACGCGCCACGCTCACGGCAGAACCTCGGCGACGGGCGCCCACATGACCTGGTCGATGCGGGTCGCGCCGGTTGCGAGCATGGCCAGGCGATCAAAGCCCAGCGCTGCACCGCTTGCCTGCGGCATGATCGAAAGCGCTGACAGGAAATCCTCGTCGATCGGATAGGTCTCGCCGTAGATGCGCGCCTTCTCCGCCATGTCGTGCTCGAACCTACGGCGCTGCTCGGCCGCATCGGTCAATTCGCCGAAAGCGTTCGCCAGTTCCACGCCGCATGCGTAAAGCTCGAAGCGTTCGGCCACGCGGGGATCGCGGGCCGAGGGTCGGGCGAGGGCCGCTTCGGAGATCGGATATTCGCAGAGGATCGTCGCGCGGCCCTGACCGAGATGGGGTTCTATCTTCTCGACCAAGACCTTGCTGAACAGATCCGCCCAAGCATCGTCCTCCGAAACCCGAAGGCCGGTGCGGGTCAGTTCGGCTGCGAGCGCTTCGCGATCTGTCGTGCCATCGGTTTCGACGGAGGAAAGCAGATCGATCCCGGCGTATCGAAGGAAGGCTTCCGCCAGCGTCACGATTTCAGGGTCGGCAAAGGGGTCGGTTTTCATGCCGCGAAACGCAAATTGCTTCGTGCCCGTGGTCTCGGCGGCAAGCTTCAGCATGTCGGCACAATCGGCCATCAACTGCTCGTAGGTTTCGCCAACCCGGTACCATTCGAGCATGGTGAATTCCGGGTGGTGCAGCGGTCCGCGCTCGCGGTTGCGATAGACATGCGCGAAGGTGAAGATGCGCTTCTCGCCGGCTGCAAGCAGCTTCTTTGCGGCAAATTCCGGCGAGGTGTGCAGGTAAAGCGGCGAGGCGCTGCCGTCGATCGTCAGGGCTTGCGTCGCAAAGGCATGAAGGTGGGTTTCGTTGCCGGGCGATACCTGCAAGGTCGCAGTGTCGACCTCTATGAAATCCGCTTTGCCGAAGAAACCCCGCAGCGCTGTCTGAAGCGCGTTGCGGCCCATGAGGAAAGGCCGCCGGTCGGCGTGGCTTTCCGGTGTCCACCATGGGGCAGATCGGGCTTCGGAGTGAAACAGGCTCATTTCGGCTTTCTTCGCGGGTTCTTGCCCGCAAGGCTTCCACTTTGCGCGTTTTTGCGGTAGTTGCCCGGAAAACAGATCATCCGTCCTTCAGGCCGGTTATCGCCCGGTCCTCTACGACGCATTCCCGGCAGTTACAAGCCGGCACGCCAACAAGGAATTCAAATGGTCAAGGTCATCGCATCTTCCGTCCGCAAGGGTAACGTCATCGACGTCGACGGCAAGCTCTATGTGGTTCTCACCGCCGAGAACTTCCACCCCGGCAAGGGCACTCCGGTGACCCAGGTCAACATGCGTCGCATCGTTGACGGCGTGAAGGTGTCGGAACGCTGGCGCACCACGGAACAGGTCGAGCGCGCCTTCGTCGAAGACGTCAACTTCCAGTTCCTCTATGAAGACGGCGAAGGCTTCCACTTCATGAACCCGGAAAACTACGATCAGATCGTCGTGGACGTGGATACGATGGGCGACCAGAAGGCGTATCTGCAGGAAGGCATGACCTGCGTCCTGTCTATGCATGAAGGTATCGCGCTCGCGCTGCAGCTGCCGCGTCACGTCACGCTCGAGATCGTCGAGACAGAGCCGGTCACGAAGGGACAGACAGCATCGTCCTCCTACAAGCCGGCGATCCTGTCGAACGGCATCCGCACGGCCGTTCCGCCGCATGTTGATACCGGCACCCGCGTCGTCATTGCCACGGAAGACAATTCCTACGTCGAGCGCGCCAAGAACTGATCGAAGCATCAGGCTTCATTCGAGCATAAAAAAACCTCCGAGCCGCAGGCTTCGGAGGTTTTTTGTTGTCTGGCGATCCTGCGGGAAGAAAAGGGCCGGCGAACCGGCCCGTCCATCCTGTTTCGCTGTTTAGTTTTTCAGAACCAGCTTGGCGGAGGCCACCTGTGCCGTCGGTGACCCGAAGGCATAACCGCCACCGAGTGCGACGTTGAGCGAGACATAGTCCTGCGCCATCTGCTGTACGGCCTGGGCCAGACTTGCCTGGGCGGTGGAGACTTCGCGCTGCGCGTCGAGAACGTCGAGCAGCGAGGAGGCGCCATCACGATAGCTGGCGGTTGCGAGCTGCAGAGCTTCCTCGTAGGATTTCACGGTCGCACGGAGCGCTGCCACGGTGCGGCCATCGCGGGCAACGGCGGCAAGCGCGTTCTCGACTTCCTCGACGGCATCGAGAACCGTCTGCTTCCAGGACAGATAGGCTTCGCGGGCTGACGATTCGGACGACTTGACGTTGGCACGCAGGGCGCCGCCGTCGAAGATCGGAAGAGACAAGGCCGGACCGAAGGACCAGGACAGGATGCCACTTTCGCCGCTTCCGGCAACGCGGGTGTAGGATGGCGAAATGGAGCCACCGAGCGTAATCGCCGGATAGAGCTGTGCTTCGGCAACGCCGATCTGCGCAACGGCTGCGGCAAGCTGCCGTTCGGACGCACGAATGTCAGGTCGATTGCGGATCAGGTCGGCGGGAATGCCGGTCTTGGTGCTGTAGCGGGCGACCGGCTGGCGGGCACCGCGCTGCAGTTCAGGAAGCAGTGTGGACGCTGGCATGCCGAGAAGCGTCGCGATGCGATGCGCCGCGGTGCGATACTGGGTCTCGAGACCTGGCAGCTCTGACAGTGTCGAGTTTACAAGACCTTCGGCCTGAACAACATCCAGTCTGGAGGCAGCACCGGCTTCCAGCTGAAGCTTGGTGAGATCAAGCGTTTCACGGCGAGAACCGAGGTTCTTTTTGGTGATCGCGATACGCTCCTGATAGTAGCGCACATCGATATAGGCTGCGGCAACCTGCGAAAGCAGGCTCAGGCGCGCAACGTCGACGCTTGCATAGGCGGCGTCGAGACTGGCAAGAGCCGATTCCTTGCTGCGGCGGTAGAGACCGAACAGATCCAGGAACCAGGACGCGCTGGCTCCACCGACGGCGGATGATTGCGGTGCGGTCGATGTTGGACCGAGCCGCCCGCCGATGTCCTTCGTGCCGCTGCGCTCGCCCTGCGCATCGATATCGAGCGACGGAAGACCGCCGGCGCCGGCACTGACGACGGACGCCTGGGCCTGATTGATGCGTTCCAGGGCCTGAAGAACGCTGAGGTTCTGCGACAGGCCCGTCTGCATGTAGCCGTTCAGGCGCGTGTCGGAAAACGCCGTCCACCAAGCCTTCATGGAAACGTCGCCATTGCTCGTCTGCGCACCCTCGGCAAACTTCGAAGGAAGGGACACTTCCGGGGCCTGATGGTTCGGTCCGACCACGCAGCCGGAAAGGAGGAGCATGACGAGAGGGGCGGCTACGCGAATGGATGTCATATCTTTGTCCCGAAACGCTTAAGAAAGGGGCCCCGCGAACAGCGGAGCAAATCACTGCACAGCCTCCCGCTCAGACGAGCGGCGATTCGATGCTGGCAATCCGTTAACAGATTCACACTGTCTTCACTTGTTTTTCACGCTTTGATAACCGGCGCACAACAACAAAGAAGGACGGAACGAAGAAAATTCCGAGCAGTGTTGCAGAAAGCATACCACCCAGCACGCCGATGCCGATGGCGTTTTGAGCGGCAGAGCCGGCGCCCGTTGCGATCGCAAGTGGTACCACGCCGAGAATGAATGCAAGCGACGTCATGATGATCGGACGGAGGCGCAATCTTGCGGCCTCAAGGGTCGCTTCGAGCACGCCCATACCTGTCTCCTGACGATCCTTGGCGAATTCGACGATCAGGATGGCGTTCTTCGCCGCCAATCCGATCGTCGTCAAAAGACCGACCTTGAAGTAGACGTCGTTCGACTGGCCAAGGAGATAGGCTGCAGCCAATGCGCCAAGGACACCGATCGGAACCGCGAGAATGACCGAGAACGGAATCGACCAGCTTTCATAAAGTGCCGCAAGGCAGAGGAATACGATCAGAACGGACAGGCCGTAAAGCATGGGAGCCTGGGAGCCAGACAGCCGTTCCTGATAGGAGATGCCCTGCCAGGCCACTGAGTAGCCACCCGGCAATGCCGCAGTCAGCTTCTCCATCTCGTCCATGGACTGACCGGTGCTGACGCCGGCGCCGGTCGCGCCGTCAAGCGATATGGCACTGACGCCGTTGAACCGCGCAAGCTGCGGCGTGCCCGTGTTCCACTGGACGGTGCTGAAGGACGAAAACGGGACCATCTCGCCGCCGGTGTTGCGCGCAAACCAGTATTTGAGGTCTTCCGGCTGCATGCGGTAAGGCGCATCACCCTGCACATAGACGGGCTTCAGCTTGTTCTCGAGCGTGAAGTCATTGACGTCGCGACCGGCAAAGATGGTCGTCAGCATCGAATTGACCGAAGCGAGGTCGACACCCATCGCACCCAGCTTCTCCTGGTCGAGAAGGATCTGCAGCTGCGTTTCGGTTCTCTGAGAGTTGCTGCGCAGCGAGCCGATATTGCGGTTGCTGCCGGCGATCTGCATCAGCTGTTGCGATGCGCTCGTCAAAGCGGGATTGCCGTTGTTGCCGCTGTCGACAAGGTACATCGAAAAGCCGCTGGAATTGCCGAGGCCCTGGATTGCTGGTGGCAGAAGCGCAAACACCTGCGCGTCACGCAGTCCGAAGAAATGGCGCTGAGCCCGCTGCACAACGGCGGCCGCTTCCTGCTGCGGCTCGGTACGAACGTCGAAATCCTTGAGCTTGGCAAAGATCATCGCATTGTTCTGGCCGGTGCCGTTGAAGCTGAAGCCCATCGCACCGAACACCGAAGCGACACTGTCCTTCTCGTCGTTGAGGAAGAAGGACTCGATCTGCTTGACCACTTCCTCGGTTCTGGCGGTCGTCGAACCGTTCGGAGTCTGGACGAGCACCATCAGAACGCCCTGGTCTTCTTGAGGAAGGAAGGAGCTGGGGAGCCTTGAAAACAACAGACCGCAACCGCCGACAATCAGTGCGAAAAGAAGCATGACGCGCAGCGGCCGCTTCAGAAGATACCCGATCGATCCGACATAGCCGTTTGTCGTCTTGTCGAAGCCGCGGTTGAACCAGGCGCCGATACCCTTGTTCTTCTTCTCGTGATTGACCGGCTTCAGGATCGTCGCGCAAAGCGCCGGCGTCAGCACGATCGCGACCACGGCCGAAAGCAGCATCGCGGAGACGATCGTGATCGAGAACTGGCGATAGATGATGCCCGTCGACCCACCGAAGAAGGCCATCGGAATAAACACGGCCGTCAGAACCAGCGCGATGCCGATGATGGCACCGGTAATTTCGTGCATGGACTTTTCGGTCGCCTCGAGCGGCGACAAACCTTCCTCGTCCATGATGCGCTCGACGTTCTCGACGACGACGATCGCGTCATCCACGAGAAGGCCGATCGCCAGCACCATGGCGAACATGGTCAGCGTGTTGATCGAATAGCCCGTCAGCGCCAGGATGCCGAATGTCCCGAGCAACACCACCGGAACGGCGACCATGGGGATCAGCGTTGCCCGCAGGTTCTGAAGGAAGACCAGAAGCACCACGAACACCAGAACGATCGCCTCGATCAGCGTGTGAATGACCTTCTCGATCGACAGCTCGACGAACGGCGTCGTGTCGTAGGGATAGGTGATGCTGACATTTTCGGGAAGCGTCGGCTCGACCCGGTTGAGGGCGGTTTTTACCCTTTCGGCGGTATCAAGCGCATTGGCGCCCGTCGCAAGGTTGACCGCAAAGCCCGCCGCCGGCTTGCCGTTAAAGCGGGAGCTGCCTCCGTAGCTTTCTTGGCCGATCTCGACACGGCCAATATCCGATATCCTGACCGTGGCGCCGTCCTGTCCGACTTTGAGGATGATCCGTTCAAAGTCGTCGACGGTGGTCAGCTGGCTCTGGGCTGTCATGGTGACGGTCAGCTGCTGACCTTCCGACACGGGCTGCGCCCCGAGCGAACCAACGGACACCTGGGTATTCTGCGCTTCGATCGCGGATGTGACGTCGGCCGACGTCAACTGGTATTTCTGCAGCTTGAAGGGATCGAGCCAGACGCGCATTGCATAGCCTGAGCCGAAGATATTGATGCTGCCGACGCCTTCCAGGCGCTTCACCTGATCTTCGATCTGGGTCGAGAACACGTCGCCGAGATCGACCGAACTGCGTTTGCCGTCCGACGACACGAGCGCGCCGACCATCAGGATACTGGAGGTGGAGCGCGAGACTTCGATGCCGGACTGCTGCACGACGTCAGGCAGCTGCGACTGTACCAGCTGCAACTTGTTCTGCACCTGAACCTGGGCGATATCAGGCATGATCGAGTTGCCGAATGTCAGCGTGACGGTCGCGCGTCCCGTTGACGACGACGAGTTCATGTAGGTGAGATCGTCGAGTCCGGTCATGCCGTCTTCGATGATCGTCGTCACCGATTTCTCGACGGTTTCGGCGCTGGCGCCGTTATAGCTGGCAGAAATGCGCACCGTGGTCGGGGCGATATCCGGATATTGCGAGATCGACAGCGTGGTGATGGCAAGCGCACCACCGAGCATGATCACGATCGCAATAACCCAGGCGAAGACGGGCCGCCGGATGAAGTAATGGGCCATTCACTTGTTCCTTGCCGTATTCGGGGCGGCGTTCTTCGCGTTGTTGCGGGATGCGGACCTCAACCTCTACGGCTTCGGCGCATCAACCTTCGGCTTCTCGACTGTAAATCCCTGCTCGTTGACCGTGACTTCGACAGGCTGGACGGCGGCGGCGTCGGCAATCCACTGGAACCCGTCGACGATCAGGCGATCGCCGTCCGCGATGCCGTCGGTGACCAGCCAGTTGTTGCCGGATGTGGTGCTGACCGTGAAGGTCCGCGTTTCCACCTTGTTGTCCGCGCCAACGAATTTCGCCGTCAGTTCACCACGGGCATTGCGGGTCGCGGCACGCTGCGGGATCAGATAGCCGTTTTCGTTGCCAAGCGTCACCGTCGCACGCACATACATGCCGGGCAGAACGATATTGTCCGGGTTGGGGAACACGGCACGGATCTGAAACGTGCCGGTGGTTTCGCTGACAGCCATTTCCGACATGTCGAGCTTGCCGGCAGGTTCGTAAGCCTTGCCGTCCTCCAACCGCAATCGGATCTCGGCGTTGCGCGGATCGCCGGTGACCCGGCCGGACGCAAAGGCTGCACGAAGCTCCAGGAGATTGGTGCTGGAATCGATGAGATCGATATAGATCGGATCGAGCTTGCGCAGTGTCGACAGCGCGTCGGTCTGGTTGGCGGTGACGATATTGCCGAGGCTGACATTGGAGATGGTCGTGACGCCATCGAAGGGCGCCCTGATCTTGGTCAGGTCGAGATCGATCTCGGCCGATTGCAGAGCGGCCTGCGCCTGCGCCACATCGGCCTGGGCCTGCAGCAGGGTGACCTTCGCATTTTCATATTCGATCTGCGTCGCGCCGCTGTTGACCAGCCGCTCGTAGCGGGTGAGGTTTGCCTGCGCGGCCGGGATGCTGACCTCGGCCTTGGAAAGGCTCGCTCTCGCCTGCGCGACGGTCGCCTCGTAAAGATTGTCCTCGATCTGATAGAGGATGTCGCCCGCCTTGACTTCGCTTCCTTCCTTGAAGCTGATCTCACGAATGGCGCCGGTCACACGCGGCCTGATCTGGGTCGTCTGGAATGCAACGGCGCGGCCCGGCAAAATCGAGGTAATCGGCCGCTCGGCCTTTTGCATGACGACGACACTGACGGCCTGCGGCGGCTTCTGAGGTGCGCCGCCGGCTGGAGCGTTTGCGGTCTGCTGATCGGAATCGCTGCAGGAGGCGAGCAAGACCGTGAAAAGGAGGGGGAGAAGCAGTTTGCGACGGGTCATCGTTGGATCCAGGGCCGGTCGTTGCGCATTCCGAAGAACCGGATTTCCTCGGGAGGGACAGGTTAACCCACAAGAAGCGGGAGGAAGCATGGCAAGGAGCGGAACCGCCACAGCCCAGCCTCGAAGTGACGTAATTCACTTATCGTCACTTTGCAAGCGGGCTTTGCAGTGCAGCATTCACGAGTTCGACAAGTCCGTCGCAGCGGGCATGCAGCTCCGCCTCGTCGGCATGTATAAGAAAGACATGGTGGAGGACCCCTGCAAAGCAAGGGGCAACGCTCCGCCCGATGGTACTTTCCGGTGCGGACTTGTAGACCCCGGTTTCGAAGCCGTGGCGAACGACGCTTTCGAAAAGATCCTCGATGAGCTTTCGATAATGCCGGCCGCTGGGCAGGTCGGTACTTGCCATCATGGCCAGCATTTCGAAAAACAGCGGATTATCCCTGATATCGGCCAGATGCGCGTCCATCAGGCGGCGCGCGACAAGCCCCAGCCTCGCCGGCGCCGGGACGGAATCGTCCTTCGCGTCGAAGCGACCGATCATCCTGGTGGTGTGCCGGTCGCAGATTGCATCCGCAAGCACCGTCTTGGATTGAAAGTGCTTGAAGACATTGGCGGGCGACATCTGCAATTCGGCTGCAAGGTCGGCGATCGAAAAGCCGGCAAAACCCTTCTTCCTGAGCAACGCTTCGGCGGCTGTCAGGATATCCGCTTTTGTCTCTTCCGCCTTGCGCCTTGGTCTTCGCACGATGTCCTCAAGTGTGTGCCGCCGATACCGCCCGGAGACTGCTGCTGATCAAGTACCGAAATACGGCTCGAGGTTCTTGCGAATGCGCGCCAGCACCGTCTCGCCGCTCTCATCGGGCACGAAACGCGCGCCCGTGATCGTTTCATACGCGGTTCGGTAAACCTTGGCCGTTTCCTCGATCAGATCGGCCGGGATTTCCGGAATATCGTCCTTGTAGGGATCGCAGCGTTCGACCACCCAAGAGCGGATGAAATCCTTGTCGAAGCTTTTTGGACGGCCGCCGGTTGAAAAGGCGTCGTCATAGCTGTCGGCAATCCAGTAACGACTGCTGTCGGGCGTGTGGATTTCGTCGGCGAGAATGATTGTACCATCCGCGTCGGTGCCGAACTCGTATTTCGTATCGACAAGAATGAGGCCGCGTTTTGCCGCGAGTTCCTGGCCGCGAGCAAACAATGCCAGCGCATAGCGCGACAGTGTTTCCCACTGTTGGGCCGTCAGCAGTCCCTGCGCAATGATATCATCCGGCGTCAGCGGTTCGTCATGACCGCCGTCGAATGCC
>NZ_CP191449.1:3247500-3497929 GCF_050500185.1 Neorhizobium sp. DAR64862/K0K3
TTTAAAGAAAGCGTAACAGCTCACTGGTCTAAATAAGGGTCTTTGCGCCGAAAATGTAACGGGGCTAAAGCCATGCACCGAAGCTGAGGATATGCACGCAAGTGTATGTGGTAGCGGAGCGTTCCGTAAGTCTGTGAAGGAGGACCCGTGAGGGCCTCTGGAGATATCGGAAGTGCGAATGTTGACATGAGTAACGATAAAGGGGGTGAGAGACCCCCTCGCCGAAAGACCAAGGGTTCCTGCTTAAAGTTAATCTGAGCAGGGTTAGCCGGCCCCTAAGGCGAGGCAGAAATGCGTAGTCGATGGGAACCACGTTAATATTCGTGGGCCTGGTGGTAGTGACGGATCGCGTAAGTTGTACCTCCTTATTGGATTGGATGTGCAGCGGGGCGGTTCCAGGAAATAGCTCCACCGTATAGACCGTACCCGAAACCGACACAGGTGGTCAGGTAGAGCATACCAAGGCGCTTGAGAGAACTATGTTGAAGGAACTCGGCAAATTGCACGCGTAACTTCGGAAGAAGCGTGACCCCTTTTTACGCAAGTGGAAAGGGGTGGCACAGACCAGGGGGTAGCGACTGTTTATCAAAAACACAGGGCTCTGCGAAGTCGAAAGACGACGTATAGGGCCTGACGCCTGCCCGGTGCTGGAAGGTTAAAGGGAGAGGTGCAAGCTTTGAACTGAAGCCCCAGTAAACGGCGGCCGTAACTATAACGGTCCTAAGGTAGCGAAATTCCTTGTCGGGTAAGTTCCGACCTGCACGAATGGCGTAACGACTTCCCCGCTGTCTCCAACATAGACTCAGTGAAATTGAATTCCCCGTGAAGATGCGGGGTTCCTGCGGTTAGACGGAAAGACCCCGTGCACCTTTACTATAGCTTTACACTGGCATTCGTGTCGGCATGTGTAGGATAGGTGGTAGGCTTTGAAGCGGGGACGCCAGTTCTCGTGGAGCCATCCTTGAAATACCACCCTTATCGTCATGGATGTCTAACCGCGGTCCGTTATCCGGATCCGGGACAGTGTATGGTGGGTAGTTTGACTGGGGCGGTCGCCTCCGAAAGAGTAACGGAGGCGCGCGATGGTGGGCTCAGACCGGTCGGAAATCGGTCGTCGAGTGCAATGGCATAAGCCCGCCTGACTGCGAGACTGACAAGTCGAGCAGAGACGAAAGTCGGTCATAGTGATCCGGTGGTCCCGCGTGGAAGGGCCATCGCTCAACGGATAAAAGGTACGCCGGGGATAACAGGCTGATGACCCCCAAGAGTCCATATCGACGGGGTTGTTTGGCACCTCGATGTCGGCTCATCGCATCCTGGGGCTGGAGCAGGTCCCAAGGGTTTGGCTGTTCGCCAATTAAAGCGGTACGTGAGCTGGGTTCAGAACGTCGTGAGACAGTTCGGTCCCTATCTGCCGTGGGTGTAGGAATATTGACAGGATCTGTCCCTAGTACGAGAGGACCGGGATGGACATATCTCTGGTGGACCTGTTGTCGTGCCAACGGCATAGCAGGGTAGCTATATATGGAAGGGATAACCGCTGAAGGCATCTAAGCGGGAAACCCACCTGAAAACGAGTATTCCCTATCAGGGCCGTGGAAGACGACCACGTTGATAGGAGGCGTGTGGACGTGCAGTAATGCATGAAGCTTAGCCTTACTAATAGCCCGATTGGCTTCATCGTTCTCATTGACTATGCTCATCAAGGTGCTGCGCACCTCGATGATGACATCTGTTTTGTCCTGACGCGTGAAAAACGCTCCGGACGGGCCGTGACACTGGTCACGACGGCCTCTGGCCTTGCGGAGCTGCGCTCCGACAAACCAGACGGCAAACAAGACGTGTTCAACTAAGACAAATGGGGGTTCGCCTCCGCCAGCTTCTCGACATAACGTTGCAATGGTCGCCCATTGCCACGCATACATTGCCCTTAATCGACCTGGTGGTCATTGCGGGGTGGCTGCACCCGTTCCCTTTCCGAACACGGCCGTGAAACACCCCTGCGCCAATGGTACTCCGTCTTAAGACGCGGGAGAGTAGGTCGCTGCCAGGTCTATTAAAGGCAATGCCATCCATAAGGATGGAACAAACAATCTTCTCATACACGAAAACAACCGGCCCCTGGCCAAACCAAGGGCCGCTCCCAAAGCGGCCTTTTGTCGTTGATGGGGTTGAAAACAATTACGGGATGTTCGGCTGAAGCCGTTGCGTCCCTTACAGGAGACAAATCCTAAGGGATTTGCTCCGGCACTACGCATCACAGCGTTGCTGTGACGCACCGCGAAATTTGGCAAAGCCAAATTCGCTTGGCGCGGGGTGGAGCAGCCCGGTAGCTCGTCAGGCTCATAACCTGAAGGCCGCAGGTTCAAATCCTGCCCCCGCAACCAAATCATCATTATCGAAAAACACCCGTAGCGAAAGCTGCGGGTGTTTTGCGTTTGTAGCCTGACCGAAGCGCATCGACGGCCGATACGCCGTGTCTGCCAAAGACGGGTGACGCCGGATGGGATCGGTTTTGCACTGCATCCGGCAGTCTCTACTGATACGTTGCAAGACAGGGGCACGGTGTGGCCGCCAGTCCCGCCCCTTAGACCGTATTGCCGGCACGTGTATCGCGTGTCTTCACCAAGCTCCAGATAACGCCCGAGGCGATGATGGCGAAGGTGATACCGAGCGAGAGTGAAGCGGGAAACTTTTCGAGACCCAGGAGGTCAGCGATGAAGATTTTCGAGCCGATGAAGATCAGCACGATTGCGAGCGCCGGCTTCAGATATCGAAAGCGATGGATCATCGCGGCGAGTGCGAAATACAGTGCGCGCAGACCGAGGATCGCGAAAACATTCGACGTGTAGACGATGAACGGATCGGTCGTGATCGCAAAGATCGCAGGGACGGAGTCGACCGCGAAGATCACGTCGGCGATTTCGACCATGACGAGCGCCATGAACAGCGGCGTCATGAACCAGACCAGTTTGCCGGTCGTGGGATGGGGCTTCTTGACGAAGAAATCCTGACCGTGATGCTCTTCCGTGACGTTAAACCTGCGCCGCATGAAGCCGACAATGGGATTGTTGCCGATCTCGGGTTCCTTGTCGCCGATCAACATCATCTTGATGCCGGTGATGACGAGGAAGGCGGCAAAGAGATAGAGGACCCATGAAAAGTTCGAAACCAGCGTCGCGCCAAGTCCGATCATGATGGCGCGCAGAACGATCACACCCAGCACGCCCCAAAAGAGGACGCGGTGCTGGTATTTGCGCGGCACTGCGAAGAAAGAGAAGATGAGCGCGATGACGAAGACGTTGTCCAGCGCCAGCGTTTTCTCGACCACGAAGCCCGTCAGGTAGTTCATCCCCTGCTCGTCGCCGAGCTGCCACCAGATCCAGCCGCCGAACGCAAGACCGAGCGCGATATACATCGAAGACAGGATCAGGCTCTCGCGGACACCAATCTCGCGGTTGTCGCGGTGAAGAACGCCGAGGTCCAAGGCCAAAAGGGAAACCACGATCGAAAGGAAACCGAGCCACATCCAGACGGGCTTTCCGAGCCAGTCTGCGAAGAAGAATGCAAAGTCCATGTGAACACTCCAGCCGGTCGTTCACGGTGGATGCGGCGTCCGACATCGCGAGAGGACCGGCAGCTCTCGCCAGAGGGGCCCGGACAGGGGCACAAGGAGTAAACCGCGGGCGCAGGACCCGCGGTAGCGGATGGAACTGCATTGTGATCAAGAGGGCTTGCGCGTTTCAGTCGGAGCGCCGCGATGGCCTTTCGAGGTCGAAGCCAGTTCCTTCTTCGACCTCCTCTTTGATCAAAGACTGAACTGGCGATCCCATCATCATTGCGCCAATTGATTGTTGAAATCGTCTCGATAGTGATCGACTATTGAGCATGCCGTTTCGCCCCAGTCTTCGCCAACTCGAATACGTCGTCGCGCTTGCTGAATGCGGTCATTTCGGAAAGGCCGCGAAGCAATGCCATGTCTCGCAACCAACACTCTCCGTCCAAGTGGGGATCGTGGAAGAAAATCTGGGCGTCCAGCTGTTCGAGCGGACGTCGACGACGGTTCTCCTCACGCCGGTCGGGGAACGTTTTGTGCATGGTGCCCGCGTGGCGCTTGCCGCAGTGGGCGATCTGCTCGAGACCGTCGCACAGCACAGCGCAGCGCTTGGCGGCGTCATCAGGCTGGGCACGCCGCCGACTTTCGGGCCGTATTTCCTGCCCAGGTTCCTACCGTCCCTGCATAAACAATACCCCGATCTGAAGATCTACATCGTCGAAGATCGTCCTGCGGCGATCGAAACCGCTGTTGCGGAAGGAACGCTCGACTGTGGCCTCGGCCCCTTGTTCGGCGAGCGGTCCCTGATGTTCGTGCCGATCGGCAGGGAGCGGCTGCTGCTGGGCGTTCCCGCTGATCATCGGCTTGCAAAACGTCGGGCTGTCTCCGTTCAAGAGCTGAAAGGCGAGCGTCTGCTGGCGCTTGGAAGCGGACACCAGTTGCTCGAGAGCGTTCAGCGACTGGCGAAGGCGTCCGGCGCGACTGTCATTGACGACTATGCCGGTACCAGCCTGGACGCGATCAGACAAATGGTGTCGATCGGCATGGGCTGCTCGCTGTTTCCCGAACTCTACGCACAGGCGGAGTTCCGCAACGCAGAGGACGTTCATCTCCTGGAAATCGAGGGCTGGAGTGAGACCCGTCAGGTCGGCATCTGTTTCAGGTCAACCAGCGGCCGGGTGGCGCATTTTCAGGAACTTGCCAGAAGGGCGACAGACGCCGCATTGGAGCTCGGGATCGGCTGACGTGCCGGCGGTCCTTTCTGCTCAGCAAGTCATTCCATTGGCCGCGAACCTTGCCGCAGGCCAGTCTGAGCTCAGGCGGAACTGCGGGCGACCAGTCGGCACTCCACCTTCAGCTGGTCGTGATTGCTGGTCAGCCCGCCAGCCATATCGGAAAGCAGCTCGACGGCCATCACGCCCATCTCGAACATCGGAAGATGGAAGGTTGTCAGCGGCGGCATCGTGAACTGGGCAATGTCTCTGTTGTCGAAGCCGACGACGGAGACATCCTCCGGGACAGACTTGCCGAGTTCGTTCAGCGCTTCGATACAGCCGAGCGCCATGAGGTCGTTCGCGCAGAATATCCCGTCCGGGGGATCCTTCAGCTTCATCAGCGCATGCGTCTTTTCGTATCCGGACGGCGGTTCCCAGTTGCCATAGTGCACGAGGTCGGGGTCGTAGGAGAGATCGTTGCTGGCAAGAGCCTGCTTGTATCCGCGCAAGCGGTCGCGCGGATTGTCGAGACCTTCCTGGCCGTTGATCAGGGCTATCCGCTTGCGCCCGGCGCTGATCAGCCGTTCCGTCGCCGCCCGGCCGCCGGCGACGTCTCCCGGCAGGATGGACGGAAGCCGACGCTCTTGATCGTAGCAGTTGACCAGCACAGAGGGGACCTTCAGAAGCGGTTCCGGCGGATCGATCTTGCGGGTCAAAATAGTGCCGAAAATGTAGCCGATAAGTGCCTGGCCGTCACAGATCGAAAAGATGCCGCCATCCGGGTCCTCGCCTTTGCGGAAGACGCCAAGTGTGACGATAATCCCGAGTTCGAGTGCCTTTTCGCGGGCACCTTCGTAGGCAAGGGCCATCCATGGATCGGTGGTCAGTTCGTCGACGGCAAAAACGATTACCTTGTTGGCGGGCGCACTGCCGGGTCCGGAACTGGCTGATGACTTGTTCGCGAGACGATAGCCCAACTGATCCGCCGCGTCGAAGACCCGCTTGCGGGTGGCTTCGGTGAACCGGGCGCCGGAACTGCCATTGAGAATGAGGGAAACGGTCGCCTGAGATACGCCTGCCAGCGCGGCCACGTCCATCATCGTCGGTTTCAAGGCATTCTCCATGTCGGACACCGTGGTTTCCGGGGTATGGTGCCGTGTCAGGATCGAAAGTGCCGGACACGGTCGAAGGCTACGGCAACCACAATGAAGGTACCTATGAACATTCCTTGCCAGAATGTCGAGATGCCGAGCAGGATCAGAGAGTTGCGAATAACTTCTATCAACAGTGCTCCAACGACCGCACCGAGCGCATTGCCTTCGCCACCGGCCAGATTGGCACCACCGATGACGGCCGCGGCAATCACCGTCAGCTCCATGCCTTGGCCGAGATTGGTGGTCACGCTGCCGAGCCATCCAGCCATCAGAACGCCGGCGAGCCCGGCGGTGAGAGCCGACACGCCATAGATACTCACCTTCATGCGCCGCACGGGGATGCCGGTCAGGATGGCGGCGTTCTCATTGCTGCCGATCGCAAGCAGATGCTGCCCCCATCGGGTCCACCTGAAGACCAGCGACATTACAAGGGCTAGTGCAGCGAGGACGTAAAGAGGGTGGGGTATGCCCAGCGTCGAGCCGCCGCCGACCCAGATCAACAGGTCGTGGTCGGGGCCGAAATTCCAGATCATCTTGTTGTCCGACAGGACCATGGCCAGGGACCGAGCGGCCGAAAGAGTGCCCAAGGTGACGACGAAGGGTGGCATTCCGGCATAGGCGACAAGCACGCCGTTCAGTACGCCCACAAGGAGGGCTGAAAGCAGCGCAAGAGGAAAGGCGAGGAGGAAGGGCATGCCACCTTCCATGGTGACGCTGATCACCATGGCACTCAACACGACGGTTGAGCCCACCGACAGATCGATGCCGCCCGAGGCGATTACGGTCGTCATTCCGATCGCGATGATGCCGACGAAGGCGAAGTTGCGCGCAACATTGAAGAGATTGCGCTCCGTTGCAAAGCTGTCCGTTAGAATGCTGAGCGCGAGGCAGGCAAGGACCGCAGCGATAAAGACCCAGAACAGCTGCCGGCTCGATACGCGTGAGATCCAGCTTCGATGCTCGCTGCGGGCAATCACGTCATCCAATGTGGTCATGGCGATCTCCTTTCAAGCGGCTTCGATGGCGCCGGTGATCAATCCTGTCACTTCTTCGGGCGACGACTGATCGGCACGTTTGCTGGCGACGAGTTCGCCGCGCCGCAAAACCGCAATCTTGTCCGAAACACCGAAGACGTCGGGCATGCGGTGGCTGATGAGAATGACACTGATGCCGTGATCACGCAGCCTGCGAATGACATCGAGAACCTCGGCCACCTGGCGGACGGAGATTGCGGCGGTCGGCTCGTCCATGATGACGATCTTGGGTTCGGACAGCAGCGTGCGGGCGATCGCAACCGCCTGGCGCTGGCCACCGGACATGCGGCGCACCAAATCGCGTGGTCTCGTTTCCGATTTCAGTTGCCGGAACAGCTCCGCTGCGACGCGGTTCATCTTGGCATAGTCGATGTAGCGCAGCGGCCCGAGGCTGCGCATGGTCTCTCGCCCCAGGAAGACATTGGAGGCAGCCGAGAGATTGTCGCACAGCGCAAGGTCCTGATAGACGACCTCGATGCCGTGTCGCTGTGCGTCGCGTGGGTTGTGAAAGGTCACCGGTTGGTCATCGACGCGGATCTCTCCTGTCGATGGTGGGAAGTTGCCGGCGATAATTTTGACAAGCGTCGTCTTGCCGGCGCCGTTGTCCCCCATCAGTCCCAGAACCTCCCCTGGTTCGACGGTGACACTGACACGCGACAGCGCGTGTATTGCGCCGTAACTCTTTGAAATTGAATGCAATGAAAGCCGTGACACGCTCCGCCCTCCCTCGGCTGATCCCACGATGGCATTCTGTTGGCACCATAGCCTGCAGGTTGCCGGCTCGTAAACCGGTATCAATAATGCTTGACTTAATATTATAACCAAATATTAATTATTCAACCTGAAAGCGAAAAGGGGGCGGTGATGCGGTTGCTCGTGACGGGCGCCACCGGAAAGGTGGGCCAAGCCTTCCTTCCCGCCTTCCTTTCCAATCCGCGCTTTGCGAAATGGAATGTCGTCGCGCTCTGCAACAACCGGGCTCTGGAACCCGGTCCCCGTGTCTCCGTCGTGAAGGGGTCCATGGCAGATCCGCAGATTGTCGGGAAGGCGCTCGAAGGTGTGACGCATGTGCTGCACCTGGCTGCCGTGAAAGAGACGCCCGATCAGGCCATCGATGTTGCTCTCAAGGGGCTCTACCTCCTGCTGGAGGGTTTCAGCCGTTCGGCTGCGAAACAGCAATTTATGCTGCTGAGCGGTGATTGTGTCGTTGGGCACATTTTTCATGGTTACAGCTCACCGATCACGGAGCAGTCGCCGAGGCGAGCCTATCGCGGTGTCTATGCCCTGACCAAGGTGCTGGAAGAGACCATGGTGGAACAGTTCGGGATCCAAGAGGGTCTCAACTGGACCACGCTTCGCGCTCCGTGGATCATGGAAAAGGACGACTTCCGCTACGCAATGGAGGTCGGTCCTGATCAGTTCGGCGGGCCGCCGTGGTCGGCTATGATGGGAGCGGATGATCTCGACGAGATTAGGAAGAGCCGGGCCGTACCTGCCATGCGGGATGGTCGCGGCGCCTATCTCAAGCGCAGCTTTCTTCATGTCGATGATCTCGTCAACGCGATGATCGCCGCGCTGGACAATCCGGCCGCGTATGGAGAGCTGTTCAACGTCGCCATGGACCAGCCGGTCGACTACGGCGCGCTGGCCGATATCCTGGAGGCTTCCGGCGATCGGCAGCGCCGCGACATCCCGACACCGTTTCACAGCAACTGGCTCGACAATTCAAAGGCCCGGATGGTTCTCGGCTGGCAACCGGAAATCGATGTTGAAGGACTTGTCGAGCGTGCCTGGAGCTACAGGCGTGCAGGAAATGATCTGCGCATCATTTGGTATCCCGGCTGAGCAGGAGGGTTTCGCCGGCGATTTAGAGGAGGAGAAAGGCAATGAAAACAAGATATTTGGCATTCACTGCAATACCTATTCTCATGTTGCTGGCCGGCGAGAGCGCTGCGGAGAGCAAAAAGACACTCGCCATCGTCGTCAAAGGGCTCGACAATCCGTTCTTCGAACAGATCAATCTGGGCTGCAAGAAGTGGCTGTCGGAAAATCCGAAGAGCGAATACGAGTGCCTCTACACCGGGCCGGCCTCTTCGGCCGACGAAGCGGGTGAGGTCCAGATTGTCGACGATCTGCTGACGCGCGGTGTTGCAGCGATTGCAATCTCGCCGTCGAACGCGCCGGCCATGGCGAACCGCGTGCGCCAGATCGCGCCGCAAATTCCCGTCATGACCGTCGATGCGGACTTCCTCGAGAAAGACCATGATCTGCGCAAGACCTATCTCGGCACCGACAATTATCTGATGGGTGTGAAGATGGCCGAGCAGACGAAGAAGCTGAAGGCGAAGGGTGGCACGGTGTGTCTGCAACTCGGCAATGTTGGTGCCGCCAACATCAATGCGCGTGCCCAGGGTTTCCGTGACACGATTGCGGGAGCCAAGGACGTGAAGCGGCTGAGCGGACAGAACGGCTGGACTGAAATCGAGGGATGCCCCGTCTATACCAACGACCAGGCGGACCTAGCCAATCAGCAGATGTCGGATGTCTTTACAGCCCATCCCAAGCTCGATGCCTTCATCCTGATCGGCGGGTGGGCACAGTTCGCGCCACAAGCCTATACCCAGGTCACCGACCAGGTCATGAGCAAGCTGAAGTCGAAGGAACTGGTGATCGTGGCGGGGGATACGCTGCCACCGCAGACCCAGGCTTTCCGCGAGGGCCGCAGCCATGCGCAGGTCGGTCAGCGGCCCTTCGAGATGGGCTACAAGGCACCCGACGTGATGATCAAGCTGATCAAAGGCGAGAAGGTGGATGATCCGCTGTTTACCGGCCTCGACATCTGCAACGCCGAAGATCCCGGTTTCTGCAAGACCAACTGACGGCGCCGTGGCGCCCTTGGCGCAGCCGCTGAAACGGACCCGATAACCGGGCTAAGGCTTTGCATTGCTCGGTTGTCGCCCTTCAACCTGGAGCAGCCCTGGTGGAGTGGGTTGCGGGAGGACAAGATGAAAAGGTTTACGATCACGGCCCTCGTGGCCATGGCGACCATGGTGGCTATGCCAGCGGTCGCCGCAGAGAAAAAGGCACTCGCCTTCGTCGTCAATGCCGCTTCCGATTTCTGGAAGCTGGCCGAGGCAGGGGTCAAGGCGGCGCAGACGGAGCTTCCGGATTTCGAGTTGCAGTTCCGTTATCCCACGCAGGGCACGGCTGCACTGCAGAACGCCCTGATGGATGACCTCGTGGCTGCGGGGACCGACGCAATCATGATCTCGTCGGCTGACCCGAAGAATTCCGTCGATGCCTTCAACCGCATCGCAGCGCAGGTTCCGCTCTTCACGACGGACAGCGATGCGCCGCAGTCGAAGCGCATCGCCTATCTGGGTTCGTCCAATACCCAAGCCGGCATCCAGGCGGGGGAAATCGCGGTCAAGGCGTTGCCCAAGGGTGGTAAATGTATGGGTTTTGTCGGCTTCCTTGGCGCTGATAACGCCAGGGAGCGGATCGACGGTTTTCGCCAGGCCGTGAAGGGCAAGTCGATCGAACTCGTCGATGTGCGGGGCGATGACGTCGATTTCGCCCGCGCGCGGTCCAATGTCGACGATGTCCTCGCGGCAAATCCGGACATCACCTGCATGGTGGGCTTTTATTCCTACAATCCACCGAAGATCTATGAAGCGTTGAAAGCGGCCGGAAAGCTCGGGAACATCACGGTCATCGCTTTCGATGAAGATCCGATCACGCTCGGAGCCGTGCGGCAAGGCCAGTTTGCAGGCACGGTCGTTCAGGACCCCTATCAATGGGGCTACCAGGGGATGAAGCTGATGGCGGCGTACCTGAAGGGCGACAAGTCGAAAGTGCCGGCAGATGGATTGATCATCGTGCCGACCAAAGTCATCGACAAGGCGAATGTCGATGCGTTCGAGAAGCAGCTCAAGGCGCGGATGGGCGGGTAATACGCGCCTTGACGCGGCCAGCGCGGATCTTTCGGGCTGCGCGCTGGCCCTCAACGCATTCGAGGTTCACGCCAGATGACAGCTGCCGTCCGCATATCTCTTGATCTCATCGGCATCACCAAGGTCTATCCAAGCGCTGTGGCGCTCAATCAGGTGTCGCTCGGCATCCGGGGCGGTGAAGTTGTCGGGTTGATCGGCGAAAACGGTGCTGGAAAATCCACGCTCATGAAGGTGCTTGGGGGCACGATCGTGCCCGATGAAGGTGAGATCGTTATCGATGGGAAGACGGCGTCCCATCTGACACCCGCCGAGGCCTTGGCCCGTGGCATCGCGTTCGTGCACCAGGAGCTGAACCCATTTTTCAATCTCGATGTCGCTGGCAACGTTCTCCTGGGCCGTGAGCCGCGCAGCCGCCGCTTCGGTTTTATCGACCATGCGGCCATGGCCGAGCGGGTGAAACCACTGCTCGACATGCTGGGCGCTCGCTTTCAGCCATCCACCCAGGCTTCGGAACTTTCGCTGGCGGACCAGCAACTGATGGAAATCGCCAAGGCGCTCTCGACCAATGTCCGCCTTCTGATCCTCGACGAACCGACATCGAGCCTCACTCTTGCGGAAACCCAACGGTTGCTCGACGTCGTGCGCCGGTTGCGGGCAGATGGAGTGGCCATCCTGTTTATTACCCATCGCCTCGCTGAAGTCGAAGCCGTCGCAGACCGGGTGGTCGGGCTCAGGGACGGTCGAAATGCCGGGGAGCTCCGAAGCGGCAGCATCAATCGAGATGCCATGGTGCGATTGATGATCGGCCGCGATGTGACGCAATTCTACACGCCCCCGCAGGTAAGGCAGGGGCCGGTGGTGCTCCGGACACGAAATCTCAGAACCGAGGCCTATCCGCAGGCCCCGGTCGATCTCGAGGTTCGAGGCGGGGAAATCCTCGGGCTTGCCGGTCTGGTGGGCGCCGGTCGGACGGAACTTGCGCGTGCGATCTTTGGCATCGATCCCGTCCAGGGCGGCCGTGTCGAGATGAACGACAAGCCGGTCGCATCCGGATCGGTGCCTGCAGCAATCGCCGCCGGCATCTGTTTGGTGCCGGAAGACCGCAAGGGTGAGGGACTGTTCCTCGACTTCTCTCTTTCTGAAAACGTGGTAATGCCGAACCTTTCGGCGATCGCGACCGCTGGCTTCGTCGATCGCGGGGCCGAAATGGAGATCGCTGATCGGTCCCGCAGCCGGCTATCGATCCGTGCGCCGCGGCTCGACCGTGCGGTCAGCGAGTTGTCGGGCGGCAACCAGCAGAAGGTCGTTCTGGCAAAGTGGCTCGGTCTCGATCCCAGGCTCATCATTCTCGACGAGCCGACGAGAGGCATCGATGTCGGAGCGAAGGCTGAGGTTTACCGCCTCATGCGCGATCTCGCGGAGGGCGGAGCCGCGGTGCTGATGATCTCGTCCGATATGGAGGAAGTCATCGGTGTCTCGACGCGCGTGGCGGTGATGCGGCGCGGGGCCATTGCCGGCATCCTGTCGCGGGCGGATCTGTCCGAAGAAGCGATCCTCAGTCTGGCGGTCGGATAGGAGATTGGCATGCACAAGAAAGACATCGGCCTTGCCGTCCTCGTTCTGACCGTGGGCGCCATCGTGACACTGGTCAATCCGCGTTTCATTTCACCGGTCAATCTTGCCAACACAGCCAATCTGATTGGACTGTTCGGGCTGTTTTCGATTGCCGAGGCCTTCGTCATCGTCACCGCAGGGATCGAGCTTTCGATCGGCTCCGTCATCGCCCTTCTCGGCGTCATCTTCATCGACCTGATCGCCTCGCATGGCGTTCCCTGGCCTGTCGCCTTTGCGATCGTGCTTGTCCTGTCGGTTGTAATCGGATTGTTGCATGGCTGGCTCATTACACGGCTCAAGCTGCAGCCCTTCGTCGTCACACTGTGCGGTCTGCTGATCTACCGAGGCATAGCGCGCTTCTATACGAGGGACGGGACGGCCGGCTTTACCTTCGGGACGGATCTTCCCATGCTCGAATATCTGTTCGTCGGACGAACAGCGGGCGTTCCCCATTCCGTCATGGCTTTTGCCGTGTTTGCGGTGCTTGCATGGTTTCTCCTGCATCGAACCGTTTTCGGACGTCATCTTCTGGCCGTCGGAAAGAACGAGGAGGCGGCTCGTTATTGCGGGATCAATACAAAGCGCGTGATCGTCACGGCTTATGTTCTCTGTTCCTTTCTGACGGGCGTCTCGGCCATTTTCTTCGCCATGTACACCAAGTCCGTCCAGCCCTCGTCGCATGGGAATTTCTACGAGCTCTATGCAATCGCGGCTGCGGTCCTCGGCGGATTTTCCCTGCGGGGTGGGGAAGGCTCGATCGTCGGGGTAGTGCTCGGGGTCGTGTTGCTTCAGGTCCTCCAGAACCTCGTCAACCTGCTCGGCATTCCCTCTTCGCTCAATTTCGCGGTCATGGGTGCGGTCATTCTGGTGGGTGTTATTGCCGATACGCAGTTCCATGCCTATCGGCAAAGGCGACATCATCAGGCGACCCGCTCTGCCTTGGCCGAGGTTTCCCGCATCCCGTCGGCAAACGGATGACGGATAGGTCGTCGACGATCGACACAGAGCTGGTCCCGGATGCTGGAAATGATCAGGATGGCAGGAGCCTGAAGTCCGCGCCTTCCGGCAGGAGCTGCCCGCCATCGACGACGATGGTGGTGCCGGTCACATAGCTCGCATCGTCGGAGGCGAGAAACAGGAAGGCATTGGCAACGTCGCGCGGCGAGCCGAGGCGGGCGAGCGGAATTGCGTCCTCCATGTTCTTGATGAAGGCGGCGCTACGATGCAGCTGGATCGCTTCCGTCAATATGTTGCCGGGCTCGACGCCATTGACATTGATGCCGTAGGACGAGAACTCCAGCGCCGCTGAGCGAATGAAGCCGTTGATGCCAGCCTTGCTCGCCGCGTAGTGGCCGTGGCCCGGGCTTGTAACATGCGGGCCGGTGATGGATGACGTAAACAGGATACGCCCCGAGCCCTGCTTTTTCATCGGCGTCAGCGCGGCGCGTGCGGCGTTGAAGCATCCGCGCAGATTGACCCCCATCACGCTGTCCCAGTCTTCCGGAGACGTATTCTCGATGAGCTGCCACGGATAGATGCCGGCGTTCTGGACGATGATGTCGAGCCGCCCGTGACGTTCGAGTGTGAACTCGACCGCGGCAACGGCGTCTTCCATCTTCGAGATGTCGGTGCGGACGAAGTCGATGCCGAGATCATCGGCTGCCGCCTTGCCGTCGTCGGCCTCGGAATCAGCCAGCACCAGCTTTGCGCCTTCCTCCTGGAAGCGGACGGCGATTGCCTTGCCGATGCCGCGCGATGCGCCGATGACCAGCGCCACCTTGTCTTTCAATCTGTCTGTCATGCGAGCCTCTGGCGGAGCCTTTGTTTGAACGTATCGAGTAGAACCGCTGCAAGCACCAGGAAGCCGTGGATGACCTGGGTATAGTTTGCCGGCAGACCCATCAGGTTGATGGCGGTGTTGATGGACGAGAGGAGCAGCACTCCGGCGTAGACGCCGGGCAGCGCACCGACACCGCCCTTGAGGCTGACACCACCGATGACGACTGCCGCAAAGGCGTTGAACAGCAGCCCAACGCCGAGGTTTGCCGTGGCGCCTGATGTGCGTATGGCAAGCAGCCATCCAGCCAGGCCGGCAATGGCGCCTGCCAGTACAAAGGCGATGATCAAGTTGCGGGTGACGCGAATGCCGGCGCGGTAAGCGGCGGTCTCGTTCCCGCCGATCATTACCAGGTGCCGGCCGAATGGCGTCTTGGCCATCAGCACCGAAAAGACCACGAAACAGGCAATCGCAATCCAGGCTGACAGCGGAATGCCAGCCACGCGCTCGATGGCGAACCAGCGGATGGCCGGATCCAGATCCTGGGCGGAGCGCCCGCCGGAAACCGCCAGCACGATGCCGCGCACCCAAATGAAGGAGGCAAGCGTGATGATGAAGGCGCTCATCTTCAGTTTCACGACAAGGAAGCCGTTGAAGAGACCGATCAACGCGCCGATCCCGCAGGCAACGAGCAGTGACGCTGGGATCATCAGCCATTGCGGTGAGAGCTTGATCCCCATGCCGATCCCTGCCGAGCAGAAAAGGATGCCGACCGCCATGGCCGCCAAAGCGGCAACGGATTCCACCGAAAGGTCCATATGGCCGGCGATGATCACCAGAGCCAGGCCGATCGACATCACGCCAAGCACGCTCGACGCTTCGATGATGTTTGTGAAAATGCCGATCTGGAAATAGTTCGGGATCAGGGCCGAGAACAGGGCAAGCACAACGATGAGCATGAACCAGACGAGGTTATCGAGTACAGATTCTAGACTTTTGCGCGTACGGGGCGTCATGCGGCAAATCCGGACTTGAGGGGAGGAGTCCGGGGTCTTTCGACCCCGGATGAAGGGTTGTTATTCGACGGATTTGATCGAGGCTGTCGGCGCTTTCATGTTGCCCCAGAAGGCCGGGTTGTCGACATTCTCCTTGGTGATCGCCGCACCCGGGATCTTGATGTTCGGCCCCCAGGCTTCCTTCGTCACGACCCCTTTCAGGCCAAGCACGTCATAGTCGCCGGCCTTGATTTCCTGCTTGCCGACGATCTTGTCCATGAACATGGCAATGGCTGCCGCCTGGGCATAAAGCGGTTGCTCGACTTCGGTATTGAGCCAGCCCTTGCGGATCAGATCGAGGCCGACGGGAGCGCCGTTCGAGCTCATCATCATGACATCACCTGGCTTCTTGCCGGCTGATTCCAAAGAGGCGACGGCTGCAACCGAAAGATGGGCTGCATGCAGGAAGATCAGGTTGATATCGGGATTGGCCAGCATCTGATCGGAGACGATCGTCCCTGCATTGCTGGCTTCCCACTGCATGGCGGGCACAGAGATGATGGTCACCTTCGGGAAGGCCTTCATCTTCTCTTCGAAGCCCTTCTGGATATCGAGCGTGTAGGGATCGCCAGGGTCGCCCAGAACCTGCAGGATCTTGCCCTTCACGTCGCCATTCTTGGCCTTGAGCATCGCTTCAGCCTGTTGCGCGGCAACATGGCCGATCTCGATCGTCCCGGCGACCGAGGTGAAGTCTGACACGGTCGAGGTGACCTGACGGTCGAACTCGACGACCGGAATACCGGCCGCACGGGCTGCCTCGATGGATGGTTTCAATGCGTTGAAGTCGACAGCGGCGAGGATGATCGCCGCCGGCTTCAAGGCGATGACATCGTTCATCTGCGACTGCTGTGCGTCTGTCTTGTTGTCGGCGTTAAGGGTTTTCATCTCGTAGCCGGTCTGCTTCAGAAACATTTCCAAGGCGCTGACCGAGCCTGTCTGGAATTCGTCGAGCAGTGTCGGCACAAGATAATAGACCGTACCCTTGGACTGTGCGGCTGCCGTTGTGAGCATTGAAAGGCCGAGCACCAAAACGCTCAGCAAGCTTAGCATTATTCGTCTCATGATCGTTCTCTCCAGTTTTACGCCGGACCCCTTGTCATTGTTTGCCCACCGGTCCGGCGCCGGTGAGGGTTTGCCCTGTGATCATTTCGATCACTGCATCCGGGCTTGTCTTGGTTCTGTCGACATCGCCGGCGACGACGCCGTGGCGGATGACGACGATGCGGTCTGCGACCTGAAAGGCCTGCTGCATGATGTGGGTGATGATGACGACACCGATGCCCTGGCTGGCGACATGGCGGATCATGTCCAATCCCCGCCGCGTCTGTTCGACCCCGAGCGCGGCGAACGGCTCGTCAAGCAAGAGGAGCTTGCCACCCCAATGGGCAAAACGGTTGAGCTCGATCGCCTGCCGCTGGCCGCCGGACAGATGCTCGACCTTGGTTCGCATGGAGGGAATGCGGGTGCCGGCACTGGTCAGTGCCTTTGTCGTGATTTCCTCCATCGCACGCTCATCGAGGAAGGGGATGCCCGCGATCTTGCGGGTGATCTCGCGGCCCATGAAGAAATTGGCGACGACGTCCACATTGGTGCAGAGAGACAGGTCTTGGTAGACCGTCTCGATGCCGGCTGCCTTGGCCTCGGCAGGCGTCTTTGCCTCGAACTCTTCGCCTTCGAAGAGCATCTGACCTGACGTGGGTTGCAGACCACCCGAGATGATCTTCACAAGCGTGGACTTGCCTGCGCCGTTGTCGCCAAGAAGGGCGACCACTTCGCCCTTTCCGATCGAGAAACTGATGCCCTTGAGCGCTTCGATCGCGCCGAAATTCTTGCGGATATCATTCAGGACAAGCAGTTTTTCGGTCATTCGACAGTCCCCTTCTCTGAAGTCTCGAACATCTGGCCGAAGCGCGGCGACAGGACGCCGAAAACGGCTAGCGCGGCTGCACCTCGGAGTGCCGAATGCTGGCAGTCACTGGCGACGACGACACGTGGATGCGGGCGGTTGGTGCGGGCGGAAACCGAATTGCTCAGGCCGTCGGCCAGTGCGGCAAGCCGCTCGATCAAAGACTGCGGCGCCAGGCCACCGAGCACGACAGTCTCTGGATCGAAAAGGTTTTCGATCGTGCGGATGGCATTGCGAAAGATCGGCGCGATCTCGCGGACCCATTCGGCCTCGGGCAGGCCGCGCCGAGTGAAGGCCTCGAGCGAAAGATAGCGCTCAAGGCAGCCATTGTTGCCGCAGGGGCAGGGCTCGCCATCCGGAACGGCGGGGATATGGCCGATTTCGCCGGCATTGCCCCAGGCGCCGCGCATCACTGTCCCGTCATGCATCATCGCGCCGCCAAGGCCTACGCCGAAGAACAGGTAATAGTAATCCGAAATCTGTTGGCCGAGACCGTAGAGCTGCTCGCCGAGCGCCGCTGCCGCCATGTCGTTTTCCATAAAGGCCGGCAGACCTGTCGCCTCTGTGAGGCGGGAATTGATGTCGACGTCTTTCCAGCCGGTCATCGTTGTCGGGCCAACGAAGCTGATGGATTCCACGTCGAACGGCCCGGGCAAAGCCAGTCCGGCGCCCAGCAGGCGGCCGCGGCATGGGCTTGCCTTGAGTTCGTCCACCATCTCGCCAATCAGAGCGAAGGCTTCGTCCGGCGTCGGGTTGGACGCGCTGCGGTGGCGGCTCTCGACGACATCACCGCGCAGATTGACCAAGGCAACGTCGATGCCAAGCGGCGTCAGGTGAACGCCGACCGCATGCCCACCCTCCGGATTGACGGTCAGCTTCGAGGGCGGAATACCGCGGCCCCGAGGCTTTTCGCGCACCGAGACGATGAGCTCTTGTTCTTCGAGTTCCCGGACAATGGTAGAGACAGTCTGTACGGTGAGGTGAACCCGTTCGGCAATTTCGCCACGCGTCGTCGGACCAGTCAGGCGGATCGCTTCCAAGACGATCCGTCTGTTGTAGGGCCTTCCGGATTCCTGGTTGGTACCGCGCAGCGCCATTTCGAATTTCTCCGAATGACGAAAGTGTGTCAGCGGTCACGTATTTAGTCAAATGGTTTTCAAAAAAGATAAATGCGCGCGCGAAGGGCCTGATCGCGCTGACGTTGCAAAGGCTGATCTGACGGTTCGCGCGCGCTTTCCGCGAAACTCTTAAAGAGTTCGCCTCACCCTCGGAGCCAGGCATCATGACCAGCGCCTGATCAACATGAGCACGAAAGCGTCATCCTCCGCCGGTAGGTCGCGCTATATCACGGGGGTCGTACCCGCAAGGTGGCCGGGTGGGCACGCCAAACGGGAGGCGTTTGGCAAAAGCCTATGCCGTCGCCTCCAACGGTTGAGCGAGGGGCGAGAATATCGCCCGGCTGCGATCGACCATGTATGACGCCGTATGCGAAGGGGCATCCCGGGCGAGTTGGATCACCGCTTCCAGGATGAACCTGACTTTTTCCTCGGAATGGAGAACGCTCAGATTGAGCCGGGTGAAACCCGGTTTCTCGATTTCGTTGCCGTTCCGGATCGATTGCCTGATCTGCTCCGAATGCTCGTCATCGATCGACAGGAGGCGGTGGACATAGGGCCCGGCGCAGGCGCAGCCGCCGCGTGCCTGTATACCGAAGCGATCGGAAAGCATGCGGGTGATCAGCTGCTGATGCACATAGCCACCCTTTCCATCCCTGATGCGAAACGAAAAGATCGGCAGTCTCGACATGCTCATCGAGCCCAACAGCTCGATCTGGGGAATGCCCTGCCAAGCCTCGAATGCGCGCGCGGTGAAATTCTCGTTCAGGCTCGCAATTCTCTCGAGGCCGATTGCGTGCTTGACCAAGAAGGCGAGTAAAGCGCGGATATCGCCGATGACGTTGGGGGTTCCGGCTTCTTCGCGCGCTTCGATATTGTCGCTGTAATCGTGGTCCGTCGGGGAGACGAATTTGACGGTGCCGCCGCCTGGCCAAGAGGGTTTTGTAGTGACGACTGCATCGCGTCTGACCACGAGGATACCGGAGGCACCGGGGCCACCGAGGAATTTATGGGGCGATACGACGATGGCGTCGATCTCGGCGCCTTCAGCCGGTGTCATCGTGATTGGGATATAGGGACCTGCGCCGGCGAAATCCCAGAGGATCTTTGCGCCTGCCGATTTTACGAGCCGGGTGACCGCTTCGATATCCGTCAGGATACCGGTGATGTTCGATGCGGCCGAAAAAGAGCAGATCGTCAGAACGTCCCTGCTGTCCTCAAGAGCCTTTTCCAGGAGGATGAGGTCAGGGCCACCACCGCAACCTTCCTGAATTTCGATGATCTCAGCGCCGCTTTCCCGCCAGGGGAGGATGTTCGAATGATGCTCGTAGGGGCCGATGATGACCCGGGCGGGTTTGCCGGTAGTGACTGCATCCTCGACGCCGAGCAACTTGACCAGGCGGTTGATGCCGGCCGTTGCGCCGGATCCGGCAAAGATCACCGCATGGCGGCTGTCGGCGCCACAGCATTCGGCGATAGTGGCACGCGCTTCACGGCGCATGCGGGTCATCATCGCTCCGCAAAAGGACGCTTCCGTATGGCTGTTGGCATAATAAGGCAGGACCTCTTCAAGAACGAAGGTTTCCACCTGCCGGAGCGCCCGTCCTGACGCCACATAATCGGCATAGACGAGATCCTTCAGGCCGTATGGCCCGTCCACCTTGGCGGACGCGCCAATCATTCCCGAGGTCAGTGCTGCAATCGGATCGGCGCCAGCCAGACTGCGACGAAATCCCTGAAGAGCAGTTTCGGGTTCGGTTCGTGGCATGCAGTCAGCCAGCTGGCGCATTGTCGATCTCCTTGACGAGTTGACTGCGATTATAAACTGAAGCAGGGTCTGAATTCTTCACCGTATTTGCGCTGATTTTGCCAGGAACTGTGTCACATGATCGATAAAGACCTGAATTTCGATGAAATCGATCTACGGATCCTCACAAGCCTGCAACGCAACTCGGCCTTGTCGCAGCGTGATTTGGCAGAGCTTGTCGGGCTTTCGCAAAATGCATGCTGGCGCAGGCTGCAGCGTCTGCAGGCCAGCGGGATCATCGGCAATTCGCGATCCGAGATCGATCTCGACCTGCTGGGGTTCGATCTGACGGTCATTGTGATGATTCGCACACGCCACCATTCCAAGGAATGGGCCGACGATTTTCGCCGTCATGTGGATCGCCTGCCGGAGGTGATCGACTTTTACAGGATCGGGGGAGATTGGGATTATCTGATCAAGGTCGTGACCCGCGGAATATCCGGGTATGACGCATTTTATCAGAAGCTCATCACGAATTTCGATCTTGCGACGGTGACGGGCTTTTTCGCGATGGAGGCGATCATTCGCAACCGTGCACTGGATCTCAGCCGAATGAACCGATGAGACTTGGTTCGGTTTCCAGCCATATTTGGCGGCACAACCGATGGATTAACCCGCAGAATGTGCCTAGCCCACCCTAAAGCAGGCTAGGCGCTTTTTATCGTCGCTTAGAGAACCGAGACGTTTTCAGCCTTCGATTTACCGGTCTTGCGATCCTGTCCGACTTCGAAGCTGACCTTGTCACCTTCGCGAAGCGAGCCGCCGCGCTGCAGAGCAGAAACGTGAACGAACACGTCCTGGCCGCCATTCTCAGGCGTGATGAAGCCGAAGCCCTTGTCGTCGTTGAAGAATTTAACCGTACCTGTCGCCATGAGAAACCTGTTTCCTATGTAATCCGCGAAATTGCGATGGGCAAACTATAGCGCCACCGCTTCACTATCAACCCCAGCACCATGAACACCGTGATGCCCGGCCCGTATCAACGCCAAATTTTCTTGCCACCGACTACGCAAAGTATCTTAAGCATTGATATCTCTGGCGAGCAAGCCTGCCGCGACACCTAACTCCGTTATCTTGATCGGATATTGGTCGCATAGCGGGCAATAAGCCGTATAAACCAGGGGGTTGCCGCCGACCCGACGCTGTAAACGATGCTAGAATTTGAGGAAGCCCATGACCAAAAGCACGACGGTTTTCACCAATGCCAGGCTGGCGGAGGGCGTTCTGCGCGATATTCACGTCGAGTCGGGGCGGATATCTGCGATTGAAGCCGCAGGTGCTGTTACTCCATCCGCCGAGGTCGTCGACATCGCCGGCGAGCTGCTGGTTCGGGGTTTTGTAGAAGGGCACATTCATCTCGATACAAGTTTCTACGGCGACAAATGGATGCCGCATCGCCCTTGCACCAATGGTTTCGACGTGCATGAGCGGGTCGCCTTCCAGGCAGAAAACATGGCGGCCGCTGCTCCGATGGACAAGCGCGCCCGCGACCAGCTCGATCTTTGCATTGCCAATGGGACGCTTTCCATGCGCAGCCACGTGATGGTCGATGGTTCGGTCGGGCTGAAGTCGCTCGAAACCATTTTGGCAGTCCGCGAAGACTACAAGGATGTGATCGATATCCAGCTGGTGGCCTTTCCCCAAAGCGGCATCCTCAAGAGCCCCGGAACGCCGGACTTGCTGGACGAAGCCATCGGGCTTGGTGCCGATCTGGTCGGCGGGCTCGATCCGGCCAGCTTCGACCGGGACGTCAACGGCCATCTCGACGTTGTCTTCGGCGTCGCCGAAAAGCATGGTGTCGATATCGACATTCATCTCCACGATGCGGGCAGCATGGGTGCGTTCACCATCGAGGAGATTTGCGCCCGCACGGTGGCGCTGGGCATGCAGGGCCATGTCGCGATCAGCCATGCCTATGGGCTTGGGGATCTCGGCGCTGACGCGGCGCGCAAAATTGCCGCAACGATTGCGAAAAGCGGCGTTTCGATCATGACCAATGCGCCGGGCAACCACAATTTCCCACCTGTTGCCCTGTTGCGGCGAGAAGGCGTCACCGTGTTCAGCGGCAGCGACAATATTCGCGACAGCTGGTGGCCCTATGGCGATGGCGACATGCTGCACCGGGCGGAAATCATCGGCTATCGCTCGGGCTTTTATACCGACGAAGACCTGAAGGCGGCTTTCGATATCGTCACGTCGGAAAGCGCCAAGGCGCTGCAGATCGAGTCCTATGGTATCGAGGTTGGAGCCAGAGCCGATTTCGTGACGCTGGCTGCCGCCAACATTCCAGAAGCGGTCGTTGCTTTCCCCGGCAACAGGTGTGTCTTCAAGGGTGGACGCCTCGTTGCCCAAGGCGGGAAGCGGGTCTGATCCGCTTCGAGATCGGTGACGGAGGGCGGCTTGAAACCGTAACTCCGCCGATCGGGACGGCGGGCATGGTGTTCTTCGTCCACATCATGATACCGGTCGAACAGCCGGAGTCGGACAGGCCTTTGCTATTACCGGAGGTCCTGGAGCGAATTACCCTGCAGCTCGTTCGATACTGAGAGGAGATATTTCATGACATTCAACGCCGATACCAAGGGCGTCTACGCCATTGCCGCGACACCGTTTCACGAGGATGGTTCGATCGATTTCGATTCCGTCGATCAGCTGACCGATTTCTATCAGGAGAGCGGCTGCACCGGCATTACCATTCTCGGCATTATGGGAGAGGCGCCGAAGCTAGAGGCGGATGAAAGCCGGGCGATCATCAAGCGGGTGGTCTCCCGTGCCAAGGTGCCGATCATCGTCGGCGTGTCGGCGCCCGGTTTCGCCGCCATGCGGTCGCTCGCTCGCTCCTCCATGGACATGGGTGCCGCAGGCGTGATGATCGCGCCGGGGCAGGGCGCCAAGACCGACGACCAGACCATAAATTATTTTGCAGGCGCCGTGGAAGCGGTTGGTGAAGACGTGCCATGGGTGCTGCAGGACTATCCGCTGACGCTCAACACGGTGATCGCAACCAGCGTGGTCGCCAAGATCATCACCAACCATCCCTCCTGCCTGATGCTGAAGCATGAGGACTGGCCGGGTCTTGAAAAGATTTCCAGGCTGCGCGCGATGCAGAAGGCCGGAGAGTTGCGGCCGTTCTCCATTCTCTGCGGCAATGGCGGCATGTTCCTCGATTTCGAGCCGGAGCGCGGCGCCGATGGGGCAATGACCGGCTACGGTTTCCCGGACATGCTGACCGAGCTGGTCGGGCTTTTTGCCGCCGGCAAACGCGACGAGGCGCATGACCTGTTCGACGCGCATCTTCCACTGATCCGCTATGAGCAGCAGCTCGGAATCGGTCTTGCCGTGCGCAAGCACGTGCTCAAGCGCCGCGGCGTGATTGCCTCCGATGCGCAGCGCAAGCCCGCCCAGATGCTGACGCCGGCCGCCAAGTCAGAGGTGGACTATCTGCTTGCACGCCTTGCCCGCCACGACAAGCGCGCAGCACTATGAGATCAGAGGGAGTGGGATACGAGGTCCCACTCCTTTCTCCGCCCATTTTTCGAGGATGAGGCTGGCTGCTGCCTATTGGCCGCATTCCGTGATAGGTCTTGAGCCCCCGAGATTCAATCAGCGACGGAAAAACAGCATGCATTGCAAACTCATCGGCGTTCCCCTTCAGGATGGAGCATCCCAGCTCGGTTGCGAGATGGGGCCGAGTGCGTTGCGCACCGCAGGCCTTGCCGGCGCGCTCGCCGATCTCGGCCATCAGGTCAGCGATCTCGGCAATCTGGCGCTGCCGCCGGTCTCTGATATCACCCATCCCAACCCGGCGGTTCGCCGACTGCCTCAGATCGTCGCCTGGGTCGAACTGCTGACCAAGATCGCCCACCGCGAAAGTGCCGAGGGCATGCCGATCTTTCTCGGCGGCGATCACGCAATGTCGGCCGGCATCGTCGCGGGCCTGGCACGCACGGCGTCCGAAAAGCAGCGACCGCTTTTCGTTCTCTGGGTCGATGCGCATACGGATTTCCACACGCTGGAAACGACCGGCAGCGGCAATCTGCACGGCGTTCCCGTTGCCTATTTCACGGGGCAACCGGGGTTTGAAGGCTATTTCCCGCCGCTGACGCATCCGGTCGATCCGGCCAATGTCTGCATGATCGGCATCCGCAGCGTCGATCCGCAGGAGCGCTCCGCGATCAACAAGAGTGACATCACGGTGCATGATATGCGGGCGATCGACGAACATGGCGTGGGCGCCGTGCTGCGCTCGTTTATCGAAAAGGTCGAGGCCGCGGGCGGTCTGCTGCATGTCAGCCTCGACGTGGATTTCCTCGATCCGTCGGTCGCTCCCGCCGTCGGAACTACGGTGCCGGGCGGCGCTACGTTCCGCGAAGCGCATCTGGTGATGGAAATGCTGCATGACAGCGGTCTCGTCACCAGCCTCGATCTGGTCGAGCTCAACCCGTTCCTCGATGAACGGGGCCGTACCGCCACGCTTCTGGTGGACCTCACCGCCAGCCTGATGGGCCGCACCGTGCTTGACCGCCCGACCCGGCGGTTCTGACCGCTCGTCAGATCAGCATGCTCGCGCCGCGGTCGAGATAGGTATCGAGGAACTGGTCGAGCCGCGGATGGCGGGGTTTGGCAAAAACCTCCGAGGGCGGGCCGGAAAACAGCAGCTTGCCATGGTCGAGGAACGAGATCTGCTGGCCGACGGTCGCGGCAAAACCGATCTCGTGGGTCACGACGACCATGGTCATGCCCTCTTCGGCCAGATCCCGCATCACTTTCAGCACTTCGCCCGTCAGTTCCGGGTCGAGCGCTGATGTCGCTTCGTCGAACAGCATGATCTTCGGCTCGAGTGCGAGGGCCCGGGCGATCGCGACGCGCTGCTGCTGGCCGCCGGACAATTGCGACGGGTAATGCCCGGCGCGGTTTTCCAGGCCGACCTTGCGCAGCTGCGCCATGGCCTTTTCCTCGGCGTCGGCTTTCGAGAGCTTCCGGACGATCTTCAGGGCTTCGCTGACATTGCCGAGCGCCGTCATGTGCGGCCAGAGATTGAACTGCTGGAAGACCATGCCGGTTTGGGCGCGGACAGTGCGGATCTGCGCCGGGGGCAGTCGTTCGCGCTTGCCGTCGGGCTTTTCGAAAAAGCCGAGCGCCTCGCCGTTGATGGTGATCATGCCGCTGGTTGATTCTTCCAGGAACGCCAGGCATCGCAAAAGCGTGCTCTTGCCGGAGCCGGAAGGGCCGATCAGGCAGGAAACCTTCCCCTCGGGTATTTCGAGATTGATATCCTGCAGAACGGTCGTCTCTCCGAACCGCTTGACCAGGTTGCGGATGGTGATGGCGGGTAGGGTCATGCTTTCAAAAACCTCAAACGGGAAAGCCGGTATTCGGCGGCGCGGCCAAGCCGGTCGGTCAGCTCGACAAGTGCCCAGTAGACGACAGCGAGAATGAAGATCGCCTCGAGATAGGCATATTGCTGCGAGCCGATGGCGCTGACGGTGGCCGTCAGTTCCGGCACGGTGATGATCGACAGAACGGCGGATTCCTTCAGCAGAATGACCGAAAGGTTGACCGCCGGCGGCAACACGATCAGCGCCATTTCCGGGATCTGGATGCGGCGGATCGTCTGCAGGCGTGTCATGCCAAGGCAGCCGGCGGCTTCCACATGGCCAACAGGAACGGCGGCAAAGCCGGCGCGGAAGATCTCGCTGTAATAGGCGGCACTATAGACCGTCAGACCGATGAGGCCGCAGGGGATCGGATCCAGCATCAGGCCGACGAACGGACCGCCGTAGTAGAGAAGAAAGATCTGGATCAGGAAGGGCGTGCCGCGCAGCACTTCGACAACGGAGCCCAGGACTGCGTTGGTGGCGAACCCACCGAAGCGGCGGGCGGTTGCCACGAGAAAGCCGATGACGACGCCACCGGCAATGCCGGCGATCCAGAGCAGAAGCGTGACGAACAGCCCGCTGCCGAGTTCGGGCAGCTTTTCGATGATGACCTGAGGATTGAACATCATGCGGAGGTCCTCGCCATGGATCTTTCCGCGTAGCGACCGAGAAGCGCGATCGTCGAGCAGATCACGAAATAGACCAGTCCGGCACTGAGGAAGATTGGGATCGGCTGGTAGGTGCTGGAGGCCAGATCCTGTGCCATCTTTGTCAGCTCGATGATCCCGACGACAGACACAAGCGACGATGCCTTCAGGATCATGATCGATTCGTTGACCAGCGTCGGGAGGGTCAACCGAAGAGCGATTGGGACCTGGATCCGCGCAAAGATCTGAAGCGGATTGAAGCCCGTCACCTCAGCTGCCTCGATCAACCCTTTCGGCACGCTGGAGAAGCCGCCGCGCAGGTTTTCCGCCTGATAGGCCGCGGTGCAGAGCGACAAGCCGATAATCGCCGCGACGATGCTTGGCACGTTGAGGCCGATCGCCGGCAGCAGCGTGTAGATCAACAGCAGTTGGACAAGCAGCGGCACGCCGCGGAAGAAGCTGACGAACAGTCTTGCAGGAGCCGAGTAGATCGTCTTGCCGGACAGGGTCGCGGCCGAAAGCAGGATCGCGATGACGAATCCGATCGCAATCGAGACCAGGCTGATGCCGATGGTCGACACCGCCGCCTGCAGGAGAAGCGTGAATAGTTTGAACGTCATCTGTCGTCACGTCTCGCCCGGGGAATGCGGCGGGCGGATGGAGCAGTGGATTGAAGCGGGCAGGACAGGAGCTGTCCTATCCTGCCCGTTCGCAAGGTGTCTTAGAACGCAGGTTCTTTCACTTCGTCCGGCGTATCGAACGTCGTGCCGAACCACTTTTCCTGCAGCTTGGCCAGGCGCCCGTCCTTCTTCATCTTGATGACTTCGGAATTGACGTATTCGACGAGGCTGGCGCTGTCGGCGTCCTTCTTGCCGATGAAGCCGAAATAGGCTTTCTTGCCGAAGGCGGGCGTGACAACTTCAAAGACGCCGGCGCGCTGCTTTGCGACGAAGGCAATGTTCGGCAGCGAATTTGCGACGGCGACGATACGGCCGGCCGCCAGATCCGCATAGGCGTCGTTGAAGGAAACGTATTCGCGGGCGGTCACCTTGGTCGGCAGCGTCTCGGAATATTGCTGCAGCTGAGCAAGCTGCGCGGTCGCCTTGCCGGCGCCGACGGCCTTGCCGGCAATGTCTTCAGGCTTGGTGATCGATGTATCGCCGGCTTTCTTCAGGATGGCGACGGTTGCCTCTGCAATCGGCGCGGTCATCTTGAAGCGTTCCAGGCGTGCCTTGGTAATGGTGGCAGGGCCCGCGACAAAATCGAACTTGCCGGCTTCCAGTGCCGGGAAGACGCCATCCCAGGGCAGCTCGACCCATTCGATCTTGACGCCGAGATCCTTGCCGAGTTCTGCGAAGAAATCGACGTTGAGGCCCGTATGCGTGCCGGCATCGATAAAGTCGAAAGGAGCAAAGGCGGTTTCCGTGCCGACCTTCATGACGCCGGCCGCCTTGATGCGGGCAAGCGCGTCATCTGCAGCATGGGCGGAAAACGCCGTGGTTACGAGAAGCGCGGCGCCGACGGCGGCCTTCAGCAGATGTCTCTTCAGCATTGGTGATGTCTCCACGTTATCGGCATACGCGTGCCGATTGCTGTTCCCGTTTTTTGGCTCGGCGGGTTGAACCGGCCAAGCATGGAACAAATAGACAGAGCTTCCCAAACAGAGTCAACGCGCTTTCGCACCGCAATATAGAACCTTGGTAAGTGTTCAGATACTTACTGATCAGCCGATCGCGAGCGCGTCTTTCAATCCGAGGCCCTGCTTCTCCTGCAGGTCGAGATCGGCCTCGATATGATCGATATGGTGCAGCATCAGGGCAGCCGCCCGTTCGCCATCGCCGTCCTTGAGGGCGTCGAGAATGGCGAAGTGCTCGCTGTGGCCGCAGCTCGACACGCCGGAGCGTCCGTAAAGCGCGATCACCAGTGAAGAGCGGGCTATCAATTCGTCCATGAAGCGCTGCAGAATGGAATTTCCGGCGACCGAAGCCAGCATCAGGTGGAAATCACCGGAAGCCTTGATCTCGGCGCGTCGTGCGGCCGGACCGCGCTCAGTCATGTAGCGCTCTTCTTCCTGAAGCTGGCGCCGGAATTCTTCGATGTCATCCTGTGTGATCCGCTCGAGCGCAGCGGCGACAATGCCGGGCTCGATAAGCCGGCGCGAAGCAAAGATCTGCCGTGCTTCGTCCGGCGACGGATTGGAGACGAAGGCGCCGCGGTTTCGCTCGGTCTTTACCAGGCCTTCGAAGGTCAGCATCTGCAGCGCGGCGCGGGCGACGGTGCGACTGACGTCGAACAGCGAGCCGACTTCGGCTTCCGAAAGCTTGGTTCCGGGCGCCAGGCGGCGGTCGATGATCGCGTTGCGCAACGCTTCGCGGATCGCCATTGACCGATCTTCCGGAATCGTCTCGCTGAGAATGATCTGCTCGCTGATACTCATCACCACATCCCGTTAATCTCCCTTACTCCAGCCACATCGAGATTGCCAGATCGGATGTCTGCGATCCACGGCAAGGATTGCATACGATTTGCGCATGGGATCGCTATCGATCGCACGATTTTTGCGCATTGCACTCAAAAGGTTCTTTCAGCGCAAACCGATGTTCCAGTGCGGTCAAAGGGTTACCGGAACTGGCACGGCGGATGCATCTCATTTCGCAAGCAGGGAGCACCGCATGAGCAAAGCCGCCGAAATCGATATCGCCTCCGTCACCAAGACCTATGGGACGACGACGGCGGTCCATGCGATCAGTCTCAAGATCCCGGCCGGCACCTATTGCTGCCTGCTCGGTCCGTCCGGCTGCGGCAAGACCTCGACGCTGAGAATGATCGCGGGCCATGAGAGCATCTCCTCGGGCGACGTGCGGCTCGGCAACACGGTGGTGACGGATCTTCCGCCGGCCAAACGCGGCACGGCAATGATGTTCCAGTCCTACGCACTGTTTCCGCATCTCGATCTGGTCGACAACGTCGCGTTTTCGCTCAAGATGAAGGGCGTTGACAAGGATGTCCGCCGTGCCAAGGCGATGGACCTGCTGCGGCTGATGCAGATGGAAGGCTATGCGACGCGCCGTCCGGCCCAGCTTTCCGGCGGTCAGCAGCAGCGCGTGGCGCTGGCGCGTGCGCTGATTACCGATCCGGAAGCACTGCTGCTCGACGAGCCGCTTTCCGCGCTCGATCCGTTCTTGAAGATCCGTATGCGGGCGGAGCTGAAGAAGCTGCAGACCTCGCTCGGCATCACTTTCGTGCATGTGACGCACAGCCAGGAAGAGGCGATGGCGCTTGCCGACATCATCGTCATCATGAATGACGGTCGCATCGAGCAGGCGGCCCATCCGCGCGTCGTGTTCGAAAAGCCGGCGACAGCCTTCGTCGCTAAGTTCATGGGCGACCACAACGTCATTTCCGGTCGCGTCACCAAAAGCGCGGGCCAGGAACTGATGTTGTCGGTGCCGGCCGGTGCCGATTTTCTGGCCGTCGGCGACAATGGCGACCTGACCGATCAGGCCGATATCGCCATCCGTACCGATCACGTCCGGATCGGCCAGCCGTCCGAAACGGGCCTCGGTTTTACCGGCTCGATCACCAATATCGAATATCGCGGTTCCTCGGTGAAGCTGTCGGTCAACGGCGCCGGCATCGAGGATTTTATGGCGATCCTCTCCGACACCGATTTCTTCGCCAATCCGGTCAAGGTCGGAGAGGCGATCCCCCTATGCTGGGGCCGTGAGGACGCGATTGTCCTCGGGCGCCTCAAGCACTGATCCCACTCACAATAATCAACTAGAGGAGAACATGGGAATGACTGAAATTCAAAAGACCGCGAAGGGACTTTCGCGCCGCTCGCTGCTGAAGACCGCATCTGCCGCTGCCGGCCTTGCTGCCGGTTCGGGGGCCATTACCGGCTTCCCGACCATCTGGGCGCAGAACCCGATCACGATCCGCCAGTTCGGTACCGGCGTTTCAAACCTCAATGCGATTGCCGAAAAGTGCAAGGCGGATCTCGGCATCACGCTCGAGATGACCGCAACCGACTCGGATGCCGCTGCCCAGCGCGCCGTCACGCAGCCGAACTCCTACGACATTGCCGACATCGAATACTGGATCCTCAAGAAGGTCTATCCGGCAGGCGTCATCCAGCCGATGGATGTGAAGAAGCTGAAATATTACGACAAAGTCGTGCCGCTGTTCAAGAACGGCAAGCTGAAGCCGGACAGCGTGATCGCCCAGGGCACGGCGCCGCATACGGTCGGCTTCGTCGAAAAGGCGGGCGACAAGAAGTTCGCCAAGGAAGAGACCCAGTGGTTCACCATGATGCCGACGATCTACAATGCCGATACGCTCGGCATTCGTCCGGATCTGGTCGGCCGTGAGATCACGACCTGGGCCGATATCATGGACCCGAAGTTCAAGGGCAAGACGTCGATCCTGAACATTCCGTCGATCGGCATCATGGATGCCGCGATGATCATGGAAGCCATGGGCAACATCAAGTATGCCGACAAGGGCAACATGACCAAGGCCGAGATCGATGCGACCATCGATTTCCTGATCAAGGCCAAGCAGGCGGGCCAGTTCCGCGCCTTCTGGAAGTCGTTCGACGAAAGCGTCAACCTGATGTCGTCGGGCGAAGTCATCATCCAGTCGATGTGGTCGCCAGCCGTTGCCGCCGTCCGCTCCAAGGGCATCGCCTGCAAATATCAGCCGCTCAAGGAAGGCTATCGCTCGTGGGGCGGCGGTCTCGGTCTTGCCGCGCATCTTTCCGGCGCCAAGCTCGATGCGGTCTATGAATATATCAACTGGTACACATCCGGTTGGGTCGGTGCCTACCTCAACCGCCAGGGTTACTATTCCGCTGCCATGGACACCGCCAAGGAACACATGTCGGCCGACGAATGGGGCTACTGGATCGAAGGCAAGGCAGCCCAGGGCGATATCGTCGCGCCCGATGGCAAGGTCATGGAAAAGGCCGGTGCCGTGCGCGATGGCGGCTCCTTCGAGGAACGCATGGGCCATGTCGCCTGCTGGAACTCCGTGATGGACGAGGACCGCTACATGGTTCGCCGCTGGAACGAATTCATCGCGGCCTAACGGCAGGTACGACATGTTCCCTCCCCCTTGTGGGGAGGGTTAGGGAGGGGCCTTTCTTCAAAACCCCTCCCGGCCTGCCGGCCACCCTCCCCACGAGGGGGAGGGGGACTTGCGGAACCGCTCCATCTTTCGACGAAGGCAGGAAACACCGATGGCGACGATCACATCCGCGGACGCGGTGAAACCGGAAATGCCCAAAGCCCGCAGCTTTCGCATCCCGCTCGGCCTCGTCTCCTACCTGCAGGCGACGCCGCTGACGCTGATCCTTGGGTTCTTCCTGGCGCTTCCGATCCTGATGATCGTGATCGTCAGTTTCTGGGATTACGACTTCGCCCAGATGTATCCCGATTTTTTGACCATGAACTATGCGGAAACGCTCGGATCCTGGGTCACCTGGAAGACCTATCTCAACACGCTGAAATTTGCGGCCATCGTCTGGGCGATCACGCTGTTCGTCGGTTTCTGGGTCGCCTATTTCCTCGCTTTCCACATTCGCACCTCGGCGATGCAGATGGTGCTGTTTCTGGTCTGCACGGTGCCGTTCCTGACATCCAACATTATCAGGATGATTTCGTGGATCCCGGTTCTCGGGCGAAACGGGTTGATCAACAGCGCGCTCGTCAGTGCCGGCATCGTGCCGGAGCCGATCCAGTGGCTGCTCTATTCGGATTTCGCCGTCGTGCTTGCCATGGTGCATCTCTACACGCTGTTCATGGTGACGCCGATCTTCAACACGCTGATGCGGATCGACAAGTCGCTGGTCGAAGCGGCGCGTGATGCCGGCGCCACGTCCTTTCAGATCCTCACCAATGTCATCATTCCGCTTGCCAAGCCCGGCATGGCGATCGGCACGATCTTCGTGGTGACGCTGGTGATGGCCGACTTTTCCACCGTGCAGGTCATGTCCGGCGGCCAGAGCGCTTCGGTGGCGCTGATGATGAAGAACCAGATGTCGTTGCTGCAATATCCGGCTGCCGCCGCCAACGCGGTGGTTCTCCTGGTCCTCGTTCTCTTGATGGTCGCGGGCATCCTGCGCATCGTCGATATCCGCAAAGAACTGTGAAGATGGGGGAGCTTTGAGATGCACAGCGACAAGCGCGGCCGCGAATTCTATTTCCTCGCCCTATTCTTCGCCATCTTCGTGCTGTTTCTATACGGGCCGCTGTCGGCGGTGCTGATCCTGTCGTTCCAGGGACCGAATGGCGGCCTGACATTTCCGTTGAACGGCGTCTCCACCCGCTGGTTCGTCAACCTGTTCGAGACCCAGGCGGTCGGCGATTTCGGCGGCTCGTTCCGCCGCTCCACAGCGCTCGGGGTGATGGTGATGATCGTCACCGTCGTCGTGGCACTTCTGGCTGGTCTTGCCTTTCGCCGGAAGTTTGCCGGTGCGACTGCCCTCTTTTATCTGGCGGTCGCAAGTCTCGTCGTTCCGTCGATCATCGTCTCCCTCGGCATTGGCGTCGTTTTCCAGCAGTTCGGGTTCGAACCGTCCTGGTACACGTCGGCCTTCGGCGCGCATCTCACCTGGACCCTGCCGTTCGGCGTGCTGATCATGTTTGCCGTGTTCAACCGCTTTTCGCCGGCCTATGAAGAGGCTGCGCGCGATCTCGGCGCCTCGTCCTGGCAGACGTTTTCCAACGTCGTGCTGCCGATGATCGCGCCCAGCCTGATCGGCGTCGGGCTGTTCGGGTTCACGCTTTCCTATGACGAGTTTGCTCGCACGCTGATGACGGCTGGCACGTACAATACGCTGCCGCTCGAGATCTACGGCATGACCACCAATGTCACGACGCCGGTGCTCTATGCGCTGGGGACGGTGACGACGGTGTTCTCGTTCCTGGTCATTGCCGGGACGCTCGGCTTGATCGTCTATATCAACCGTCGCCGCCTGCGGAGCTGATCCCACACGATGCGCATTCTGATCGTCAATCCCAATACCACCGCCAGCATGACTGCGACCGTGGCTGACAGCGCCGCCCGTGTTGCCAATTCCGATACGCAGATCCACGCCGTCACATCGTCCATGGGGCCGGTGTCGATCGAGGGGTACTACGACGAGGTGTTTGCGGTACCCGGCCTTTTGGTCGAGCTTGCCAAGGGCGAAAAGGCGGGTGCCGACGCGGCGATCATCGCCTGTTTCGATGATACGGGGCTCGATGCAGCCCGGGCTCTCGCAAATATCCCTGTTATCGGCATCTGCGAAGCGGCGGTCTCTGCGACAGCCTTTATCGCGCAACGCTTTACCATCGTGACGACCATGGAGCGCTCACGCCTGCCGCTCGAACATCTCGTCCATCGCTATGGCATGTCTGGCCGCTGCAAGGTGCGGGCCGCCGATATCCCGGTTCTGTCGCTGGAAGATCCGACATCCAACGCGCGCGAGCGCCTTCGCTTAGAAATCGCGCTAGCCTTGAAGGAAGACAAGGCCGAGGCGATCGTGCTCGGTTGCGCCGGCATGGCAGACCTCACCGCAGAGCTGCGGGCCGAATTCGGGGTGCCAGTCGTGGATGGTGTCGCGGCTGCCGTCAAACAGGCGGAAATGCTGGTGGCACTCGGCCTGTCGACAGCTAAAAACGGCGCCTATGCGACGCCGGTCAACAAGCTGTATGCGGGGCTTCTCGAGGGTTTTGCGCCTAGCAGGCTTGCGACGCGATGACAGGCTCAGCCGTCATCCGGACGCTGGCACTTTCGGAGCTTGAATGCCTTCTCGACTGGGCGAGAGCGGAAGGCTGGAACCCCGGGCTTGCCGATGCGGCGGCCTTTCATGCGGCGGATCCCGAGGGGTTCATCGGCTGTTTCGTCAATGGCGTACTAGCAGCGGGCATCTCCGCTGTGCGATACGGCCATGACTTCGGGTTTATCGGCCTCTATATCGCAAATCCCGATTTTCGCGGGCAGGGTATGGGCCGGCGTGTATGGGATGCTGGCATGGCCCATCTGGAGGGACGCACGATCGGTCTCGATGGCGTTGCGGAGCAACAGCAGAATTATCGCAGCATGGGGTTCGAGCCGTTCTACGAGAGTATACGCTGGAGTGGCCGCCTCAAAGGTACCGCCGTTGCCGGCGTGACCGATGTCAACGTTGGTAATTTGCCGGCTATCATCCACTACGATGGCAGCGTCTTCCCGCAAGTCCGCAAGGCGTTTCTTTCCGAGTGGCTGAAGCCGCCGAGGTCGACGAAGGTCCTGATCGATGATGGAGAGATCAGAGGATATGGCGTCTGCCGCAAATGTAGCGACGGGTTCAAGATCGGTCCGCTTTTCGCCGAGGGTGCGACCGAAGCCGTCACGCTACTGCAAAGCCTCGTCGCGGAAACCGGAGGCGAGACCGTGCATATCGATGTGCCGGCGCCGCAGCAGGAATTTTCGGACTATCTTTCAGAAGCCGGATTCCAAAAAGGTTTTACGACAGCCCGAATGTATCGCGGCTTGCCGCCGTCAGCGCAGACATCCGATGTCTTCGGGGTCACGACGTTGGAACTCGGGTAGAATCTGGGAAGCGCAGCTCGGCGGTCTTGTTGCCTGGCACGTTCTCCGCAGCATCCAGCGACGTGCGGATGCGGATTTTGCCGACGTCGATCACATGACGCATCGCCGACATCGCCTTTTGCGGATCGCGGGACGCGATGGCATGGGCGATGCGCAGATGGTTGGAGGCGACTTCGTCGATCATTTCCGGCGACGCGGCCGGTGACGACAGCTGGAAGGAAATCGCCAGTGCCGCCTCGATCAAAGCGCTTGCCGAACGCATGAACGGATTGCCGGACATGCGGGCGATGGCCAGATGGAATTCGAGATCCACGTTGGCGATTGATTCCGGCGTGTGGTTGAGATTGTCGAATTTGGCAGCGATCGCGTAAAGCGAAACGATGTCATCGCTCGTTGCCCTCAAAGCCGCCGCCGCCGCCGCTGCCGGCTCAAGCGCGGTGCGCATTTCGGCCAGATGCTCGATGAACTCGTAGTCGAGGCTCGTCTCGAAACGCCAACTCAAGACATCCGCGTCGAAGAAATTCCAGCTTGAACTGTCGAGGACGCGGGTACCGACCTTCGCCTTGGCTTCGACCAGCCGCTTGGCAGACAGCGTCTTCATCGCCTCGCGCAACACCGTGCGCGATACGCCGAACCGTGCGGAAAGCTCGGTGTCGCCGGGCAGGAGAGAGCCTTCGGGGAACGTGCCGGAAACGATCCCGCGGCCAAGCCCAGCGACCACCGTTGCGTGGTTGCTACGGCGCTTTCGCCCGTTAATCGTCGTTTCCAGCAAACTCAAACTAGATCTCCTTAAGCCGACTCTCGGCCAATCGCCGGTTTGAATACCAGATGATACCGCGCTGCAACACAATGAACACGAAAAGGAGGATGCCGATGACGATCTTCGTCCACCAGGACGACAGGGTTCCGTCGAATACGATGTAGGTCTGGATCAGTCCCTGGATAAGAATGCCGACGAATGTGCCGGCCACAAGTCCGACGCCGCCGGTCAAAAGCGTTCCGCCAATCACGACAGCCGCAATCGCATCGAGTTCGACGCCGACGGTCGCCAGCGAATAACCGGACGAGGTATAAAGCGTGTATGCGATGCCGGCCAAGCCCGACAGGAAGCCGGACAGAGCATAGATGCCGATCGTCGTGGAGCCAACCGGAACCCCCATCAGTTCCGCCGACTGGATATTGCCGCCGATCGCATAGACATTCGCGCCGAACCGCGTCCTTCCGGCAATGAACCCGCCAATGATGAAGACGAGCAGCATCAAGATCGCAAGCGCCGTCAGTCGCCCGCCGCCTGGAAAGCGGAAGTAGAAGCCCTGGATCGCGTCGATCATCTCGTGGCTGATCGGTACCGACGCCGTGGAAATCAGGTAGGCGGCGCCGCGTGCCAGAAACATGCCGGCCAACGTCACGACGAAAGGCGGAATGCCGAGATAGCGGATCATCGCCCCCATCAGACTGCCGAACAGGGTGGAGATGACGAGAACGGCTAAGAAGGCAGTCAGCGGGTGCAGGCCGAGCGAGCCGACGGCCACGGCCACGAACACGCTCGTGAAGGCGATCACCGAGCCGATCGAGAGATCGATGCCGCCTGACAGAATGACGAAGGTCATGCCGACAGCGGCGATGCCGAGAAACGCATTGTCTGTCAGCAGATTGCCGATCACCCTCGTCGACAGCATGTTTGGAAACTGCAGGATGCAGAGCCCGTAGGCTATAACGAAGATGGCAAGCGTCGTGACGAAGGGAAGGTTGCGGGTGTGGATCATCTTGCCGCTCCTTCAACCTTGGAAACCGGGTTCTTGCTGGCTTTCGGCTGCGACCTCAAGAAGCCAAGCATGGTGATGACGGCGGGTGATTGCAGTGTCAGCACGATGATGATGATGCCGGCCTTGATGATGAGGTTGAATTCCGGCGGGAAGCCGGAAACGAGAATGCCGGTGTTGATCGACTGGATGATCAGCGCGCCGATCAGCGACGCGGTGATCGAGAAGCGCCCGCCGTTCAGCGACGTGCCGCCGATCACAACCGCGAGGATTGCGTCGAGTTCGAGCCAGAGGCCGGCATTGTTGGCATCGGCGCCGCGGATATCGGCGGTCACGATCAGCCCGGCGACTGCGGCACACAGGCCCGAGATCGCATAGACGAAGAACAGCAGGAAGCGGGCCTTCACACCGGCAAGCGTTGCGGCACGGCGGTTGATGCCGGTCGCCTCGATCAGGAAGCCGAGCGCCGAGCGGCGGACCAGCAGGCCGACGAGAAGGCCGGTGCCGAGCCAGAGAAAGATCGGGATCGGAATGCCGGCGAAGGAACCGGATCCGAGCGCCGAAAACGTGTCGTCATTGAAGGTGAGGATGACGCCCTCTGTGATCAGCTGGGCAATCCCGCGTCCCGCCACCATCAGGATCAGCGTTGCGATGATCGGCTGGATATCGAGGAGGGCAACAAGAATGCCATTCCAGAGACCGCAGACGAGGCCGATGCCGAGCGATACGACGATGACGACGGGGATCGGATATCCATCGGCGATCAGCGTTGCGGCAACGGCGCCGCAGATGGCGATGACGGCGCCGATCGAAAGGTCGATCCCGCGGGTCGCTATGACGAGCGTCATGCCGATAGTCAGAAGGGCCACCGGTGCGGCGCGCACCAGAATGTCGATCAGGCTGCCGTAGACGCGGCCGTTCTGGACAGAGATCGTCAGGAAGCCGGGCGCGATCGCCGTGATCATGCCGAGGATGATCGCAAGCGCGATCAGCTGCGGCGCAAGTCGCTTGAGGCGACGGGTTATCGGGTTCATCAGGCGGCCTCCGTCCGGTTCGGTGCGGCAATCGCCTGCATGATACTGTCGGCATTGACGTCGCTGCCGGTGAGTTCCGCCACGTGGCGGCGGTCGGAAAGAACAATGACCCGGTGGGCGATCGCCGTCAGTTCCTCCAGTTCGGAGGAAATCACAACAAGCGACATGCCTTCGGCACATAGCCGCTCGATCATTTTCAGGATTTCCGCGTGAGCGCCGATATCGATGCCGCGGGTCGGTTCGTCGAGGATCAGAAGGCGTGGTTCCGTCGCCAGCCAGCGGGCGAGGATCGCCTTCTGCTGGTTGCCGCCGGAGAGGAATTTGATCGGCCGCTGGGCATCCGCGGGGCGAATGTCCAAGGATTTGATAAACCCTTCAGCCAGAGCCTGGCGCTCACGCGACGAAATCGGTTTTGCCCAGCCCTGACGGGCCTGCAGTGCCAAGGCGATGTTGTCGGCCACGGACAGATCGCCGATGATCCCGTCCGTCTTTCGTTCTTCCGGGCAAAAGCCAAACCCGTTGGAGATGGCCGCGACCGGCGAGGAGAGGGCAATCTCATTGCCGTCGATGCTGGCTGTACCGCTGTCGGCACGGTCGATGCCGAAAAGGAGGAAGGCCGTTTCGCTGCGGCCCGACCCAAGCAATCCGGCGATGCCGACGACTTCGCCCGGTCGGATGTCGAGATTGAAGGGGGCGACGCTGCCGCGTTTTCCGTAGCCGGCAAAGCGAATGGGTGCCTCGCCGGTCGGGGCAACGGTTTCTTCGTGGGCCTGATGTTCACGGGTAATGTCCTGCAGCTCACGGCCGAGCATCATCGAGATGAGTTCGAGACGCGGCAGGTCGGCCAGCGCGCGGCTGCCGACCAGTGTGCCATTGCGCAACACGGTGACCCGGTCGGCCACCGCATAGACCTGGTTCAGGAAGTGGGTGATGATGATGATGCCGAGACCCTGTTCGCGCAGCCGGCGCAGCACGACGAACAGCATTTCGACTTCCTGGCTGTCGAGACTTGCTGTCGGTTCGTCGAGAACAAGCACCTTGCCGGAAAGATCGACGGCACGGGCAATCGCGACGATCTGGCGGATCGCGACGGAATAGGAGGAGAGAAGCGCATCGACGTCGATATCGAGGCCGTATCTCGCTAGAAGCGCTTTCGCGCGGCGACGCATCTCGCGGCGGTCGATGAACCCGAAGCGGCTTGGCTGGCGACCGAGGAACAGGTTTTCGGCCACCGTGAGATTTTCGAGAAGATTGACTTCCTGATAGACAGTGCCGATGCCGAGCGCCTGCGCTTCCGCGACGTTGGCCGGAGTCACGTCATGGCCATCCAGCCGCATCTCGCCGCGGTCACGCGTGTAGACACCTGTCAGGATCTTGATCAACGTGGATTTGCCGGCGCCATTTTCACCAAGCAGCGCATGGATCTCGCCCCGCTGCAGCGTGAAGTCCACGCCCTCGAGCGCGGTGACGCCGAGAAAGGATTTGCCGACGCCCCTTGCTTCCATGAGCGGATCATCGAGACGTTCCCGGTTTGTGGCGGAGAACGAATTTTCTGAGGAAGTCTGTATGTCTGTCATGCTCCAGCCCGCATAAGTGGAGGCCGGGACAGCTCTTGAAGAAGCTGCCCCGGTTGAAAACTGCCCGGCTCGGTCGAGAGCTAGATCGGGCGGCGGGAGATCAGTAGCCGAGGCCCTTCTTGGCTTCGTACACCTTCATCGGGTCATCAGAAGCCGTGTACAGCTTCGATTCTGTCTGGATCCACTTTGGTGGTTCCTTCTTGTCCTTCAGGTAGGCTTCGAGTGCGTCGAGCGCGGGGCCTGCCATGTTCGGCGTGAGCTCCACAGTCGCGTTTGCTTCACCCTTCGACATAGCCTGGAAAATATCCGGAACGGCGTCGATCGAGACGACCTTGATGTCGGTGCCCGGCTTCAGCCCGGCTTCCTTGATGGCCTGGATCGCGCCGACGGCCATGTCGTCATTATGAGCGTAAACGGCGCAAATGCCCTTGCCGCCGCCTTCTGCCTTGATGAAGCTTTCCATGACTTCCTTACCCTTGGTGCGGGTAAAGTCACCGGTCTGCGAACGCGCGATCTTGATGTTCGAATGCGAGGCAATAGCCTGTTCGAAACCCTTCTTGCGGTTGATGGCAGGTGAGGAACCGGTGGTTCCCTGCAGTTCCACGACCTTGCAGTCCTTGGAGCCGACATCCTTCACCAGCCAGTCGCCTGCAACCTTGCCTTCAAAGGTCTGGTCAGAGGTGACGGCCGTCAGGTAGAGATCTTTCGGTGCATCGATTTCGCGGTCGAGAAGGATGACAGGGATCTTTTCTTCCTTGGCTTCCTTCAGGACTGCGTCCCAGCCGGTGGCAACGACAGGTGCGATCAGGATCGCATCGACGCCCTGGGCGATAAAGCCGCGGATTGCCTTGATCTGGTTTTCCTGCTTCTGCTGCGCATCGGCAAACTTGAGGGTGATGCCGCGCTTTTCGGCCTGCTGCTTCGTCACTGTCGTTTCGGCAGCGCGCCAGCCGGATTCAGATCCGATCTGCGAGAAGCCGATTGTCAGGGATTTTGCGGAAACGCTCGAAGCCAGGCATGCGGTAACAACGGCGGTAGCCGCCCATAGTGCTCTCTTCATCTTAAATCCTCCCAGAGATGATAAGAAAACTGACGGTCGAAGGTTTGGCATATAATCATACTTTTGCAAGACGCAAAATTGCGAAAAATCACGCTTTCGAAACGCGATTTTGCGAGATCCTCATTTATCTATATGATTCCACTCGCTATTTAGAATTCTCCCTTGTTTACGATGATGGCACTCTGAAGCCATCTCGTTCTTGACAGTACGTCCCGTTATCCAATAGTCGTATTAATGACGCATCGGATCGTGATCTGATGGGAGGGGTTGGCGCGGTTTCGGGAGACACTGCGCTTCAATATTATCAGACTTATCGGATGGCAGGGCATATGTTGCGAATTCTTCAGGTTGCGAGCTTGTCTGGCGATGTTCAGGTTGTCGCCTGGAGCGGAGATACTCCGCGCGTCGTCAATGGCGTTTCCTCAACCTACGAGCTTGCCCAGAAGGCCATTGCAGCAGGCCTGAGTCTGGCGCAGCAGATCGAAGCACTCGGGCTTGGTGATGAAGTCGACCTCGACGTTGCCGCGCAGAGCGGACGTTTTGGTCTGCCGGTCTCGCATCCCGATCCAGCCCATTTCATCGTTGCCGGCACCGGCCTCACGCATCTCGGTTCCGCCGATGGTCGCGACAAGATGCACAAGGCAGCGCAGTCGGAAGAAAAGCCGACCGATTCCATGCGCATGTTCCTGATGGGCGTCGAGGGCGGCAAGCCGAAGGACGGCGAAGTCGGTGCTCAGCCGGAATGGTTCTACAAGGGCAATGGAACGCAGCTGCGCGCAACCGGCGAAGATCTCGTTTCTCCCTCGTTCGCGCTTGATGGCGGCGAGGAGCCGGAACTGGCGGCGATCTATCTGATCGGCCCCGACGGCACGCCGTTCCGCCTCGGCTTCTGTCTCTCCAACGAATTTTCCGATCACGTGACCGAGAAGGGCAACTATCTCTGGCTTGCCCATTCCAAGCTGCGCCAGGCAGCGCTCGGACCGGAACTTCTGGTCGGCGAGCTGCCTGATCATGTCGAAGGCACGTCGCGCATCCGTCGTGGTGACGAGGTGATCTTCGAAAAGCCGTTCCTGTCGGGCGAAGCGAACATGTCGCACTCGATCGCCAACCTCGAATACCACAATTTCAAATACGACCTGTTCCGCCAGCCGGGCGATCTGCATGTCCATTTTTTCGGCACGGCGACGCTGTCGGTCTCGCATGGCATCAAGACCGAAGCCGGCGATGTGTTCGAGATCGATGCGGCGCCGTTCAAGCTTCCGCTCGTGAACCGTCTGGCTGTGGCAGCGGAAACGCCTGTCGCGATCAAGGCGCTCTGAGGTGGCCATGACCCCCATTCGTCTCGCTATCGTCGGACTTGGCAAGATTGCCAGGGACCAGCATCTCGGCGCAATCGAAGCGACCGACGGGATCGATCTCGTCGCAGTCGCCAGCCGCAACGCCTCGCTCGAAAATGTCGCGTGTTTTGCCGATATTCACGAGCTGCTGGCCTCCGGCGTCGAAATCGACGCCGTCTCTCTCTGTACGCCGCCCCAGGGCCGGTTCGAGCAGGCAAAGGCGGCGCTTGAAGCCGGCAAGCATGTAATGCTCGAAAAGCCGCCGGGCGCAACGCTTTCGGAAGTCTTTGCGCTGGAAACGCTGGCGAGGGAAAAAGGCCTCAGCCTGTTTGCAACATGGCATTCCCGCGCTGCCGCGGCTGTCGAGCCTGCACGGGCGCTGATGGCCGAGCGGACGCTGAAAAGCGTTTCGGTCGAGTGGAAGGAAGATGTTCGCCACTGGCATCCGGGTCAGGCGTGGATCTGGGAGCCGGGCGGTCTCGGCGTTTTCGATCCCGGCATCAATGCTCTGTCGATCGTCACGCGGATCATGCCCGAAACGTTTCATCTCGTGCGCTCCGAACTGACCTTCCCGGCCAATCGTGCCGCGCCGATCGCTGCAAGCCTTGCCTTCGAAACGAAAAGCGGCTTGCCTGTGGCGGCCGAATTCGACTGGCGTCAGACGGGGCCGCAGACCTGGGACATCCGGGTCGAGACCGAAGAGGGCACGATCGTCCTCACCCACGGCGGCAGCCGCCTGATCGTCGACGGCGAGGCGCAGATCGTCGAGGAAGATCGCGAATATCGCAATCTGTATCGGGATTTCGTGGCGCTCGTCACCAAGGGTGACAGCGATACGGATTTCTCACCGCTGGTGCATGTGGCGGATGCCTTCATGCTTGGCCGGCGCATTGAAACTGAAGCATTCGAGGACTGAAGATGAGCAATTCGGAAAACGCGCCCTCAAGTGAAATCGCCGAAACCGGAGAGCGCCGCCAGGACGCGCGCAGACTGCGGTCGCGCGCCTGGTTCGACAATCCTGACAATGTCGACATGACCGCGCTCTATCTCGAGCGCTACATGAACTTCGGTCTCAGCCAGGCCGAACTTCAGTCGGACCGGCCGATCATCGGCATCGCCCAGACCGGTTCGGACCTGTCGCCGTGCAACCGCCACCACCTCGAGCTTGCCAACCGTCTGCGCGAAGGTATTCGCGAAGCGGGCGGCATCGCCATCGAATTTCCGGTGCATCCGATCCAGGAAACCGGCAAGCGCCCGACCGCGGGCCTTGACCGCAACCTAGCCTATCTCGGCCTTGTCGAAGTTCTCTACGGTTACCCGCTCGATGGCGTCGTGCTGACGATCGGCTGCGACAAGACCACGCCAGCCTGTCTTATGGCTGCTGCCACCGTCAACATTCCAGCCATCGCCCTGTCGGTCGGCCCGATGCTGAACGGCTGGTTCCGCGGTGAACGCACCGGTTCCGGGACGATCGTCTGGAAGGCACGCGAACTTCTGGCCAAGGGCGAGATCGATTACGCGGGCTTTGTGAAGCTTGTCGCGTCTTCGGCACCATCCACCGGCTATTGCAACACAATGGGCACGGCAACGACGATGAATTCGCTGGCCGAAGCGCTGGGCATGCAGCTGCCGGGTTCGGCCGCCATCCCGGCTCCTTACCGTGACCGCCAGGAAGTCTCGTATCTCACTGGCCTTCGCATCGTCGAAATGGTCAGGGAAGACCTGAAGCCTTCCGACATCCTGACCAAGGACGCTTTCATCAACGCTATCCGCGTCAACTCGGCGATCGGCGGCTCGACCAATGCGCCGATCCACTTGAACGCGCTCGCCCGCCATACCGGCGTGGAACTGACGGTCGACGACTGGCAGACCTATGGCGAGGAAGTGCCTCTCCTGGTCAACCTGCAGCCAGCCGGCGAATATCTCGGTGAAGACTATTACCATGCCGGCGGTGTTCCGGCTGTTGTCAACCAGCTGATGACGCAGGGCCTCATCAACGAAGATGCGATGACGGTGAACGGTAAGACGATCGGCGACAACTGTCGCGGTGCGATCATCGAGGACGACAAGGTCATCAAGCGTTACGACGAACCGCTGAAGGCACGGGCCGGCTTCCGCGTTCTGCGCGGCAACCTGTTCTCCTCGGCCATCATGAAGACCAGCGTTATCTCGCCTGAGTTCCGCGAGCGTTACCTCTCCAATCCGAACGATCCGGAAGCCTTCGAAGGCCGTGCGATCGTGTTCGACGGTCCGGAAGATTATCACCACCGCATCGACGATCCATCGCTCGAGATCGACGAGCATTCGGTTCTCTTCATGCGCGGTGCCGGTCCGATCGGTTATCCGGGCGCTGCCGAAGTCGTCAACATGCGCGCTCCCGATTACCTTCTGAAGCGGGGTATCAGCTCGCTCGCCTGCATCGGTGATGGACGCCAGTCCGGCACGTCGGGCAGCCCGTCGATCCTCAACGCGTCTCCGGAAGCGGCAGCAGGTGGTGGTCTTGCACTTTTGAAGACCGGCGACCGTGTGCGCATCGATCTCGGTCGCGGCGAAGCCAACATCCTGATTTCGGATGATGAGCTTGCACAACGTCGAAGCACTCTGGACGCCGAGGGCGGCTATCGCTATCCGAAGCACCAGACGCCGTGGCAGGAAATCCAGCGCGGCATCGTCGGGCAGATGGAAACCGGCGCGGTTCTCGAACCGGCTGTCAAATACCAGCGCATTGCGCAGACCGAAGGTCTGCCGCGCGACAATCACTGACCTGAAAAAGGTCGTGAGGGGAGGCGGGGAGCCTCTCCCGGATAATACGGCAGCTTAATTGTGAGCTGCTTGAAACGGAGGAGTTACTTATGAAAATTTTGAAACTCATGACCACGGTTGCAATTTTCGCAGGTGTCGCGCTCGCGTCGCCTGTGTTTGCTGCAGACAAGGGTCTCGTCGGCGTCGCGATGCCGACCAAGTCTTCTGCCCGCTGGATCGCCGATGGCGACAACATGGTCAAGGTTCTGAAAGAACGTGGCTATGACGTGGACCTTCAGTACGCTGAAGACGATATCCCGAACCAGCTGTCGCAGATTGAAAACATGGTCACCAAGGGTGCCAAGGTTCTCGTGATTGCATCGATCGACGGCACGACACTGTCCGACGTTCTGCAGCAGGCTGCCGATCAGAAGATCAAGGTCATTGCCTATGACCGCCTGATCCGCGAAACACCGAATGTCGACTATTACGCGACCTTCGACAACTTCCAGGTCGGCGTTCAGCAGGCAACCTCGCTGGTAAAGGGTCTCAAGGCCGATACCGAAAAGGGCCCGTTCAACATCGAACTGTTCGGCGGTTCGCCGGACGACAACAACGCCTTCTTCTTCTATAACGGTGCGATGAGCGTCCTTCAGCCGCTGATCGACAAGGGCACGCTCAAGGTCGGCTCCGGCCAGACCGGCATGGACAAGGTCGCGACCCTTCGTTGGGATCCGGCAACTGCCCAGTCTCGCATGGACGCCATCCTGTCCTCGACCTATTCCGACAAGAAGCTGAACGGCGTTCTGTCTCCCTATGACGGTATCTCGCTCGGCATCATCTCGTCGCTGAAGGGCGTCGGCTACGGTTCCGGCGACATGCCGATGCCGATCGTCTCCGGTCAGGATGCGGAAGTGCCTTCGGTCAAGTCGATCATCGCCGGCGAACAGTATTCGACGATCTACAAGGACACGCGCGAACTCGCGAAGGTCACCGTAGACATGGTCGATGCTGCCATGAACGGCAAGGAACCGGTTGTCACCGACACCAAGACCTATGACAACGGCAAGAAGGTCGTTCCGTCCTACCTGCTCAAGCCAGTTGTCGTCGACAAGACGAACTGGAAGGTCCTCGTCGATACCGGCTACTACCAGGAATCGCAGCTCAAGTAAGTCTCTGGCCGCGCGGCGCAAGCGTCGCGCGGCTTCCTATTCCAGGAGTTCTCATGCTTGATCCTGTATTGTCGGCGGATAAACCGCCTATTTTGGAAATGCGCGGCATTTCAAAAAGTTTTGGCGCCGTTAAGGCGCTTTCGGACGTGAGCTTTACCGTCAAGGAAGGCGAGATTCACGCCCTTGTCGGCGAAAACGGTGCCGGCAAGTCGACGCTGATGAAGGTGCTTTCGGGCGTGTACCCGCATGGTTCCTACGAAGGCTCGATCCTGTTCGACGGCGAGGAACGCCACTTCCGCGACATCAACGATTCCGAAAAGCTCGGTATCATCATCATTCACCAGGAGCTCGCGCTCATCCCGCTGATGTCGATTGCCGAGAACATCTTTCTCGCGAACGCGCCATCCAAGTACGGAGTGATCGACCGCGATGCTCGCTACATCCGCACGAAGGCCCTGCTCGCCAAGGTCGGTCTCGTTGCCGAGGTGCCCGAAACCCTCATCACCAACCTCGGTGTCGGCAAGCAGCAGCTGGTCGAGATCGCCAAGGCACTCTCCAAGGACGTGCGCCTGCTGATCCTCGACGAGCCGACCGCTTCGCTCAACGAAACCGACAGCGCAGCCCTGCTCGAACTCCTCAAGGAATTCCGCCGCAACGGCATTACCTCGATCATGATCAGCCACAAGCTGAACGAGATCTCGGAAGTTGCTGATCGCATCACCGTGCTGCGCGACGGACGCACCGTCGGCACGCTCGACTGTCACGAAGGCCCGGTCGACGAGGACGAGATCGTCCGCCGCATGGTCGATCGCGATCTCGAAAGCCGTTACCCGAAGCGCGAGCCGAAGATCGGCGAGGTGATCTTCGAGGTCGACGACTGGTCCGTCCACCATCCGCAGCATTCGAACCGCAAGGTGGTCAAGAACGTGTCCATGAAGGTCCGGGCCGGCGAAGTCGTCGGCATTTCCGGCCTGATGGGATCCGGCCGCACCGAGTTCGCGATGAGCGTGTTCGGTCGCGCCTATGGCCGCGATATTTCCGGCACCGTGAAGATCCATGGCAAACCTGCGGATACCTCGGACGTGCACCGGGCGATCAAGGCGGGCCTCGCCTATGTCACCGAAGACCGCAAGCATCTCGGGCTGATCCTGTCTGAGGACATCCGCAAGAATGTCTCGCTCGCGCACCTGGGCGGCGTTTCGTCACGCGGCGTGATCGACGACATCCGCGAAATGAAGGTTGCCCAGGAATTCCGCGACCGTATGCGGATCCGCAGCCATAACGTCTACCAGGAAACCGGCAAGCTTTCCGGCGGCAACCAGCAAAAGGTCGTGCTGTCCAAATGGCTGTTCACCAACCCGGACATCCTGATCCTGGACGAACCCACACGCGGCATCGATGTCGGCGCCAAGTACGAAATCTATTCCATCATCAACGAACTTGCGGATGCCGGTAAGGCAGTCATCGTGATCTCGTCCGAAATGCCCGAGCTCATCGGCATCTGCGACAGGATCATGGTCATGCACGAGGGCGAATTTGTCGGCGAAGTCGCCGGCGAAGAGGCAACGCAGGAAAATATCATGCGCGCTATCATGCGCCGCAAGGGGAGATAATTATGAGCACTCCGCAGGAAGCAATTACCGCTCCCAAGGCGGCGACAGGTTTCTGGAAGGAAAATCTTCGTGACTACGGGATGCTGATCTCGCTGGTCGTGATCGTCATCTTCTTCCAGGTCGCAACGGGGGGCGTTCTGCTGAAGCCGCTCAACATCACCAACATTGTTCTCCAGAACAGCTATATCGTCATCATGGCGCTCGGCATGCTGATGGTGATCGTGACCGGCCACATCGACCTTTCGGTCGGTTCGGTCGCCGGTTTCGTCGGCGCGGTCGCGGCGATGCTGATGGTGCAGTACAGCTTCGACTTTGTCACGGCGAGCATCATCTGCCTCGTGCTCGGTGGCGTGATCGGCGCAATGCAGGGCTATTTCGTCGCCTATTTCAGGATTCCGTCCTTCATCGTGACGCTTGCCGGCATGCTGGTCTTCCGCGGGTTCATGATCGCGGTCCTTAGCGGCCGGTCGATCGGTCCCTTCGATCCGACCTTCCAGAAGCTTTCTTCCGGCTTCATCCCGGAACTGATCTCCTCGACGGGCGGCCTTTATCTGACGTCCTTCATCATCGGCCTGGTACTGGCAGCCCTGATGGTCTGGCAGAACTTCAGAAGCCGCGCACGGCGTGTCGAGCATGGCGTCGAATCCGAGCCGATGGCTTTCTTTATCGGCAAGAACATCCTTGTCATGGCTGCCATCGGCTATGTCGCCTACCTGATCTCGTCGCACCGCGGCCTGCCCAACGTGCTGATCATCATGGCCGTGCTGATCGTCGCCTACGGCTTCTTCACCAACCGCACGATCATCGGACGGCAGATCTATGCGGTCGGTGGCAATGCCCGCGCAGCCGAACTGTCGGGCATCAAGACCGTACGTCTGGTGTTCTGGACCTTCGTCAACATGGGTGTGCTGGCAGCGCTTGGCGGCCTCGTCGTTGCCGCTCGCCTCAACAGCGCGACCCCGAAGGCCGGCACGGGCTTCGAGCTCGACGTCATCGCGGCCTGCTTCATCGGCGGCGCCTCGGCTTACGGCGGCGTTGGTAAGGTCACGGGTGCCGTCATCGGCGCCTTCCTGATGGGCGTGATGAACAACGGCATGTCGATCCTCGGAATCGGCATCGACTATCAGCAGGTCATCAAGGGTCTGGTTCTGCTCGGCGCCGTCTGCGTCGACGTTTACAACCAGCGCCGTTGAGCCCTCATCACAGAGAGACAGCGAAAGGCGGGAGCTTCAGCTTCCGCCTTTTTTATTGCGACGCGGATGCGCTAAACCCTTATTGAAAGTAGGCGAGCGCCTACGTAATGAGGGCGGCAACACAGACATATTATTGCCGCGATCGGGTCGCCTTAGCTGCCCGGCTCGTTCGGGGAGAAATCCCCGGCAATGCTTCAACAACCGGCATGACCATTGATGTCCACAGATCAGCAGAAGACCGGCCTCCGCGAGACGTTTGAGAACTATCGCGGCTATCTCGTTCCCTTCATCATCCTCGTGGTCTTCGGCTTCACGACGTTTGCGATCTACGATCTGACTACCGAAGTCAGTTATGACGACGTGCTTGCAGCGCTTGCTGCCACGAAGGCATCGTCCATCCTTCTCGCGATCTTCTTCACCGCGCTGAGTTTCGTTGCGCTGACCGGTTACGACCTCAACGCACTCTCCTATATCGGCAAGAAGCTGCCACCGGTGCCGGTCGCGATGACCGCGTTCAGCGCCTATGCGGTTGGCAACACAGCCGGTTTCGGTGCCTTGAGCGGCGGCGCGATCCGATTCCGCGGTTACTCGCGGCTGGGCCTCAGCCCCGACGACATCGGCCGCGTGATCGCCTTTGTCACGCTCGCCTTCGGGATCGGCCTGCTTGGGGTGACTGCGATCGCATCGCTTGTCACGGCGCCTCGGATCGGCAGCCTGCTCGGCATCGGCGAGGGCTGGGTGCGCGGCATTGCGGTTGCGATCATCGTGGTGCTCTCAGTGCTTGTCGTTGCCGGCTGGAATGGCCGCGAAGTGGCATTGGGCAGGCTGAAGCTGCGGCTTCCCGATACGAAAACCTCGTCGCAACAGTTCCTGATCACGGCGCTCGATATCGCAGCGTCCGCGTCGGTTCTTTACGTGCTTCTGCCGCAGACGGATATCGGCTGGCCGTCGTTCCTGGCGATCTATGCCACGGCTGTCGGTGCCGGCGTTCTCAGCCACGTTCCGGCGGGGCTGGGCGTGTTCGAGACGATCATCGTTGCGGCGCTCGGAAGCACTGTCGATATCGATCAGGTTCTCGGCAGCCTTGTTCTCTACCGGGTTATCTATCACGTGCTGCCGCTTCTGGTCGCGACGCTCTTCGTGATCGGCATGGAGGTGCAGCAGCTTTCCAACCATCCGGTCGCCTCGACGCTGCGCAAACTGGAATTCCGTCTGGCGCCCCTGCTGCTTGCCGCATTCGCGATGATCGCTGGTGCAATGCTGGTGTTTTCGGGCGTTACACCGACGCCGGATTCGGATCTGGATTTCCTCTACAACTATCTGCCGCTGCCGGTCGTTGAAGGCGCGCATTTTCTGTCCAGCATTCTCGGCATCGTTCTTTTTGCTTCGGCCCGCGGTGTGAGCCAGAGGCTCGACGGGGCGTGGTGGACGGCAACGGCCTGCACCGCGCTGGCTTTGCTGCTCGCCTTCGTGCGTGCGGTCGCGGTGTTTGAAGCGATCTTTCTGGTCATTCTGCTCGCCGGCCTGTTGCTCAGCGCCCGGCAGTTCGCGCGGCCCGCGTCGCTCCTCCGGCAGGTGCTGACGCCTGCCTGGGTCGTGGCGATGCTGGTGCTGGTGGCCGCCGCGATCACGGTGCTTCTGTTTGTCTATCGCGAGGTGGAATACAGCCGGGAGCTCTGGTGGCAGTTCGAGTTTTCCGCAGAAGCGCCGCGCGGGCTTCGTGCGATCCTGGGTGTGGCCATCGTTGCCGGCACGATTGCGATTGCCAGCCTGCTTCGGCCGGCTGCGACCCGCACGGCGCAATCCACGCCGGAGGAACTGGAGCGGGCGATCTCGATCGTCCGTCAGCAGGACGTCGCCGATGCGAATGTCGTGCGCATGGCCGACAAGCGGTTGATGTTTTCCACAAACGGCAAGGCCTTCATCATGTACGGCATCCAGGGGCGTTCCTGGATTGCCTTGTTCGATCCGGTCGGCCCGGCGGGGGAAATCCCCGAACTGGTCTGGAGCTTCGTGGAAGAAGCGAGGGCTCAGGGCGGACGGGCCGTGTTCTACCAGATTTCGCCGGCACTTCTGCCTTACTGCGCCGATGCTGGCATGCGGGCCGTCAAGCTCGGAGAACTGGCGATCGTCGATCTGGAGCGCTTCGATCTCAAGGGAAGTCGTCTTGCGGGTCTGCGTCAGGCCGTCAACAAGGGGCTTCGCGAGGGGCTCGAATTCGACGTCATCGAGCAGCCGGATGTGATGAGTTCGATCGAGGATCTGCGCCGGGTGTCCGATACCTGGCTCGCCGCCCACGAGACACGCGAGAAGACGTTTTCGCTCGGTGCCTTCCAGGATGCCTATGTGGCATCCCAGCCGGTGGCGGTGCTGCGCACGCAGGGAAAGATCGTTGCCTTTGCGACGCTGTCGCTGACCGAAACGAAGCAGGAGGCAACCGTCGACCTGATGCGGTTTGCGCCGGATGCGCCCAGAGGCTCGATGGATTTCCTGTTCGTCCGCTGCATGGAATATCTGCAGGCCGCCGGCTACCGGACCTTCAACCTCGGCATGGCGCCGCTTTCCGGCATGGCACAGAGGGAAGCCGCCCCTGTCTGGGACCGGATCGGCAGCGTGATCTTCGAACACGGCGAGCGCTTCTACAATTTCAAAGGCCTGAAGGCATTCAAAACCAAGTTTCACCCGCACTGGGAACCCCGCTATCTGGCGGTGGCAAGCGTCAGTCCTGCCATTGCGATGGTCGATGCGACGCTGCTGATTGGTGGGGGCTTGAGAGGAGTGGTCGGAAAATGATGATGCTGTCCCGAATTCTCGCCGTCGGCATTCTGCTGGCCGGTGCCGGTTTCGCCTCCGCTCAGCAGCCTGCTTCCGAGCAAACCGGTTCGCAGACGGATGACTACAAGACCGGCATGATCGTCTCGCCGCATATCACTCTGCCCGCCGACAAGGATCTGAAGGCGATGGTCTTCCTGATCTCGAAGGGCGCAGGCTGGGGTGCCGAGGAAGAAAGCCAAGCCAAGGCGCTTGTCGATCAGGGGGCGGCGGTGGTCGGTATCGATTATCCCTCCTACATTGCGTCGCTCGCCAAGGATGACGGCGATTGTATCTACATGGTCTCCGATATCGAAGACCTGTCGCAGCAGGTGCAGCGCCGGATCGGCAATGCCAGTTACCGGCATCCGATCATTGCCGGAATCGGGGATGGCGCAGCACTTGCGCTCGGCATGATCGCGCAGAGCCCGTTTGCGACAGTCTCGAAAGCCATCGCAGTCGATCCGACGGCCGGCATTCCGCTCGAAAAGGTTCTCTGCACCCCCGCGACCAAGGAAAAGGCCGGAGACCGGACGATCTACGGCTTTACCGATGGAAAGCTGCCGGCCGACGTGACGATCGGCTTGACCGATGCGGCCGATGCCGCCGGCAAGGACCACGCCACCAGCCTCAAGGCCGGTTGGCCGGATCTTGAGCTCAAGGACGTATCCGGGCCTGCAACTGAAGCGCTCGCAGATCTCCTCGACACGGCGATTGAAGGTGACGGCAATAGCGATCAACTCGATCTGCCAGTAACGGTCCTGGACACGAAACCGACACTCGACACGATGGCGGTTGTCTATTCCGGCGATGGCGGATGGCGTGATATCGACAGCGAGCTCGGCGGTTATCTGCAGGCCCAGGGTGTGCCTGTGGTCGGGGTGGATTCGCTGCGGTATTTCTGGAAGGAACGCACGCCGCAGGAAACGGCGGATGATCTCGTCAAGATCATCGACACGTACCGGCGCCAGTGGAACGTGAAAAACGTGGTGCTGATCGGCTATTCATTCGGAGCCGACATCCTGCCGGCGACCTTCAACGTCCTGCCGGCTGCGACCAAAGCGAGGGTGAAACAGATTTCGCTGCTGGCGCTGTCGAAAGAGGTCGATTTCGAGATTTCCGTTACCGGTTGGCTTGGTGTTGCCGGTGAGGGCAAGAACGGCGACAGCATTTCCGATATCGCCAAGATCGATCCGCATGTCGTGCAGTGCCTTTATGGTACCGACGAAGACGACGATCCTTGCCCGACGCTCAAACCGCAGGGTATCGAGACGGTCGGCATCGAAGGCGGACACCATTTCGATGAAGATTACGAGGGGCTTGGAAAGCTCATTCTTGAGAGCCTCCACAAGCGGCTGACCAAGTAGAAGCCGTTTTCCCGCGAAGAAATCACACTCCCGTGAGCTGGTTCGTGAGTTGGGGCTTGATTTCTGCGGCTCCCAAGATAAATCTCAGCGCACCAGGACCGGGCCCCTCTGGCAGTTCGCAGGAACTGTGATGTCGGACTGGATTGTTCAACTTCAGGTGCCTGGTGTTTGTGGGGGTCGTCACTCGACCTTGACGGCAATCGAATGGATAGCGGTGAATTTCCGTCCGTAATTCGTCGCCCCTTTCCACGACATGGGTGCTCCGTATTGAAAGATCGGGTACCAAATGATGGAATTCTTTACGCCGGAGGCACTGTCCGCCCTCGCGCAAGTAATCATGATCGACCTTGTTCTGGCGGGTGACAACGCAATCGTCATCGGCCTCGCCGCCGCCGGACTGCCCAAGGATCAGCGCGCCAAGGCGATCCTGATCGGTATCATTGCCGCCACCGTGCTGCGTATCGGTTTTGCGCTTGCCACGACCCAGCTTCTGCAGATCGTCGGCCTGCTTCTTGCCGGTGGTGTCCTGCTTCTGTGGGTCTGCTGGAAGATGTGGCGCGAGCTGCGCACCCCGCACAGCCATGAGGACGATGCCGAAAATGTCGTCTCGAAGGCCGTCGAGGAAGGCGAGAACGCGTCCGTCAGCGGTGCGCCACGCAAGACCTTCGCCCAGGCTGCCTGGCAGATCGTCATCGCCGACGTTTCCATGTCGCTCGACAACGTTCTGGCCGTTGCCGGTGCCGCACACGAACATCCCGAAGTGCTGATCTTCGGCCTCATTCTTTCGATCGCCTTGATGGGTATCGCGGCAAGCTTCATCGCCCGCCTGCTCAACAAGCATCGCTGGATTGCCTATGTCGGTCTGGTCGTCATCCTCTACGTTTCGTTGGAGATGATCTACCGCGGCGTTCTGGAAGTCATGCCTTACATCAACGGCTGAGTGCACAAGACCCTGCGGCGGTTTTTCCGCCGCGGGGTCCCTCAGGCAAAGCGGGCGCGCAGTCGCGTCAGGCTGGCCTGAACGGGCTTTGAAAGCCCAATGATCGCCCGTCTCGCGGCAGGCTCAACTGTTCTTGCGATGATCATCGCGACAGCCAACAATCCCCCAATCAACAAAGCCAGAATGGCGAAGCGATTGTCCGACGTGCCGAAATTGGCAAAGGCGGCATAGCCGATATTTTGATGCAGAAGGTAAAGCGGATAGGTCAGCCCGCCGAGCGAGATCGCGAGCCCTCTCTTGATCGGCAGTGTCGGCGCGTAGATCGCGATCGTCACGGCCGCAAGCGCCAGCGGCCCCATCGCGGCCAGGCCCGCGGTATTTCTCCCGAAACCGTACAGGGAAATGAATTCCGGCTCCGTTATGAACGGTGCAGCAATGGCCCAGCCGGCTGCGAGGCTGAGCACTGCAAAGCTTGCCCGGGAGTTTTCCAGTCGCGTCCGAAACAGCGCCAATCCGAAGGCAAAATAGCCTGAATACTGGGAGATCAGCAGTTTCTGCAGCACGACGCTTTGCAGCGCTGCCTCGTTCAGCACCGAAATGGCAAGCCAGACCGTGACGATGAGACGCCAGTGCGACTTCAAGAGGCCTGTCGCGAGAGCCACGACGATCCAGCCGTAGAAGATGATTTCGTAGGCGATCGTCCAGTATGCTCCGTCGAGGAAGGGTTGGCCGAATACGCGCGACAGGATCACGAGATGTGCCAGCCATTGCTGCATCGTCGGGGCACTGAGCGCCGGGACCGGCCAGATCGACAGGACGACGGCGGTGATGGTGGCGCAGACGACGAATGTCGGCCAAAGCCTTGCAAACCGTCCAGCGGCAAAATCAAAGGCCGATCGACCTTCTGCCGACATCATGATGACGTAGCCGGAGATGGCAAAGAAGATCAGCAGGCCGATATCGAACCACTTGGCTATCGGCGCGAGCTCCGGAAAGCCGATCCCGGCGCCTTCGCCAGTGATCTGCATGCGAAAACCGTAGTGGAAGAACAGGACGAGCAGGGCCGAGACCAGCCGGAGCAGATCGAGGTTCAAGAGCCGCACAGGCTTTGCTTCCGTCATCATAGCCTCCCGGCAACCGCAACATCGCTACAGCGTATCGCGGTCGCGTTGGGAAAGCGTGAATGAGGCGGGCTGCTCTTGCCGCTTTACCGGAATGTGGGTCCCAGCCTCTATCGGGAAGTCCGTTCTCGTCTATAACCGATTGATCGCGGTTATCCGGAGCGGGGGGCTCATGACGGTTTTTCTTTGCAATGCCTGTAGCACATCCTATCCCGATCGTGCCGAACCACCCGCATCTTGCCCGATCTGCCTCGACGACCGGCAATATGTCCCGGCTTCCGGCCAGGCGTGGGTTTCCGCTGAAAAGCTTGAGCAGGGGCATGCCAATAGCTGGCTCGAACTCGAGCCTGGCGTCCTTTCCATCCGTACCGTTCCCGCGTTTGCTATCGGCCAGCGGGCGCTTCTGGTGCAGACACCGTCCGGAAACATTCTCTGGGATTGTATCGCGCTCCTCGACGACGCGACGAAGACGCTGGTCAAATCGCTGGGCGGGTTGAGCGCCATCGCGATCTCCCATCCGCACTATTACTCAACCATGCAGGATTGGGCCGAGGCCTTCGATTGCCCGATCTACATCCACGCTTTGGACAGCCAGTGGATCCAGCGTCCGTCCGATCACGTCCGCCTGTGGGACGAGGATGCGCTCGTCCTGTCTTCTTCCGCGACGCTTGTACATGCCGGCGGTCATTTCGCTGGCGGAACCGTGATGCACTGGATAGCGCGGGATGGGACAGGTGTGCTGCTCGCCGGCGATATCGTGCAGGTGACGCCGGGGGCCGACCGGGTTTCCTTCATGTGGAGCTATCCCAACATGATGCCGCTCAGCGCAGCTGAGGTGGCGGATGTCGCGGAACGGCTGGCGGCCTGGCCGTTCGAGCGGATCTACGGAGCCTTCGCCAAACAGGATATCCGCGGCAACGGCCAGGCGATCGTCGCGCGCTCGGCAAAAGACTATATCGCGCGGATTTCAGCCAGCGCAGGTTGACGCTCGTTAATCCATTCCGCGCTGGCTCTGATACCACCCAGCGGGAAGACGTGGATCTGCTCGATCAAGCTTTGCGGGTTGCGGGCCTTGTAGTCGGCGATTTCAGTCAGGAATTCGGTCGGCTCGTAGGGTACCAGGAGTTTGGAGATGTCCATGGCCCGCTTCTGGATGACGCTGATCGACGGGCCGACACCACAGGTGAGGGCGAATTTGATCAGCGTCTGAAGCTTGGTCGGTCCCGCGACGCCGAGATGGATCGGCATGCGGACGCCGGTTGCGGCGATGCGCTCCGCCCACAGGATCACCGGCCGCGAATCGAAGGCGAACTGGGTGACGATGGCAAGCTTCGCATCGGTGCTTTCGGAATAGATCTGCTTGAACTTCAAGGCTTCGTCGACAAGCTTTGTCGTGCCGTCGAGGTCGATATCCCTGTTGCCTTCGGGATGGCCGGCGACATGCAGGCGCTTGAAGTCGTGACGGTCGAAGATGCCGGTCTCGATCAGCTGCAGCGAACTGTTGAGAGCGCCAGCAGGACGCGACAGACCGCCGCCGAGGAGGAGCGCCTGGTCCACACCTGCCTCGTTGTGATATCGGCTTACCCAGTCGTCGAGCATGGCGCGGCTCTCGATGCTGCGGGCCGGAATGTGCGGCATGACCTCGAAGCCATCTTCACGCAGCCGTTTGGCCGTCTTCACCATATCGTCGATCGGTGTGCCATCGATATGGGCGATATAGACCCGGGTGTTTGCGGGAAGCAGCGTCGTGAAGTCGTCGATCTTGGCCGCGGTTCGCGGCATCACCTCGATCGAGTATCCCTCGACCAGGGACTTGAGCAAGGCGGGCTCCGGCGCTTTGTCCTGCTGCCTGCCTCTGAACAAGTTCAACAATGCCATGCCGCTACTCCCACCCTGCCACAATGACGCTCGCCGTTTTCCGGCGAGCTGGCAGAGGTTTCTTCTTGCATGACTTCTGATGCGAGAGATTTCTCTCTGCGTCAACTTCAAGCTCAATTCCGTGATAATGCCGACAGCTGCCGGCATTATCAGTGCATCTTAGGCGTTCAAGCGGCCGAGGCAGCCTTCTTCTTAGCAATACGAGCGCGGATCGATTCGACATCGGCGCGCGGCGTCGCCTTGAACAGGGTCTGGGTGTATTCGTGCTTCGGCGCGGAGAACACCTCTTCGCGGGTGCCGTATTCGACCGCCTCGCCGAAATACATTACCATCACCTCGTCGGCGATGTAGCGCACAACGGAAAGGTCGTGGCTGATAAAGACGTAGGTGAGGTTGAACTCGTCCTGCAGGTCGGCCAGCAGGTTCAGAACCTGTGCCTGAACCGAAAGATCGAGCGCCGAGACGGGTTCGTCGAGAACGAGAAGCTTCGGGTTCATCATCAGCGCACGGGCGATCGCGATGCGCTGGCGCTGGCCGCCGGAGAACATGTGCGGATAGCGGTTGTAGTGTTCAGGACCGAGGCCGACCTTGATCAGCATCTCGGTTGCGCGGTCGCGCCGCTCGGATGCCGGCATCGACGTGTTGATCGCCAGCGGTTCGCCCAGAACGTCGCCTATCTTCTGGCGCGGGTTGAGCGAACCATAGGGGTTCTGGAACACGATCTGCACCTTCTGGCGCATTTCTGATGTCAGGTGGCCCGGACGCGTATCCATCTTCTGGCCGTCGATGATCAGTTCGCCGGCCGTCGGTTCGTCGATGAAGGTGATCATGCGGGCAAGCGTGGACTTGCCGCAGCCGCTTTCGCCGACGATTGCCAGCGTCTTGCCGCGTTCCAGCTTGAAGGAGACGCCCTTGACCGCATGGACGGTCTTTTTCGGCTTCATGAAGCCAGCCGGCAGTTCGTAGTCGCGCTTGATGTCGCGCACTTCCAGCATGATGTCGGTGTTGGTCATATCGGTCATGCATTCACTCCCGAAGGCTGGTCCGGATTGCCGTCGAAAAAGGCGGAGACGGTGGTCAGGCGGTCACCGGTCGCGTTTTCCGGCAGGGCTGCGAGAAGCGCCTTGGTATAGTTGCTCTGCGGGTTCTCAAACAGCGAAAGCACGTCGGCTTCCTCCATCTTGCGGCCCTTGTACTGCACCACGACCCGGTCGGCGGTTTCGGCGACGACGCCCATGTCGTGGGTGATCATGATCAGGCCCATGCCGGTGCGGGTCTGCAGGTCCATGATCAGGTCGAGGATCTGCTTCTGGATGGTGACGTCGAGTGCTGTCGTCGGTTCGTCGGCGATCAGAAGCTTCGGGTCACAGGCGATCGCGATGGCGATCATCACGCGCTGGCACTGGCCGCCCGACATCTGGTGCGGAAAGCTGTTCAGCCGTTCCGCTGGGTCCGGCAAGCCGACCAGCTTGAACAGTTCGATGGCACGGGCGCGGCGGGCTTGTCTGTCGAGGCCGAGATGGATGCGCAGCACTTCCTCGATCTGGAAGCCGACCGTGAAGCAAGGGTTGAGGCTTGCCACCGGCTCCTGGAAGATCATCGCGATATCCTTGCCGATCAGCTTGCGACGATCGGCAGGGCTCAGTTTTTGGAAGTCCTTGCCTTCAAACAGCATGCGGTCGGCGGTGATCTTCGCCGTCCACGGCAGAAGCCCCATGACGGCCAGCATCGAAACGGACTTGCCGGAGCCGCTTTCGCCGACGATGGCGAGAACTTCGCCCTTTTCGACCGTGATCGAAACGCCGTCGACGGCCCGGAACCAGCCGGTCGCGGTTTCGAATTCAACGGTGAGATTGTCGATTTGCAGAAGCGCCATGATCAGGACCTCTTCAGTTTCGGGTCAAGCGCATCGCGCAGGCCGTCGCCCATCAGGTTGATGGCAAGAACGGTGATGAGAATTGCAAGGCCGGGGAAGGTGACAACCCACCAGGCGCGCAGGATGAACTCGCGTGCTTCGGCCAGCATCGTGCCCCATTCAGGCGCCGGCGGCTGTGCGCCCATGCCGAGAAAGCCAAGGGCCGCCGCATCGAGGATCGCGTTCGAGAAGGAGAGCGTCGCCTGGACGATGAGCGGTCCGGTGCAGTTCGGCAGGATGGTGCGAAACATCAGACGGATCGGACCGGCGCCGGCAATGCGGGCAGCGGTGACGTAATCCTTCGTCTTCTCTTCCATGACGGCGGCACGGGTCAGTCGCACGAAATGCGGCTGCAGGGTGAGCGCGATCGCGATCATGCCGTTGGTGAGGCTGGGCCCCAGGATTGCGACCAGAACCAGCGCCAGAAGCAGCGACGGAAACGCCAGGATGATGTCCATTAGGCGCATGATCACCGTATCGATCCAGCCGCGATAGTAGCCCGCGATCAGGCCGACGAGAATGCCGCCGAGCAGCGACAGCGTCGTCACGAACAAGCCGATGAACAGCGAATACTGTGCGCCGTAGATCAGGCGCGAAAGAATGTCGCGACCGACAGGGTCTGTTCCGAGAAGAAAGCTCCAGCTGCCGCCTTCGGCCCATACCGGCGGCCGCAGCACGGCGTCACGATACTGTTCGAACGGTGAATGCGGGGCAATCACCGGAGCGAGGACGGCTACGACGACGAGAGCGATGAAAACGAACAGGCCGATGACGGCACCGCGGTTTTCGGAAAAGTAGAACCAGAACTCCTTGAGCATCTGGCGGCGCATCTGCCCGGTCGTGACGATCTCTGGCGTCTTGGCGGTTATTGCATCTGCCATGGGATTTTTCTCCTTCTTATCTCGGCGGATCAGTGGCGGATACGGGGATTGATGAGGCCGTACATGAGGTCGACGATGAGGTTGACCGTCATGATGATCGCCGCGATCAGAAGCAGGCCACCCTGGATGACCGGGTAGTCGCGACGGAAGACGCTATCGACCATCCACTTGCCGATGCCCGGCCAGGAGAAGATCGTCTCGGTCAGGATCGCGCCCGCAAGCATGACGCCGATCTGCAGGCCGATGGTGGTGATGACCGGGATCATCGCGTTGCGCAGCGCATGCACGCCGACGACGCGGAACGGCGACAGGCCCTTGGCGCGGGCGGTACGCACGTAGTCTTCGGACAGCACTTCCAGCATGGCCGAGCGGGTCTGGCGGGCGATGACGGCAAGCGGGATGGTGGCAAGCACGATCGACGGCAGCGCCAGATGGCTGATGGCCGAGGAGAAGGCACCCTTTTGCCCGGACAGCAGCGAGTCGATCAGCATGAAGCCGGTGACCTGCGGGAAGTAGAACATAAGCGAGATGCGACCCGAAACCGGGAACCACTGCAACGTGCCGGAAAACAGAATGATCAGAAGCAGGCCCCACCAGAAGATCGGCATCGAATAGCCGACCAGCGCGATGCCCATCAGACCCTGGTCAAAGATCGAACCCCGCTTCATGGCGGCGATGACGCCGGCGGGAATGCCGAGCGCAACGGCGATGATCATTGCGCAGATGGACAGCTCGACGGTCGCTGGAAACAGCGCCCAGAACTGGTCGAGGATCGGCTTCTTGGAGACGATCGAGGAGCCGAAGTCACCCGTCAGCACGCCGCCGAGATAATCGAAATACTGGATGACCATCGGGCGGTCCATGCCAAGCTGGGCGCTGATCTGCGCATGCCGCTCGGGCGACATGACGCGCTCGCCGGACAACAGCATGACCGGATCGCCCGGCAGGAGCCGGATGAAGGAAAAGGCGATGATCGAGACCCCGAGGAAGGTCGGGATCAGCACGGCGAGGCGCCGCAGTAGCAAACCAAACATTGTAAGCCTTTGTGGAAGGGGCTCCGGTCGATTTCAAACCGTGTCAAGCCACGAACCGAGCCATTTCGGCGTCGCGCCGCATTTTTGGGCGTCTCATAAGAAAATGCCGCGGGAAACGCAACGCTCCCCGCGGCAAAAAGTTGTGATTAGGCTGGATTACTCAGCGATATCGACGGTCTCGAACGTAAAGTCGCCAAGCGGGCTCTGGGTAAAGCCGGTCACACCCTTTGCCATCGGGACGATAGCAAGCGAGTGATCGAGGGTTGCCCAAGGTGCTTCCTTCTTGAAGACGACCTGCGCCTGCTCATAAAGCTTGGTGCGCTCGGCCATGTCGGACGTGACCTTGGCCTTCTTCACCAGTTCGTCGAACTCCTTGTTGCACCACTGAGCGCGGTTGTTGCCGCCGACGGCGTCACAACCCAGCAGGGTGTCGAGGAAGTTGTCCGGGTCACCGTTGTCGCCGGTCCAGCCGAGCATGGCAGCACCGTCGCGGTCCTTTGCCTTCGAACGCTGCAGGTATTCTGCCCATTCGTAGGAAACGATCTCGACCTTGACGCCGATCTTGGCGAAATCGTCCTGGATGATTTCAGCGGCGCGGCGCGCGTTCAGCATGTAGGGACGCGAAACCGGCATCGCCCAGACCTTCATGGAGAGGTCCTTGACGCCAGCATCGGCCAGCATCTTCTTGGCGGCTTCGAGATCGTATGTGTCGTCCTTGACGGAGTTGTTGTAGGACCACATCGTCGGCGGGATCGGGTTGGTTGCAGGCGTTGCCATGCCCTGGAAGACGGCGTCGACGATCGCGTTCTTGTTGATCGCCTTGTTGAGCGCGATGCGCACTTCCGGCTTGTCGAACGGAGCCTGGGTCGTGTTGTAGGCGAGGTAGGCGATGTTGAGGCCTTCCTGCTCCAGAACCTGAAGGTTCGGGTCCGACTTCATCGACTGGACGTCAGCGGCGTTCGGGAAAGGCATCAGGTGGCATTCGCCGGCCTTGAGCTTCTGGTAACGAACGGCAGCGTCGCTGGTGATCGCGAAGACGAGGTCGTCGATCTTCGGAGCGGTGCCCCAGTAATCGGCGTTCTTCTTGAAGCGGATGATGGCATCCTGCTGGTAGGCGACGAAGGTGAACGGGCCGGTGCCGACCGGGTTCTGGTTGAGCTGTTCCTTCTTGCCGTCCTTGTCGAGGCTGTCTGCGTATTCCTTCGACAGGATCGAAGCGAAAGGCATGGCCAGGTTGGCGAGGAAAGGTGCTTCCGGACGGTTCAGCGTCATCTTCACGGTCAGGTCATCGACCTTTTCGATCGACTTGATCAGCTTCGGGAAGCCCATGCCGTCGGCATATTCCCAGGAAGCGCCGTTGATGTACTTGTTCCAGGCGTTCTTCTCGTCGATCTGACGACCGATGGAGAAGATCACGTCATCGGCATTCAGCGCGCGCGTGGGTGTGAAGAATTCCGTGGTCTGGAACTTCACGTTCGGGCGCAGCTTGAATGTGTAGACGGTGCCGTCGGACGAAATGTCCCAGCTTTCGGCGAGACCGGCTTCCGGCTGCGTCGTGCCAGGCTTGAATTCGAGCAGGCGGTTGTAGATCGGGTGGGCCGAAGCGTCGAACGTCGTGCCGGCGGTGTACATGCCGGGGTCGAAACCTTCCGGCGAACCTTCGGAGCAATACACGAAGGTCTTGGCGTTCGCAGCGCCTGCGAAAATTGTTGCCGACAGCAGGGCTGTGGCAATGGCGAGCTTGTATTTCATATCGGTCTCCCAATGACCTTGAGCCGGCTAACTGCCAGGCTAGGCCGTGTTTTGAATTTGATGATACGCTTACGTGCGCGTCAATCCTGCTTGTGTGTCTCACCTCCTGGTCGCAAATCTTTTGTTTGCTGACCGTATTCTTCAGTCTTCGACGGATCTCCGATACCTTTTCGGCACTCAACCCATGTTTTCTCGAATTGACGACGGATTTCCAAGTATTCGGCTTTCATGAGCATGAACTCACGGCGTCGGCCTTATTTACGCAAAATTGTTATCGTCTTCTGCGGTATCCTTGGTCTTCCTGTGACGTCGGGCGCGAGCATAGCGATTATGATGCACTTGTCGAGATACCAAGTTTCACGCGTTGCGTTGCCGAGCGCGGCATGTTGATTTTTTCAGCCGCGCTTATTTTTTAAGCTGCCGGTCCATTGTCATTGGGCGGGAAACGGTTAGGGTTTGGCGCCTTCAGGACCGAATGCTTGATCGAGGCGCATATTATGACGACCGTAAATTCCAATCTTCCCTACATCTTAACTCTTATCGACCGCAAGACTGAGGTTTTCCGGGAGCTGTCCGACCGCGTCTGGGAGACGCCGGAAACCTGCTACATGGAAACCCTGTCCGCGGCAGCGCATCGGGAAATGCTGGAAACTCAAGGGTTCCGGATCACCGATAACGTGGCCGGCATTCCGACCGCGCTGATCGGCGAGGCTGGGGAAGGTGGACCGGTGATTGCCTTTCTCGGGGAGTTCGACGCTCTTGCCGGGTTGAGCCAGAAGGCGGGCGAAACCGCTTACGATCCGATCACTGCCGGCGCAAACGGCCATGGCTGCGGCCATAATCTTCTCGGTTCCGCCTCGCTTCTTGCCGCAACGGCTCTCAAGGATTGGCTCGAAGCCAACGGAACGCCGGGACGCGTGCGCTATTACGGCTGCCCGGCGGAAGAGGGCGGGGCTGCCAAAGCATTCATGGTGCAGTCCGGCGCGTTTGAAGATGTCGATATCGCCATCAGCTGGCACCCCAGCAATTTCGCAGGCGTCCAGCGCGAGACATCGCTTGCCAACTGCCGTGTCGATTTTACCTTTACCGGGCGTGCGGCGCATGCCGCGGCGGTTCCGGAACTTGGCCGCAGTGCGCTCGATGCCGTCGAGTTGATGAGTGTCGGCGTCAACTATATGCGCGAGCACATGCCATCCGATTGCCGGATCCACTACGCGGTTCTCGACAGCGGCGGCATTTCGCCAAACGTCGTCCAGGCGCATGCCAAGGTTCGCTACGTCATTCGCGCACCCGAATTGCCGGGCCTGCTGCCTCTGATCGAGCGGGTCAAGAAGGTCGCGGAAGGTGCGGCGCTGATGACCGAAACGAAGGTGGAAAGCACGATCCTTGCCGGCGTTTCCAACCTCGTCGTCAACACACCGCTGATGGACGCGATGCAGGATGTCTGGGAAAGCCTCGGCCCGCCGCCTTTTGATGCCGCCGACCAGGAATTTGCGGCCAAGATCCGTGCAACGCTGACGCCGGAGGATATTGCGGCGAGCTGGCGCCAGGAGCGGCTTGACGAACGCGATGTTCCCCTGGCGGATTTCGTGCTTCCGGCGCATGGCGAGCTTCGTCAGATGGGCGGCTCGACCGATGTCGGCGATGTCAGCTGGGTGGTGCCGACCGTTCAGGCCTATGGCGCAACGCTTGCCATCGGAACCCAGCTTCATACCTGGCAGGTCGTCGCGCAAGGCAAGAGCGAGCTTGCCCACAAGGGCATGGTGTCCGTTGCCAAGGCAATGGCCGCCACGGGTCTTGCGGCGCTGGAAAGCGAGCAGCTGCGCGAGGCCGCCTGGGCGGATCTGAGGAAGCGGCTGAAGGGCCAGGCCTATATCAGCCCGATGCCTGCCGGTACCGAGCCGCCGGTCGCCGCAATGACGGTGAAGTGAACATGTAAGCCGTCGTGTCAACTATTTCGAACGGAGAAGTTCTTGGACAGTGTTTTGCGCTGTCCAAGATTGGCGTTTCGCCGTAAGAATGACGCCAAAATCAGTCAGGTGCAGAGGAGGCCCTTCGTGACGGTACAGCCCAATTCCATGGAAGCCCGCGACAAGGCTTATCACATGCACTCCTACACGAACGCCCGCGCTCTGGAGCGCGACGGTGCGCTGGTGATGGAACGCGGCGAAGGCATCTACGTCTACGACAACAACGGCAAGAAATACATCGAAGGCATGTCCGGCCTCTGGAGCGTCGCTGTCGGCTTTGGTGAAAACCGGCTGGTCGAGGCCGCCACGCGGCAGATGAGCAAGCTGCCCTACTACCATACGTTCACATCGCGGGCGAACGGCCCGTCGATCGAGCTTGCCGAAAAGCTGGTGCAGATGGCGCCGGTGCCGATGTCGAAGGCGTTCTTCACGAACTCGGGTTCGGAAGCCAACGATACGGCCATCAAGATGATCTGGTACCGGTCGAACGCCATGGGCAAGCCGGAGAAGAAAAAGATCATCTCCCGGATCAAGGGCTATCACGGCGTGACGGCCGTTTCCGCAAGCCTGACCGGTCTGCCGAACAACCACCGCTCTTTCGATCTTCCGCTGCCCGGCATCTTCCACACATCCTGCCCGCATTACCGCGCCTTCAAGCTCGAGGGCGAGAGCGAGGCTGCCTTCGTCGAACGGTGTGCCAAGGAACTCGAGGACCTGATCCTGCGCGAAGGCCCCGAAACCGTCGCAGCCTTTATCGGCGAGCCGGTGATGGGTGCTGGCGGCGTGATCGTGCCGCCTGCCGGTTATTGGCCGGCCATCCAGGCCATCCTCAAGAAATACGACATCCTGTTCATCGCCGACGAAGTGATTTGCGGCTTTGGCCGCACCGGCAACATGTTCGGGACGCAGACCTTCGATCTGCAGCCGGATTTCATGACGCTGTCGAAGCAGATCTCCTCGTCCTACCAGCCGATCTCGGCGCTTCTCATCAACGAGAACGTCTACGCCCCGATCGCGGACGAATCCGCGAAGATCGGCACGTTCGGACACGGCGTCACCGCCGCCGGCCACCCGGTGGCGGCGGCCGTTGCGCTGGAAAATATCGCGATCATCGAAGAGCGCGATCTGGTCGGAAACGTCCGGGCGCTTGCGCCAAAATTTCAGTCGCGTTTGAAGGAACTCGAAGGTCATCCGCTGGCGATCGAAGCGCGTGGCATCGGTCTCATCGGTGCGCTCGAACTTGCTCCGCGCGAAGGGTTTGCCACCGGTCAGCTCGGCCCGAAACTGTTTTCGATCATGGTCGAGAAGGGGCTGATCAGCCGTGCGATCGGCGACTCGCTGGCGCTTTGCCCACCTCTCATCATCAACGAGTCTCAGCTGGATGTGCTGTTCGACACATTCGAAGCGTCGCTCGACGTGCTGAAAAAGCAGCTCGACGCCTGATGTCATCAGGAGCCGGGCTAACCTTTGTCCGGCTCCGATTGCCCAAAGCGATGGGGCGCATATATTCGCCTCATGCTTGACCTCTTCCATACCTACTGGCCGCACATCCTGTTCGTCTTTTCGCTCGTTGCCGGCACGGCGGCCGCGATCCACGCGGCCATGACGAAGGAAGAGGTGCGCTCGGCGATTGGCTGGGTCGGCATCATCGTCCTGTCGCCCATCATCGGCGCGTCGCTCTATATGCTTGCCGGCGTCAATCGCATCCGCCGAACGGTCATCAGTGACCGCCGCGCGCTGCTGCAGGGCCGCGAGTGGGCGCATTTTGCCTCCTACGACGCGACAGATGCACTGATCATCAAGGATTTTGGTCACCGGTTCCGCGCGATGAAGACGCTGGGAGACCGGGTTACTTCCCATCACCTCACATCCGGAAATTCCATTCTTTCGCTGGATACCGGCGACGCCGCCTATGCCGCCATGCTGGGTGCGATCCGCAAGGCGAAGAAGAGCGTCATTCTGGAAACCTACATCTTCGATCGGGACAGGATCGGACGTCAGTTTGTCGAGGCCCTGACCGCGGCGGTAAAGCGTGGTGTGGAAGTGCGTGTGCTGATCGATGCGGTCGGCGCCCGCTACTCGGTTCCAAGCGTACTCGGCATGCTGCGCGATGGCGGCGTCGGGGTCAGCGTCTTCAACGGCAACGTCATTGTCGGCTTGCGGCTGCCTTACGCAAACCTTCGAACCCACCGCAAGATCCTGGTCGTGGATGGCCGCGTCGCGTTTACCGGCGGCATCAACATTCGCGAAAGTTTCTCGAGCGAATTCAATGGCGATGGGTTTTCGCTCGATACGCATTTCAAGGTTACCGGGCCATTGGTGGCCGACCTTTTTGCCGTTGCCGCCGCCGACTGGCAGTTCACCACGGGCGAGACATTGGAAGATGAGGCATGGGAGCTTGTCGCGCCCGCGGCGGAACCCGGCAAGGCGGTCATTGCCCGGGTCGTTTCGACCGGACCGGACCGTAGCGTCGAGACCAACCACAAGATGCTGATGGGCGCATTTTCCGTCGCCCGGTCATCGATCCGCATCGTGTCGCCCTATTTTCTGCCGGACCGGGAGCTGATTACCGCGCTGGTTACGGCGGCAAGGCGCGGTGTGCGGGTTGATATCGTCGTGCCCGGCGCGAACAACCTGACGCTTGTCGATCGTGCGATGACGGCGCAGTTCGACCAGATGCTGAAGAACTACTGCCGTATCTGGCGGGCAAGCGGCGCCTTCAATCATTCCAAGCTTCTGACCGTCGACAGCCGCTGGTCCTACGTGGGGTCTTCCAATCTCGATCCGCGTTCGCTGCGGCTGAATTTCGAGGTGGATCTGGAAGTGCTGGACGAGGCTTTTGCGCGAACTTTGGAACGAAGGATAGACTTGATGATTTCCTCTTCGACCGAGGTGACGCTTCACAGCCTGAGATCACGGCCGTTTCCCGTTCGCCTGATCGAGAAAGTTCTTTGGTTGGGATCGCCCTATCTTTAAACCGGCAAGACCGAAGCGCGATATCATGCATCAGAAACGTCCCAACCTTCCGGCCAGCATCCTGGCATCGATCAAGGCCCGCAAGAACCGCGGCGAAGGCGTTCATTCCGTGCATGACAGAGACAGCGGCATGCTGATCGCCTCCTACAACGTGCACAAATGCGTCGGCATCGACCGCAAGTTCGATCCGGCCCGTATCGCTCACGTGATCCGCGAAATCGGCGCGGACGTGATTGCTCTCCAGGAAGCCGACAGCCGGTTTGGCGAACGTCGCGGCCTACTCGATCTCGGCTGGATGGAGCGTGAAACGGGGCTGCTTCCGGTGCCGATCTCCGGCGTCGCCAAGGCGCATGGCTGGCACGGCAATGTGATCTTTTTCCGCGAAGGTCTCGTCCGCGACGTGCATCAGGTCAAACTGCCGGGGCTGGAGCCGCGCGGGGCACTAATCACCGAACTCGAGATGAAGGATGGCAGCACACTTCGCGTGATTGCGGCACATCTTGGTCTTCTCAACCGGTCGCGTCAGCAGCAGGCGCGCATGCTGCTCGAGATCATCGGCTCCCGCGACGAGCATCCGACAGTGCTGATGGGCGATCTCAACGAGTGGCGGCTGGGTGACCGCTCGGCGCTCAACACACTCGCTACCGTATTCGGCCTGCCGCCGGCGGTTCCAAGCTTTCCGTCGCGCCTGCCGGTGCTGGCACTCGATCGGATCATGGCGAACCGGCCGGGCCTGATTGAGAGGGTCGTGACCCATGACACGCCGCTTGCGCGGCTCGCGTCCGACCATCTTCCAATCAAGACGGTGGTGAAACTCGGTTCAACGGCTGAAGGATAGCGGCACTTGTCGGCCGTCGGCATCTTTACGCCTGCAGCATCGGCGAATAGGTTCGGGGTCTCGCCTGTTCGTCCCCAAGGATTTCCCGATGACCGATATTGCTATGATCGAAGCCGCGCGCGGCCGTCTTTCCGGCCATGCCCGCCGCACGCCGCTTCTGTCCTCGTCATTTCTGGATGACATCGCCGGGCGGCGCATCTTCGTGAAACCCGAATGCCTGCAGCAGACCGGCTCGTTCAAGTTCCGTGGCGCGTGGTCGGCAATTTCGTATCTTCCGGCGGACGTTCGCGCGAAGGGCGTTATCGCCTTTTCGTCCGGGAACCATGCGCAGGGCGTGGCGCTGGCGGCCAGGATGCATGGCATTCCGGCCGTCATCATCATGCCCGCCGATGCGCCGCGCATCAAAATTGAAAACACGCGGGCCTACGGCGCCGAAGTGGTGCTCTACGATCGCGCCAGCGAGGATCGTGACGAGATCGGCCGGCAGCTTTCGAGCGAAAGAGGCCTGACCCTCATCAAGCCATTCGACGAACCGCTTGTCATCGCCGGGCAGGGGACGGCAGGTCTGGAAATCGCCGAACAGGCTGCGGAAGAGGGGATCACGCAGGCCAGTGTTCTGGTGCCGACCGGCGGGGGCGGCTTCATATCCGGGATTTCGCTGGCGCTCGAAGCACGTGCACCGGGCTTTACCGTGCATCCCTGCGAACCCGAAGGCTTTGACGACGTGACCCGTTCGCTTGCGAGCGGAACGATCCAGAAGAACGCCACACAATCAGGTTCGCTCTGCGACGCGATCGTCACGCCGCAGCCTGGCACGATTACCTTTCCGATCATGTCGCGTCTCTGCGGCCCGGGCATAGTGGTGACGGAAGATGAAGCGCTGCATGCGGTGGCGCTTGCCTTCAACCGTCTGAAGATCGTCGTTGAACCGGGCGGCGCGGTTGCGCTGGCGGCGGCGCTTTTCCATGGCGAGAGCCTTGGCGAGACGGTGATTGCGGTCTGCTCAGGCGGCAATATCGACCCGGACGTGTTCCGCCTGGCGCTCGACAGGTTTGCCGCCTGAGGTCTCGTTTTAGGCCGCAGGCATAATAAACCGTTAACCGGCACGTTGGGGCGTTAAGAAAAAAGTATTTTCCAAGGAACGTGGTGCTCAGGAGAAAGTTATCTCTATCAGCTTGGTAGAGTTAAGCTAAACTACATGGGAAGAGACACAAAACCGGGAGGTTCGCATGCAGCCGATCCAGCATCATACTCGGGCATTCCCTCACCGCGCCCCGGGCGTCGTCAGCAGGTGGCAGTGGGTAGCATATGCAGGCCTTGTGACTGCCGCCTTCGTGTTCATCGGGGCAGTCACGCTCGGTATTCTCGCCTGACACGTATCCGAAATTCAAGGTTTCAATAGCAACGAAGCCTTCCGATCCGCGCCCGGATCGGAAGGCTTACTGTTTCAGCCCTGTGTCGTCGGCAGATAGGCTTCTGCCAGTTCCACCCAGAAATTTGTCCCGATCGGCAAGGCGTCGTCGTTAAAGTCGAATTTCGGATGATGGAGCGGGGGATCGTTCTTGGTTCTTGCGGTGCCTAAGAAGAAATAGGTGCCTGGCCTCTCTGCAAGGAAATAACCGAAGTCCTCGGCGCCCATCATCGGCCGTTCGATTTCGGCAAGGTTTTCCGGGCCGACAACCTTCTTCGCCAGGTCCCTGACAAAGTCCGTCTCCGCTTTGTGGTTGACGGTCGCGTCGTAGCCGCGGGTATATTCGATTGTCGCTGTCATGCCGTAGCTTGCCGCCTGGCCAACTGCTACACCGCGGATCCGTTCCTCCAGCTTGTCTCGCACGGCAGGGTCGAAGGACCGGATGGTGATAACCATTTCTGCCCGCTCCGGAATGACATTGCTGGCGATGCCGGCGTTGAACGCGCCGACCGTGACGACGGCCGGATCGAGTGGATGGATGTTGCGGGAAACGACAGTCTGCAGCGCCATGATGATGCTGGCGCCGGCGACGATCGGGTCTGCGGCATCCTGCGGTTCGGCACCATGACCGCCCCGGCCATTGACGACGATACGGCATTCGTCGACCGCCGCCATGATAGGCCCTTCTTTGACGAAGATCTTGCCGAAGGGCAGGCTCGGGTCATTGTGCAGGCCGAAGACGGCGTCGCAGGGAAAGCGATCGAACAGTCCGTCCTCCATCATCAGCCTGGCGCCGCCGAAATTTTCTTCGGCCGGCTGGAAGATCAGATTGAGTTTGCCGTCGAAGTTTTTGCGCTGTGCGAGTATCTTTGCGGCACCCAGAAGCATGGCGGTATGGCCATCGTGACCGCAGGCATGCATGACGCCCTTGTTGAGGCTTGCATAGTCCGCGCCGGTTTCTTCCTCGATCGGAAGCGCGTCGATATCGGCGCGAATGCCGACCGATCGATCGCTCGATCCGTTCTTCAGGGTCGCAACGATGCCGGTCTTGCCGAGGCCGCGGGTGACGGCGTAACCGAATTCCTCAAGCTTTGCCGCGATATAGTCCGAAGTGGTGAATTCCGAGAGGCCAAGTTCGGGATGCTGATGCAGAAAGCGGCGGGTTGCCACAACTTCGCTCATGTCGTTGGTAAACTTGATCGTCATCGTTCCATCACCCTATCTGCCTGCAAACGCGTCCAAGCTGCTCACTCGTATCGTTCACGTTTAGCAGTGCCATCATCGTTCAGGCAAATGAACAGCCTCGCATTCAGCATTTATTCAGGCTGTTGGCCCTAGAGCCGACAATGTCTTACTGCGTGAGCAGATGCGATAGCGATTGATCCACGATTTGCAATATAAGGATCGCTCTCTATCTCATGCTTCGCATCTTAGTTCGTGAAACGAAATTCATTCAGAAGTTCATCCATGTCCCCTGATATTCAGCCTTCGGCTTCTACCCGCGAAACGGAAAGCAAGCAGATCGATCATAACGATTCGATCCGCGCGACGTATTTTACGGCTGATGATCTTCGGCAATGTGGAGAAACGCTGGGTCGGCAAGGTGCAGCCGATCTGCCGGGCTTCATGAAATTCGAGTTTTTCACGCGCCACGCGGAAAACGAGAAGGAAATTCTCAGGGTCTATCGCGCCGCCGCGCAGGATGTCGATGCGGGTGCTTCAATCACGCCTGCCGCGGAATGGCTGCTCGACAACTATTACATCGTCGAGGAAGCGATCCAGGAAGTCCGCCGCGACTTCCCGAAGAAATTCTTCAAGCAGTTGCCGACCACCAAGATCGGCAGCCAGGAAATCCCGCGCGTTCTCTCGCTGGCATGGCTTTATGTGGCGCACACCCACAGCAGCATCTCGCGCGAAACGCTGGCCGAGATGGTCGAGGGTTACCAGACCGACGAGCCGCTGGAGATCGGCGAACTCTGGGCGCTGCCATCGTTCATCCGCTTCGTTCTCATTGAGAACCTGCGTCGTATCGCCAGCCGCGTTGATCGCTCGCGCAACATGCGCCGCCGCGCCAACGATGCCGCCGACGAGATCATTCGTCTGAACGACGAGACTGCCGGTGCCGAGCTCCTGAAGAGCCTCGAAGGCCTCACCGACGACAACACGTTTACCAGCCAGTTCCTCTATCGCCTGCGCAATGCCTCGCAGAATTCCGGCTTTGCCATCGAATGGCTGGAGAAGCGGCTGGTCGCGTCCGGCAAGGCTGTCGAAACCGTGATGCAGGCGGAACAGAGCCGCTTGTCGTCCGGCAACGTGACGATGGGCAACATCATCAAGAGCCTGCGCCTGATCGACGATACGGAGTGGAGCGTCTGGTTCGAAGAGGTCTCGCAGATCGACAAGATCTTCCGCGAGCACACGGATTACGAAGCGCTCGATTTCGGCTCGCGCAATGCCTTCCGCAGCCGCATCGAAAAGATCGCCCGCGTTTCCAAGCGCAGCGAAGCCGAGGTGACCCAGGCTGCCGTTGATCTTGCGATCGCGGCTAGGGCGCAAAATCCGGACGAGCGCGAAACCAATGTCGGCGCCTTCATCGTCGGGCGCCGCCGCAAGGAGCTGGAGACGGCCGTCGGCTACCAGCCGCCGCTTCTGCAGCGGGCTGTGCGCGCCTACCGCAAGCTCGGCTGGTTCGCCATCGGCGGCCCAGTCATGCTTCTCACCTTTCTGGCGCTCGCCGTTACCGGCTATTTCCTCGTGGCGGCTGCCATTCCGCTGGTGGTCGTCTTCTTCCTGCTTCTGATGTTCGCGCTGCCCGCGTCGGAAGGCGCGACCGGTCTGTTCAATACGGTCGTGACCTATTTCGTCAAACCGGCCCGGCTTGTCGGATACGAATACAAGGAAGGCATTCCCGAGGAGGCGCGCACGCTGGTCGTGGTGCCCTGCCTGATCGCCGACCGGGATACGGTCGATGAACTCGTCCGCAATCTCGAAGTCCATTATCTGGCCAACCCCAAGGGCGAGATCTATTTTGCCCTCCTCAGCGACTGGCGCGATGCCAAGTTCGAGGAACAGGAAGCTGATCTTGAAATCCTCGAATATGCCAAGCGCGAGATTGCAGCGCTGAACACCCGCTACATGGAAGAGGCGGGGACGCGCTTTTACCTCCTGCACCGCCGCCGCCTGTTCAACCCGAACGAAGGCGCCTGGATGGGTTGGGAGCGCAAGCGTGGCAAGCTGCACGAACTCAATCTTCTGCTCCGCGGCGATCGTGACACGACCTATCTCCAGGGCGCCAACATGGTGCCGGAGAATGTCCAGTATGTCATGACGCTCGATGCCGACACCCGCCTGATCCGCGATGCGGTGACCAAGCTGGTCGGCAAAATGCATCACCCGATCAACCGTCCCGTCATCGATCCTGATACGCACCAGGTCGTGCGCGGCTACGGTCTGATGCAGCCGCGCGTGACGCCGTCATTGACGACCGGCAAGGAAGCCTCTGTCTTCCAGCGCGTGTTTTCGGTCGGCCGCGGTCTCGATCCCTATGTCTTTGCGGTCTCCGATGTCTATCAGGACCTGACGGCCGAAGGCTCGTTCACGGGCAAGGGCCTCTATCACGTCGACGCGTTCGAGACGTCCCTCAAGGGCCGTATCGAAGAAAACGCCGTTCTCTCGCACGACCTTCTCGAAGGCTCGTTCTCGCGCTGCGCGCTCATCACCGATGTCGAGCTGGTCGAGGATTTCCCGGTTCGCTACGAGGTCGAGGTCTCGCGCCAGCATCGCTGGGCGCGTGGCGACTGGCAGCTCCTGCCTTACATTCTTGAAGCCAAGCGGGGCGTCAGCGCCCTTGGCCGCTGGAAGATGCTCGATAACCTGCGCCGGTCGCTCACCCCGATCGCATGGTTCTTCGCCTCCATTCTCGGCTGGTACTTCATGGATCCGCTCGGTGCGCTGATCTGGCAGATCCTGCTGATCTTCTCGCTGTTCGTGGCGCCCACCATCTCGCTTCTCACCAACCTTCTGCCGCGCTCCAGCGACAATGTCACGAGCGCCCATTTCTATTCGGTCTGGTCGGATGTGCGCTCCACCAATGCGCAGGTCGCACTGCGCATCGTGTTCATCGCCGATTCTGCCTGCATCATGACTGATGCGATCGCCCGCTCGCTCTACCGCCTGCTCGTCAGCCGCAAGCTGATGCTGGAATGGAAGACAGCCGCCTCGATCCAGTCGGGCGCCCAGGGCAGCCCTACCGATTACTACCGTGCCATGTGGCATGCTCCGGCGATTGCCGTTCTCTCGGTGATCCTCGCGGCCCTTCCGGGCGACAACGCGTTCCTGGTCGGCATTCCGTTCGCCATCCTGTGGATCTTCTCGCCGCTGGTTGCTTGGTATGTCAGCCAGTCCGCTGAAACCGAAGACAAGCTGTTCGTGCCTGAAAACGTCTCGGTCGAGCTGCGCAAGATCGCGCGGCGGACCTGGCGCTATTTCGAAACCTTTGTCACGGCGGAGCAAAACTACCTGCCGCCTGACAACTACCAGGAAAAGCCCAATCCCTCGATCGCCAAGCGGACGTCGCCGACCAATATCGGCGTCTACCTTCTGTCGATCGTCTCGGCGCGGCATTTCGGCTGGATCTCGTTTACCGAAACGATCGAACGGATCGAGCAGACGCTTGCGACCGTCGAGCGCGCGGACAAGTTCCGCGGCCACATGTACAACTGGTATCACACCGATACCCTGAAGCCTCTGATGCCGCGCTATGTGTCGTCGGTCGATAGCGGCAATTTCGCTGGCCACCTGATCGCCATCTCGTCGGCCTGCCGTGTCTGGGCGGAAGCGCCTTCTGCGCATCTGCAGGGCAATCTCGATGGTCTCGGCGATGTCGTCGGCATTCTCGAAGAAACGCTGAAGTCGCTGCCGGACGATCGCAAGACCGTCCGTCCGCTGCGGCGCCGTCTTGAGGAGCGTATCATCGGCTTCTCCAACGCGCTTGCCGCCGTCAAGCGCGAGCACGAGTTCGCCTCGATCCGCATCATCAACCTGTCGGTGCTTGCCCGCGACATCCAGAAGCTGTCGCACAATCTCGATCATGAGGTGCGTTCCGCGCAAAGCGAGGAAGTGACCAAGTGGGCAGCGTCGCTGGTTGCCGTCTGCGAAGCGCATATCGGCGACAGCACATTCGACAATGGCAATATCGAGGAACTGCGCGACCGTCTCGCCGTGTTGCGTGATCGTGCCCGCAAGATCGCCTTCGGGATGGACTTCAAGTTCCTGTTCCGCAAGGACCGCCGCCTTCTGTCGATCGGCTACCGGGTCGAAAGCAACGAGGTCGACGAGGCCTGCTACGACCTTCTCGCGTCCGAAGCGCGTCTCACCAGCCTGTTCGGGATTGCCAAGGGTGATCTGCCCACCGAGCACTGGTACAAGCTTGGCCGTCACGTCGTGCCGATCGGCGCGCGCGGTGCGCTCGTCTCCTGGTCGGGTTCGATGTTCGAATACCTGATGCCGCCGCTCGTCATGCAGGAGCGTCAAGGCGGTATCCTCAACCAGACCAACAATCTGATCGTCAAGGAACAGATGAACCACGGCCGCCGTCTCGGCACGCCATGGGGCATTTCGGAAGCCGCGTTCAACGCGCTCGATCATCAGATGCACTATCAGTACACCAACTTCGGTGTGCCGACGCTGGGTCTGAAGCGCGGTCTCGGCCAGAATGCCGTTATCGCACCCTATGCCTCGATCCTCGCCAGCCAGTACGATCCGATCGCGGCCGTCGAAAACCTCAACGAGTTGCGCAAGCTCGGCGCACTCGGCATCTACGGTTTCCACGATGCGGTCGACTTCACGCCGACCCGCGTGCCGGAAGGCAAGCGTTGCGCGGTCGTCTACAACTACTATGCCCACCACCATGGCATGTCGATCGCAGCCGTTGCCAACGTCGTCATGAACGGTTTGCTGCGCGAACTCTTCCACGCCGATCCTGTGATCGAAGCGGCGGAACTGCTTCTGCAGGAAAAGGCACCGCGCGACATTCCAGTGATGAGCGCCAAGCACGAGGAAAAGCCAGGTACCGGCGGCGGCGAGCTGCTGCGTCCGGAAATCCGCACCGTCACCAACCCGGCCACCAAGGACCGCGAACTGGTTCTGCTCTCCAACGGCCATTACTCGCTGATGCTGACGGCGACCGGTTCCGGCTATTCGCGCTGGAACAACCTTTCGGTTTCCCGCTGGAAGGCGGATCCGACCGAAGACCGCTGGGGCCAGTTCATCTTCCTGCGCGACACGACATCCGGCGAGTGGTGGTCCACCACGGCCGAACCACGCCGCGCCGAAGGCGAGCAGACCAAGACGGTGTTCGGTGACGAAAAGGCCGAATTCCACAAGACGGTCGGCGAGCTGACCAGCACGGTCGAAGTTATTGTCGGCACCGAACACGATGCCGAGGGACGTCGCGTGACGTTGCTCAACATGGGCGACGAGGACCGCTTCATCGAAGTGACCTCCTACATGGAGCCTGTGATTGCCGGCGACGATGGCGACAGTGGCCATCCCGTGTTCTCGCGCATGTTTATCCGCACCGAGATCGGCAAGCGTGGCGACGTCATCCGCGCCTGGCGCAACAAGCGCGACCTCAGCGATCCCGACATGATCGTGGCACACCTTGCCGCCGACAATGCCGGGTCTTCGCGACCGACCGAATACGAGACCGACCGTCGCAAGTTCCTCGGCCGGGGTCGCACGCTGTCGGAAGCAGCCGCTTTCGATCCGGGTGCGTCGCTGTCCAACACCGACGGCTTCACGCTCGATCCGATCCTATCGCTGCGCCGCACGGTTCGTGTGCCCGCGGGCAAGAAGGTCAGCGTTATCTTCTGGACGATCGCCGCGCCACGGCGCGAGGATCTCGACAAGGCGATCGAACATTATCGTCATGCCGAAACCTTCCAGAACGAACTGACCCAGGCCTGGACCCGCACGCAGGTGCAGATGCGCCATCTCGGCGTTACCTCGCAGGATGCCGCGGCCTTCCAGCATCTCGCCCGCTATCTGGTCTATCCGGACATGCAGCTTCGGGCCGATCAGCCGACGCTGAAGGCCGGCATGCAGGCACAGTCGGGGCTGTGGCCGTCGACGGTGTCCGGCGACCTGCCGATCTTCACGCTGCGCATCAATGACGAAAACGACATGCCGGTTGCCAAGGAAGCTATCCTTGCCCAGCAGTACCTGCGCTCGCGCGGCGTTGTGTCTGATCTCGTCATCTTCAACGAGCGGGCAACCGAGGGTGCCCAGGAAGTACAGACGTCGATCGAACACATGTCTGCCCGCATGGGTCAGGAAGGTGGACGCCAGCACGTCTTCACGCTGCGCCGCGACCTGATCGAAGGTGCCGGCGCCGATGGTCTGATTGCCGCGTCCCGCGTCGTGCTTCATGCGCGCAACGGCCGCATCAGCGATCAGTTGAACCGGACCAGCACGATCTTCGCCCCGCCGAAGGATCAGGAGATCGAGGTTGATCGCCGTCCGCTGCTAAATGGCGAGATCTATTCCGCTCCCGTCGAGACCAGCGAAGGTCCGGCCGGAGTTGAGTTCTGGAACGGTTTTGGCGGCTTCTCCGCAGATGGCAGCGAATATGTCGTGCGCCTCAACGGTGGTCAGTCGACGCCGCATCCGTGGATCAACGTCATCTCTAACGACAATTTCGGCTTCCACGTTTCCGCGGAAGGCGCAGGCTTTACCTGGGCGCAGAACTCGCGCGACTACCAGATGACGCCGTGGACCAACGATCTCGTCATCAACCGTCCCGGCGAAGGCTTCTACGTGGCCGATATCGACAAGGGCACCGTGGTCACGCCGTTCGCGGCTCTGTCGCGTCGTCCAGAAACCGTGTTCGAAACCCGTCACGGCCTCGGCTATTCGGTGTTCTCGACCGAGGAAGATGGCGTCAAGCTGTCGCTGACCCAGACGGTGGACCGCAACCGGTCCGCAAAGCTTTCGCATATGAAGCTTCGCAACACCGGTTCGGAAACGAAGAAGCTGCGCATCTACGGCTATGTCGAATGGCTGCTGGGCACCAATCCTGCCAAGACCTCGCCATTCATCCTGTCCAGCCGTGACGAGGCGACGGGCACGCTGTTTGCGACCAACCCGTTCAGCATCAACTTCTCGCGCTTTGCCTTCCTCGGCATGCACGAGACACCGTCGGGCTTTACGGCAAGCCGTCGGGAGTTTGTCGGCAAGTTCGGTTCGGTTCAGTTGCCGGCAGCGGTCGTTTCCGGTTCAAGCCTCAGCGGCTCGCTCGATCTCGACGGCGACCCGTGCGGAGCACTTGCCTACGACGTCGAACTGGCGCCGGGCGAAGAGACCGAGGTCACCTTCTTCCTCGGCGATGCTGCAACGAAGCAGGAGGCGGAAAGCCTTGCACTGGCGCTTCGCGGCGACCGGTTCGAGGATATCCTTTCGGAGAACCGCAGCTTCTGGAGCGGTTTCACCGGCCGCCTGAAGATCTCGACGCCGGACAAGTCGCTCGACAACATGGTTAATCACTGGCTGCCCTATCAGGCACTCGGTTGCCGCATCATGGCCCGTACCGCCTTCTACCAGGCATCGGGTGCCTTCGGCTTCCGCGACCAGTTGCAGGATACGCTCGCGTTCCTGCTGCACGAGCCGTCGCTTGCCCGCAAGCAGATCCTCAATGCGGCGTCGCGGCAGTTCCGCGAAGGCGATGTCATGCACTGGTGGCTTCCCAACACCGGCGCCGGTGTTCGCACGACGATCTCCGACGACGTGGTGTGGCTTGCCTACGCGATCCACCAGTATGTGTCGGTGACCGGCGATCTGTCGATGCTCGATGAGAAGCTGCCGTTCCTCACCGGACCGATGCTGGAAAAAAACAAGCACGACGCCTTTATCCAGCCGGAGATCTCCAACGAGGTAGCCGATCTGTATGAACACGCAGCACGCGCGCTCGATCTCGCTGTTGAGCGGACCGGAGACCTGGATCTTCCGCTCATTCTCGGTGGCGACTGGAACGACGGGATGAACCGTGTCGGCATGGCCGGTCGTGGTCAGAGCGTCTGGCTCGGTTGGTTCCTGGCGGCTGCGCTTCGAAACTTCCTGCCCTATGCGGAAGCCCGCAAGGATCGTTCGCGTGCCGATCGCTGGAGCAAGCATATCGATACGCTGAAGGCTGCGCTGGAATCGGATGGCTGGGACGGGGCGTATTACCGCCGCGGTTATTTCGACGACGGTTCTCCGCTCGGCTCGGCCAAGAGCGACGAATGCCGCATCGATTCGCTCGGCCAGTCCTGGAGTGTGCTGTCTGGCGAAGGCAGGCCGGATCGTTCCGAGCAGGCTATGAACGCGGTCATGGACAAGCTCGTGGACGAGGATGCGGGTATCATCCGCCTCTTCACCCCGCCGTTCCAGGACACGCGCAGGGATCCGGGCTACATCAAGGCCTACCCACCCGGTGTGCGTGAAAACGGTGGCCAGTATACCCATGGTGCAATCTGGGTCGTGCTCGCGCTCGCCCGGCTGAAGCGCGGCGACGATGCCTGGAAGTGCTTCCAGATGCTCAACCCGATCAACCATGCGCTTGACCGGAATGCCGCCGAAACCTACCGCGTCGAACCTTACGTGGTTGCAGCCGACGTCTACGGTGCCGGCGACTATCAGAGCCGCGGCGGCTGGACCTGGTATACGGGTTCCGCCGGCTGGCTCTACCGCGCCGCGGTCGAAGGCATTCTCGGCATTCGTCGTGCCGGCGACACGCTGTATGTCGATCCGGTCCTGCCAAGCGGCTGGGATGGCTTTACCGCCGAACTTACCCTCGATGGCGTCACCCACGAGATTGTGGTCAAGGACGGCAAGGCGTCGATCGGTGGCGTCGCTGTCGATCCGGTCAACGGCTTGAACCTTGCGGCGCCAGCGACCAGCGCATTGCCGGCTCCGCCCGCAGAAAGCTGATCCCACCGGACGTCGAACGTCCTGATGGTATCCCAAACAGAAACCCCGCTTCCAGCAATGGCAGCGGGGTTTTTTGTTGGTTTGTGCCCGGTGAGGAGACGTGTCGGCCGATCCGGGGGAGGGGCGATGTCCTGCTCTGATGTCCACGTATCGTGCCAGCCGATCGGGATGCCGCTCACAATGCGCGGCATGGATCCCGGCAGGAACAGGTCGGGACCCAACCCGCGCGCCGCTCACGCGCTTTGTATGGCAAGCACTTGCAAAGCCGCGTAGGCAGAAGCTCACGCGAAAAAGCGGTGCTCCCGCATTACCTCACAAAAAACCCCCGCCTCCATTTCTGGAGGCGAGGAGTCTGATGTTCGATCGGTATAAGTGGTCGAGAGCTTAGGCGTGCTCGGCGGGTACCGGGAGCTTGTGGCCTTCCTCGTCCTCGTCGATGACGATGCCGCTGGCGGTGAGGAGCGACGTAAAGCGGCCGCCGCTGCGGCTCAGCTGGTCGTAGGTGCCCATTTCGGCAATCCGCCCACCCTCGAGGAAGATGACCTTGTTGGCGTCGCGGATGGTGGAGAGCCGGTGCGCGATGATGAACGTGGTGCGGTTCTGACGCAGCTTGTCGATCGCCGCCTTCACGCGCTGTTCCGTCTCCACATCAAGCGCCGAGGTTGCTTCGTCGAGAACGAGGATCGGTGCGTTTTTGAGGATCGCACGGGCGATGGCGATACGCTGGCGCTCGCCGCCCGACAGGCGGTTGCCACGCTCGCCGACCGTCGTGTCGTAGCCATTGAGACGCGTTTCGATGAATTCAGCCGCGGCTGCGGCTTCTGCCGCCCGGACGATGTCTTCCCGCGTTGCACCTTCTCGTCCCAGCTGGATGTTGTCGCTGATCGAGCGGTTGAGCAGGCCCGCGTCTTGGAACACGGTCGCGATGGAATGGCGCAGTGACTTGCGGGTGATGGTGCCGATATCGACGCCGTCGATCAGAATCTTGCCCTGCTGCGGATCATAGACCCGCTGCAGGAGATTGATCAGCGTCGTCTTGCCGGCACCGGTCGGGCCGACGATCGCAATCGTTTCCCCCGCTTGCGCGATGAACGATACGTCGTGAACGCCCTGGCTCGTGTTGGAGAAGCCGAAGGAGACGTCGCGGAACTCCACTTCGCCCCGGACCGTATCTCCCAGATCGCGTGCATCCGTCGGTTCGGCGCGCTCCTCGACGGAATCTTCCAGAACGAAGAAATCCTCGAGCTTGGCGCGGGCTTCGAAAATCTGGGTTGCGAACTGGCGCAGAAGATCGAGGCGGCCGATCAAAAGGTTGGCGAAGCCGATAAAGGCGACGACGTCACCAACGCGGATCTTGCCCTGTTGCACCAGCATAGTGCCGATCACAAGGATCACGCCCATCGAGACCGTCGACGCCGTGCGGTTGAGGCCGCCGGCCAGCGCCCACCAGTCCAGCACCGGATACTGCGCCTTCAGCAGATCCTTGGTGTAGTTCTTGAGGGCTGAAGTTTCGGCTTCGATGCGGTTGTAGCTGTGAATCACAGAGACGTTGCTGATCGAATCGCTGACATGACTGAAAACCTGGTGGTAATGGGTTTCGACCGCGGCCTGGCCTTCCTTCGTGCGCTTCATCACGGCAACGCCAATGATCCAGTAGAAGATGCTGAGGATCAGAAGCACGATGCTGAGGCGCCAGTCCATCGAGATGGCGGTCGGGATCAGCAGCAGGATTGCAACGGCGGTCGCGAGATGGGTTCGCATAAATTCCAGCCACAGACCGAACAGGCTTTCGGAGGCACGCAGCAGCGTGTGCAGGGCGTTCGACGTGCCGCGCTGGTGGTGCCAGGACAGCGGCATGGAAATGATGCGTCCGAAGGCTTCCGTCAGCAGCGAAGCGCGGCGCCCGTGGGCCAGACGGTCGGCCTCGCGTGCAACGAGCACGAATGCGACGGTATTGAAGACCCCGAAGCCCGCCCACAGAAGCAGAACGTTGGTGACGTCACTCTTGGAGGAGATCGCGTCGATGATTCGACCGAACAGGATCGGTTCGGCAATCGTGATGATGGCCAGAATAATGTTGGCGACGACGACCGCGGCGACCCGCCATCGGTTCTTCGTCAGATATTGCAAAGCTCGGGCGTAAACTTGGAAGAGCGTCAACGGGCGCAACTCCTATTGAAGTGCAGGCATGAAACGATTGGCAGCATAGTTATGGCAAGGACAGGGCGAATCCGAGACGAACCTAGCCGGTGAACTTCTTTTCCGAAAATAATCCAGTGAGAGCAAGGGTTCGCCCGTAGTTAGGTTACCGATGCGGTATGCTGATGCCGATCCTGATCGCTGCGTCAATCACAAGATTTCGGCATGTACGTGGTATAAATGATAACTATGTTAAGCGGGCGGTCGGGTTCTATGCCGGCGTCGGTGTTTTATAAGAATAAAGCCGATCGTCGGGGAGACGGTCTGGGGGCGAATTTGAGCATCCAATTTGTTGTGCAGTTGCTTGTATTGGTTGAAGAGGCACGAACGACGAAGGAAGTGGCGAACAATCTTGCGTCACTCCTCAAAACCTACGGTTTCGAATTCTATGCAATCGTCCTGAGAAAAGGGCAAACGGATCCCGAGGGAATGACCTTGATCTCCCGCTGGCCGGACAGCTGGGTCGAGGTCTATCGCGCGCGCAAATATACCGTCATCGACCCTGTCATGCGGATGCTGAATGCGGCCCATCGCCCGTTCCGCTGGCGCGATTCGATCCTTGCCCTGAAGTCCGATCCGCATCGTTCGCGGATGGACCGGATGATGCAGGAAGCGGGCCGCCATGGTCTCGACGACGGCTACGTGTTTCCGATCCATGGACGCAACGGATTTCTCGGCAACATGATCATCGGCGGCAAACCGATCGATCTATCGCCGACCGAGATCTCACTGTTCGACACGGCCGCCAAGCGCATTTTCTGGAGACTGCTGGAGATCGCCGGCGACGCGACGGCGCTCGAGGCCTCGGCCAGACTGGATACCCAGCTCACCCGTCGCGAGATGGAAGTCATGGCGCTCCTTGCCGACGGCATGACATCGCACGAGATCGCGCGTTCGCTCGACATTTCCAACCACACGGTCGACTGGTATATCAACGGCCTCCAGGAAAAGCTGAAAGCGAAGAACCGACAGCATGTGGTGGCCATGGCATTTCGCCATGGGCTGGTGACCTGAAGCGTAAGTGACGCCGGCTATCGACTAAATAGCCCTTGCCTAATGCGGGAGATGTTGATCTCTTGCGGTGCACCATTCGAGGCACCTGGGGAGGCTTGTCTTGCCGATATCGAAAATTCTCGTCGCCAATCGCTCCGAAATCGCCATCCGCGTCTTTCGTGCTGCCAATGAGCTCGGCATCAAGACGGTGGCGATCTGGGCGGAAGAAGACAAGCTCTCGCTGCACCGGTTCAAGGCGGACGAAAGCTATCAGGTCGGTCGCGGTCCGCATCTCGAAAAAGACCTCGGCCCGATCGAGAGCTACCTGTCGATCCCGGAAGTGATCCGGGTTGCCAAGCTCTCGGGCGCCGATGCGATCCATCCAGGCTACGGCCTTCTGTCGGAAAGCCCTGAATTCGTCGATGCCTGCGACGAGGCCGGCATCATCTTCATCGGCCCGCGTCCAGATACGATGCGCCAGCTCGGCAACAAGGTTGCGGCGCGCAATCTTGCGATTTCGGTCGGCGTGCCGGTGGTACCCGCAACCGAACCACTGCCTGACGACATGGATGTCGTGGCGAAGATGGCCGAGGAGATCGGCTATCCGGTCATGCTCAAGGCATCCTGGGGCGGCGGCGGCCGCGGCATGCGCGCCATCCGCGATCCGAAGGACCTCGCCAAGGAAGTGGTCGAGGCCAAGCGCGAAGCGAAAGCGGCCTTCGGCAAGGACGAGGTCTATCTCGAAAAGCTGGTCGAACGCGCCCGCCATGTGGAAAGCCAGATCCTTGGCGATACTTACGGCAATGTGGTGCATCTGTTCGAGCGCGACTGCTCGATCCAACGGCGCAACCAGAAGGTCGTGGAACGCGCTCCTGCGCCTTATCTTTCCGAGGAGCAGCGGGCCGAACTTGCCGCCTATTCGCTGAAGATCGCGGGCGCCACCAACTATGTCGGCGCCGGCACGGTCGAATATCTGATGGATAGCGACACCGGCAAATTCTACTTCATCGAGGTCAATCCGCGCATCCAGGTGGAGCACACGGTGACCGAAGTCGTCACCGGCATCGATATCGTCAAGGCGCAGATCCACATCCTCGACGGCTTTGCCATCGGCACGCCGGAATCGGGTGTTCCGGCGCAGGAGAACATCCGGCTGAACGGCCATGCGCTGCAGTGCCGCATCACCACTGAGGATCCGGAGCACAATTTCATACCCGATTACGGCCGCATCACCGCCTATCGCTCGGCGTCGGGGTTCGGCATCCGTCTCGATGGCGGAACGTCCTATACGGGCGCGATCATCACCCGCTTCTACGATCCGCTGCTGGTCAAGGTCACGGCCTGGGCGCCGCAGCCGCTGGAAGCGATCGCCCGCATGGACCGGGCGCTGCGCGAGTTCCGCATCCGCGGCGTGGCCACAAACCTCACCTTCCTCGAAGCGATCATCACCCACCCGAAATTCCGCGACAATTCCTATACGACGCGGTTTATCGACACGACGCCCGAACTGTTCGAACAGGTCAAGCGCGCCGACCGCGCCACCAAGCTTCTGACCTATCTGGCCGACGTCACCGTCAACGGCCACCCGGAAACCAAGGGTCGTCCGGCGCCGTCGCAAAAGGCGGCAAAGCCTGTTCTGCCGTATATCAATGGCGATATTCCTGCTGGTACCAAGCAGAAACTGGATGAGCTCGGCCCGAAGAAATTCGCCGAGTGGATGCGGGGCGAAAGCCGGGCGCTGATCACCGACACGACGATGCGCGACGGCCACCAGTCGTTGCTCGCCACGCGCATGCGGACCTACGACATTGCCCGTGTGGCCGGGGTTTATGCACGCGCGCTGCCGAACCTGTTTTCGCTGGAATGCTGGGGCGGTGCGACCTTTGACGTGTCGATGCGGTTCCTGACCGAGGACCCGTGGGAGCGGCTGGCGCTGATCCGCGAGGCGGCGCCGAACATCTTGCTGCAGATGCTGCTGCGCGGCGCAAACGGCGTCGGCTACAAGAACTATCCCGACAATGTCGTGAAATACTTCGTCCAACAGGCGGCGAAGGGCGGCATCGATGTCTTCCGCGTGTTCGACTGCCTGAACTGGGTCGACAACATGCGCGTCTCGATGGATGCGGTGAACGAGGAGAACCGGCTCTGCGAAGCCGCGATCTGCTATACCGGCGATCTCTTGAATTCGGCGCGCCCGAAATACGATCTCAAATATTACGTCGCACTGGCGGAAGAACTCGAAAAGGCCGGCGCTCATATCATCGCGCTGAAGGATATGGCGGGCCTGCTGAAACCCGCGGCTGCCCGCGTCCTTTTCAAGGCACTACGCGAAGCGACCTCGCTGCCGATCCACTTCCACACGCATGACACGTCGGGCATCTCGGCTGCGACCGTGCTTGCGGCTGTCGATGCCGGCGTCGACGTCGTCGATGCGGCGATGGATGCGCTGTCGGGCAACACGTCGCAGCCCTGCCTCGGTTCGATCGTCGAAGCGCTGTCGCGAACAGACCGCGATACCGGGCTTGATCCGGAATGGATCCGCAAGATCTCGTTCTACTGGGAAGCGGTGCGCGGCCAGTATGCGGCGTTCGAGAGCGATCTCAAGGGTCCGGCCTCGGAAGTCTACCTGCATGAAATGCCGGGTGGCCAGTTTACCAACCTCAAGGAACAGGCCCGTTCGCTCGGTCTCGAGAGCAAGTGGCACAAGGTCGCGCAGACCTATGCCGATGTGAACCGGATGTTCGGCGATATCGTCAAGGTCACGCCGTCGTCCAAGGTGGTGGGCGACATGGCGCTGATGATGGTCAGCCAGGATCTGAACGTGGCCGATGTCGAAAACCCGGCCAAGGACATCGCCTTCCCGGATTCGGTCGTGTCGATGCTGAAGGGCGATCTCGGCCAGCCTCCGGGCGGATGGCCGCAGGCGCTCCAGAAAAAAGCGCTGAAGGGCGATCAGCCCTATACGGACGTTCCCGGTTCGCTGCTGGCGCCGGCTGATCTCGATGCCGAGCGCAAGACGATCGAGGACAAGCTGGAGCGCAAGGTCGACGACTTCGAGTTCGCCTCGTATCTGATGTACCCGAAAGTGTTCACCGACTTCGCCCTGGCGTCGGAGACCTACGGTCCGGTCTCCGTGTTGCCGACGCATGCCTATTTCTACGGGATCGCGGATGGCGAAGAGCTGTTTGCCGATATCGAACGCGGCAAGACGCTTGTTATCGTCAACCAGGCGACGAGTGCGCCGGATGCGCAGGGCATGGTCACCGCCTTTTTCGAACTGAACGGCCAGCCGCGCCGCATCAAGGTGCCGGACCGGGCCCATGGCGGAAGCGGTTCGGCTGTGCGGGCCAAAGCGGATATCGCCAATCCCCTGCATTTGGGCGCGCCGATGCCGGGCGTGATTTCCCGCGTCTTCGTGGCGGCGGGTCAGGCGGTCAAGGCCGGCGACGTGCTGGTGTCCATCGAAGCGATGAAGATGGAAACCGCGCTGCACGCCGAAAAAGACGGCACGCTTGCCGAAGTGCTGGTCAAGGCCGGCGACCAGATCGACGCCAAGGATCTGCTCGTCGTCTACGGGGCCTGACGGGTCAAACTGTTGACGGCTCAGGCGCCCGCCGGTCCGTCCGATCCGTCCGCAGGTTGAGCGAGGCGATAGCGCCTCGCCGCCAGCCGCTCGCTGGCGACGATCAGCAGTCCGGCGCAGAAGATCAGTGCGGCACCGGCGGCGACATTGCTTGCGGGAATGTCCTGCCAGATGGCGTAGCCCAGCACGAACGCCCATATCAGCGAGGAATATTCGAACGGGGCAAGCACCGAGACCGGCGCCCGTCGCATCGCCTCGAACAGCGTCGCCTGGGCGGTGCCGCCGAGAATGCCGACGAGCGCCAGAAGCGCACCGCTTTTCAGATCGACCGGCTGCCATGTCAGCACGGCCATGACGAAGGTCATCACCACGAAGAAGAAGTTGGTGAGCGTCATCTGGACAAGGGTCTTCTCGTTCATCGCCGTCTTGCGCAAGAGAACGCTGCCGATGGCCCAGAGGATTGCCGCGAGGAGCGCGAGACCGACCGGGAGCGAAAGTGTCAACCCGGCCGGATTTGCGGCAATCACCACGCCGACGAAGCCGAGGATGATCGCCACCCAGCGGACCGCGGGCACCTTTTCGCGCAGAACCGGAATAGCAAGCAGGGTGGCGACGATCGGATTGGCGTAATAGATCGTCGTCAGTTCGGCCAATTGCAGGGACTTGGCTGCGGTGTAGAAAGAAACCCATGCGGCGAGAAGGATAACGCTGCGCACCATCATCGGCCGCACGATCGGCGAGCGGACAACGCGCGGGATGAAACCGCGTCCCCCGATGACGAGGCAGGCGATCAGAACCGTCAGGCTTCGGAAGAAAATGATCTGCCAGACGCCGACATCGACCACCAGCAGCTTGATCACCGCATCATGAAGCGTGAACACGAAGTAGGAGGTACTGACGAGAAGAATGCCGCTGCCGATGCTGGATTTCAAGAAAGTCACACGCCGGATACCGACGCCTCATATCATTGCATATCCGAATGCTTAAGGCGTTCTGCAGCGATTGCAATCAGCTTCGTCGCGCTCCATCCGTCGTTGCTAAGGGGTGACAAGCGTGAACCGGAGACATAAATCGTGAAACTCATGCTGAGCGCGGAAGATTGCAATCTAAATCGATTTAATTAAATCTCAGCGCCTGGAGGAAGCAATCTGATGAACGATTTGTCTTCGCCGGCGGAAGCCAAGACCCGACGTGCTTTCATCACACCGCAGCGTATCGGCGTATCGCTGCTGTTTCTGATGAACGGCTTCATGATCGGTGCCTGGGCGCCAAAGATCCCGGAATTTGCGGCACGTCTGGAGCTGAGCGAAAAGTCGCTCGGCGTGATGATCCTGATCTTCGGGCTAGGCTCCATCGTGATGATGCCGATCGCCGGCAGCCAGATCGCGAGGTTCGGCTCCAGCATCGTCTCAAAGGTCACCGCAGTCCTTTTGACGCCGACGCTTCTTCTCCTGTCGCTGATCGGCAGCGTCTGGAGCGGAGCGGTTGCGTTGTTTCTGTTCGGCGGCCTGATCGGCGCGATGGATGTGGCAATGAATGCCAATGCCGTTGCGACTGAGAAAGGCATGCGCCGCGCGATCATGTCATCCTGCCACGCGTTCTGGAGCCTCGGCGGCCTGCTCGGCGCCTCGACCGGTGGCTTTCTTCTCGAACGGATCGGCGTTCTTCCGCATGCGCTTTTCGTAACCGTCGTCGCCGCCGTCATGATCGCCGTCGCCTGGAAAATGGTGCTTCAGGATGCGCCGCATCCGGAGGAGAGGGCGGCCGGGGCCGGACGCCGCCTGCCGTCGTCACCGCTTCCCTGGCTGCTCGGAATCATGGCGCTGTTCTGCATGATCCCCGAGGGATCCATTCTTGATTGGGGCGCGCTTTACATGCGCAACGAGCTGTCGGCCTCGCTGACGCTGTCCGGCTTCGCCTTTGCGGCTTTCTCCTTCACGATGGCGGCGATGCGTTTTGCCGGCGATCTCATCCGCGACCGGTTCGGTGCCGTCAATACGCTTAGGGTCTGCGGCGTCATCGCCATGCTGGGCATGCTGACGATCGGTTTTGCGACCAGTTCGACGATGGCCATTGCAGGCTTTGCTATCGCCGGCATCGGCATTTCGAACATCGTGCCGATCCTGTTTTCCGCGACCGGCAATCTGCCGGGCATGGCAGCGGGCGTCAGTTTGTCCGTGGTCACCACGATGGGCTATTCCGGAATTCTCGTTGCACCTTCGGCAATCGGCTTCATCGCTGAGCATACGGGACTTGGCAGCATTTTCGCGGGATTGTCGGTGCTGATCCTGGTGACGCTGCTTCTCTCGAACCTTGCAAGGCATGCGGACGGCGCGCATCACTGACCCAACTATTCATGGCCGCTGGTTGACAAGCCGGCGGTCATACGCCACCTGAAAGACGGTTTATGCCCCCAGTTAGCCCCAGGGCAAAGGCAACGAGACGATCCCATGAACGCACCGATTGACTATAATCCGAAGCCCCGCCGCGCCACGGTTGCCGTCGATGTCGGCGGTGTGATCGTCGGTGGTGGAGCGCCCGTCGTCGTCCAGTCGATGACCAATACAGATACGGCGGATGTGGATGCGACCGTCGCCCAGGTCGCCGCTCTCTACAAGGCAGGCTCCGAGATCGTCCGCATTACCGTCGATCGCGACGAAAGCGCTGCCGCCGTGCCGAAGGTGCGCGAGCGTCTGCTGCGCCTCGGCCTCGACGTGCCGCTGATCGGCGATTTCCACTATATCGGCCACAAGCTTCTGGCCGATCATCCGGCCTGCGCCGAAGCGCTCGCAAAATACCGCATCAACCCGGGCAATGTCGGTTTCAAGGACAAGAAGGACAAGCAGTTCGGCGACATCATCGAGATGGCGATCCGTTACGACAAGCCTGTTCGCATCGGCGTCAACTGGGGTTCGCTCGACCAGGATCTTCTGACGACGCTGATGGACCGCAATTCCGAAGCCGGTTCGCCGCTGTCTGCCCGCCAGGTCATGCATGAGGCGATCGTCCAGTCGGCGCTGATTTCGGCCGAGCTTGCTGAAAGCATCGGCCTGCCGCGCAACCGGATCATTCTGTCCGCAAAAGTCAGCCAGGTGCAGGATCTGATCGCCTGCTATTCGATGCTGGCCGAGCGCTCCAACCATGCGCTGCATCTGGGCCTGACAGAGGCCGGCATGGGCACCAAGGGCATCGTCGCCTCGTCGGCCGCCATGGGCTATGTCCTGCAGCACGGCATCGGCGATACGATCCGGGTGTCGCTGACGCCGGAACCGAATGGTGACCGCACCCGCGAAGTGCAGGTTGCGCAGGAAATCCTGCAGGTCATGGGGTTCCGCCAGTTCATTCCGGTGGTTGCCGCTTGTCCCGGCTGCGGGCGCACCACGTCGACGGTGTTCCAGGAGCTGGCCCAGAACATCCAGAACGATATCCGCAAGAACATGCCGATCTGGCGCGAAAAGTATCCGGGCGTCGAAGCCCTGAACGTCGCCGTCATGGGCTGCATCGTCAACGGCCCCGGCGAAAGCAAGCATGCCGATATCGGCATCTCGCTGCCCGGCACTGGCGAGACGCCTGCCGCCCCGATCTTTATCGACGGTCAGAAGGCGATGACGCTGCGCGGTCCCAATATCGCTCAGGATTTCGAAAAGCTTGTCATCGACTACATCGAGAACCGCTTCGGCCAGAAAACCGCCGCTGAGTAGTCTCTATCCCGACTAGGGATAAAATGCTTATTCCCCGGTCTTTGCCTCTCCTCGCTATTGCCGCATTTCGTGGTAAATGAGGGATACTACGGACGACGGGGAAACTGATTCACATGCTCAAGAAAATTGCTATCGTCGCAGCCTGCGCGACGTATCTCTCTGCCTGCACGACGACCGATCCCTATACGGGTCAGCAGAAAATGTCGAACACGGCTGGTGGCGCTGCCATCGGTGCCGGTCTCGGCGCAGTCGGCGGTCTTTTGATCGGCGGCGGCAACAAGGGCCGCAATGCGCTGATCGGTGCTGCGATCGGTGGTCTCGCCGGTGGCGCCATCGGCAATTACATGGACCGCCAGGAAGCCGAACTGCGCCAGCAGTTGCAGGGAACCGGCGTTTCGGTGACGCGCAACGGCGACCGCATCATTCTCAACATGCCGTCGAACATCACCTTTGCCACCGATCAGGACCAGGTGATCCCGCCGTTCTATGCCACGCTCGATTCGGTTGCGATCGTGCTCAACAAGTTCGGCAAGACCTATATCGACGTCAACGGTCACACGGATTCGACCGGCAGCCTGCAGCACAACCAGGCGCTTTCGGAACGCCGTGCCGTCTCGGTCGCGAACTATCTCGGTGGTCGCGGCGTCGATCAGCGCCGTGTCTCGACCATGGGCTACGGCCCGTCGCAGCCGGTCGCTTCCAACGCCTCGCCGGATGGTCGCGCCCAGAACCGCCGCGTCGAAGTCTCGATCGCGCCGATCGAACAGGGCTGAGTTGTCTTGAAAGTCGACGAGCCGGTCAGATCCGGCTCGTCAGCAATTTCACGCCGGCAATGCTGTAGAAAACCGCCATCGTGCCTTCGATCCAGCGCCGCGCGGCCTTGTAGCCGCGAAGCGCGTGGCGGGTCGAAAACAGAACCGCATATCCTGTGAAGATGATCAGGCTCGAGGTCGAGCAGATGCCGACGATCAGCATGATCGCCGAAGGTGGTGCATCCGCGGGCAGGCCGAGCGAGATGATCGCCAGCCAGCCGAAGATCGCCTTCGGATTGGTGACGTGGATGGCATAGCCCCGCAGCCACAATTGTCTTGCCGTGTATGACGTCCTGGTCTCGCTCGATGCCGTCTCGATATCCGGCGTCCGCGCCGAGCGGTATGCCTTCCAGGCCAGATAGATCAGATAGAGACCGCCCAGAATTTTCAGGATCTCGAGCGCGATCGCGTAGGTGCGCAGGACCGCGGCGAGCCCGAGTGCTGCAGCGCAGGCCCAGGTCAGCGAGCCGCAGAAGACGCCGAGCGCCAGGATCACCCCGTTTCGACGGCCATGCGAAATCGCCATCCCGATAATGGCGAAATTCGCAGGCCCGGGGCTGAGGACGGCGATGAGATAGGCGAGATAGGCCGGCCAGATATAGGGCAGGTAGGCGAAAACATCCGGCATGCTTTACTCCTCGGGTCTGATCCGGGAGGCTTGCCGTTGTCCCGTCTCGTCAGTTCTGGCGGCTGGCGATAAAGCGCGCCGTCTGCTGCAGGATAAATGCCTTTTCGCCGTAGGGCGCAAGCAGGTCGACAGCCTCGGCTGTCAGCGCATCGAGCTTCTCTTCCGCCCAGCCTGTGCCATGCATGGCAACCAGCGTGCCCTTGCCTCGGGCAGCGTCCTTGCCGGTCGCCTTGCCCATGGTCTCGGCATCGGAGGTGATGTCGAGAAGATCGTCGGCAAGCTGGAAAGCAAGCCCGATGACCTGGCCGAATTTTCTGAGGCGCTGACGATGTTCCTGATCCGCGCCCGCGATGATGGCGCCTGCCTCGCAGGCGAAGCGGATCAGCGCACCGGTCTTCATCGCCTGCAGCGTGGTGATGCCTGCCTCGTCCGGTGCCGATTTCTCCGCAGCCAGATCGAGCGCCTGGCCACCCACCATGCCGCCGGAACCGGCGGCGCGGGCAAGGGCCAGAACAAGCTCCGTCTTTGCCCTGTCCGGAAGTTCCGTCTCCGGTGCCGCGATGATGTCGAAGGCGTAGGTCAGCAGGCTGTCGCCGGCCAAGATCGCGGTCGCCTCGTCGAATGCCCTGTGGACCGTCGGCTGACCACGGCGAAGGTCGTCGTCGTCCATGGCGGGCAGGTCGTCGTGGATCAGCGAATAACAGTGCAGACATTCGAGTGCGGCACCGATGCGCTTGGCGGCCTGTTCGTTCCCACCAAGCAGAAGCGCGCTTTCGCGCAGCAGGAACGGTCGCAGGCGCTTTCCGCCATTCAGCGAACCATGACGCATCGCCGCCATCAGATGGGCCGGGCGCGTGACTTCGTCGGGCAACGTTTGATCCGAAAGAAGCGACACAAGCAGCGCCTCGGTGGCGACTGCGCTGTCTTTCAACCGGCTTTCGAATGCAGGATCGGTCGTGTTCATGCCGGGCTGTTTGGCATGAGGCGACGATACAGGCAATGTCGATTTACCAGCATTGCCGAAGTTTCAGCCGGTGGACTGGCCTTCGAAAGCGCCACCGGCTATGAAACTTTAAACGGGCGGGTAGAAGCACCTTGGATATCGCACCTGAACAGCATGCCGAAGAAGACGAACCCGTGAGGCCCGCACGACGGTTTCGCCTGCCTAACACCACGTGGCTCCGGCGCGTCATCCTGTTCGTCATTGCGCTGGTGGTGCTGCCCTATCTTCTCATCCCGGTCTATGCGCTGCCATTCACGCGGCCGGTGTCCACCCTCATGCTGTCGGAACTGTTTCTTCTGCGCGGGTATGACCGCCAGTGGGTTGATATCGAGGACATCTCGCCCAATCTCGTGCGGGCCGTGATGATGTCGGAGGACGGCCAGTTCTGTTTCCACGGCGGCGTCGACTGGCGCCAGATGCGCGGCGTCGTGCAGGATGCACTGGACGGCGAGGCAACGCGTGGCGCGAGCACCATTCCGATGCAGACGGCCAAAAACCTGTTTCTATGGAACGGCCGCTCCTTCATCCGTAAAGGGCTGGAACTGCCGCTGGCGCTGGCTGAGGATTTCATTTGGCCGAAATGGCGGTTGATGGAAATCTATCTCAACGTCGCAGAATGGGGACCTGGCATCTATGGTGCGGAAGCGGCCGCGCAGTATCATTTCAAGGTGCCAGCTGCCAAGCTCAGTGCCCGGCAGGCCGCGTTGCTTGCCGTCGCACTTCCCAATCCGCACACGCGGGTCGCCAGCAAGCCCGGCCGCGGAATGCAGCGGCTGGCCGGTGTCGTGGAACGGCGCGCGCGCGCATCCAGCGATTACATCAAATGCATTTATAGGTGACGTCAAAACTAAGCGTTAAACGTCCCTCATGTCATCTGTCAGTATCGACGCTGGCTTAAGAGCGCATCGAGCACGCTTTGTGAGTGCGTTTACGCAGAAAGTGGACCGCCGATGGATGCCAGACTGATTTCGCAAGATCTCCTCAGATACTCGGCGACGCACAATCCAAAACCGCCGCCGCGGCTTGGAACGCGTTACGCACGGCGAGGCGGCTTTCTGCCCGAGCCCGGAAACACGATCGTCTGCCATCTGGAAAAAGGATCGGCAACGCAGGCGCTGCTTGTCGCGGCACGTGCGCGCTATCTCGAGATGCCGGAAGCCGAGCGTTTTCTCTTCACGCCGATCACCAGCCTGCACATGACGCTGTTCCAGGGTGTTATCGAGCATCGCCGCAAGCCTCGCTTCTGGCCGGACGATATGCCGCTCGAGACGCCAATCGAGGATATGACGGAAATCATGGCCGCGCGGCTTGAAGGTTTCTCGACGCTCGATCCGTTCCAGGTCGCCGTGAAAAGCGCCAAGCCGTCCGGTCTTGTGGTCGAGGGGAAGTCCGAGAATGACCGCAGGGCGATGAAGGCCTGGCGCGATGCGCTGGCGCGGCTCCTCGGGTATCGCCATCCGGATCACGACGACTATGCCTTCCACATTACCTTTGCCTATGTGATCGAGCGCCTGTCGGATGCAGCGCTGCCGGCCTGGCAGTTGATGCTCGACGAGGTGACCGCTGAGATCCAGCGCGCGGCCCCGGTGCTTCAATTGCGTCCGCCGGCATTCTGCTCGTTCGAGGACATGAACCATTTCCACGAACTGATGATTTTCGATTCCGAGACCTGATGGAAACCGCGCCGATGGAAAAACTCGTCCTCTATATTGCAAATAAGAACTATTCGTCCTGGTCCTTCCGGCCGTGGATTGCGCTCACAGCTGCCGGCGTTCCTTTCGAGGAAGTGCTGATCCCGTTCGATTATCCGGCAGGCAATCCACGCTACAAGACGATCTCGCCCAATGCCCAGGTGCCGGTGCTGCATCATGGCGACGTGCGCGTCTGGCAGTCGCTGTCGATCATCGAATACGCAGCCGAGCTGTTTCCGGAGAGCGGGCTCTGGCCGACATCCTCTGCGGATCGTGCCGTCGCCCGTTCCATCTCGATGGAGATGCTCTCGGGCTTTCGCGCGCTGCGCAATGCCTGCCCGATGAATTTTCGCCGGCCGAAGCGGCGTATCGAGCTTGCCGATGGGGTGATGGAAGACGTCGCGCGCATCTCCACGATCTGGCGGGAACTGCGGGCAAAATCCGGCGGTCCGTTCCTGTTTGGCGAGTTTACCGCAGCGGACGCGATGTTCGCACCGGTCGTCAATCGCTTTGCGGTCTATGATCTGGTAGACGACGCCGACACGCTTGCGTATATGGAGGCAATGACGTCGCATCCGGCCTGGGTTTCATGGCGGGAAGCGGCCCTTCAGGAGACAGCAATCGTCGAAGAAGACGAGGCCTGAGGTGTTTCGGCGTGGTTTGCGAAAAAATCCCGCCAATATCCCTGCAGGGACTGGTCAAGTACCCGGTTGGCATGTATAAGCGCGCCAAATTTCCGAGATCGAGACATGGAATGTTCGGCCTCAGTTCCGGCCGGAAATCCCTGTTTTGCACGAAGTGGAGTAACGAAAATGGCTGTACCTAAAAGAAAAACGAGCCCGTCGAAGCGCGGTATGCGCCGCTCTGCTGACGCTCTCAAGACCCCGACATTTGTCGAGGACAAGAACTCCGGCGAACTGCGCCGTCCGCACCATATCGATCTCAAGACCGGTATGTACCGCGGCCGTCAGGTTCTGACGCCGAAGGAAAGCGCATAAGCTTTTCTGATGATTGCTTGAAAGGCCGGCTTTGCCGGCCTTTTTTGTTGTGCGCTCGGTAAGGCGCGTTTCTTCCCGCAGCAGGTGCCGTTCAGGTGCTCATGCTGTCGAGACGACCCTGAAGCGCGCGGAGCTGCTCCTTCAGTTCGTCGATGTCCTTGGCTTCCGCCTTCTTGCCCGATGGTGGGGCGGACTGGTGCTGAGGCGGCGTCGCGGCACCGGCAAAGGGCGTGAACATCTGCATGGCCTGACGGAACAGGTCCGTATTGCGCCGCACCTGTTCTTCCATCATCTGCATCGGAAGGTGCAGGTTCTTGGCGATCGGCGTGTCGCCAAACGCACTGGTCATCTGCTCGCGCATCTGCACCTGCTGGTCCGAAAACGTCTTCATCGAATGTTCGAGGAAGGTCGGCACCACCATCTGCATCTGGTCGCCGTAGTAGGAAATCAGCTGTCGCAAGAAGGACACCGGCAGAAGCGTGTTTCCCGTCTTGGACTCCTGCTCGAAAATGATCTGGGTCAGAACCGAGTGCGTGATGTCCTCGCCCGTCTTGGCATCCTGAACCGTAAATACCTCGCCCTTCTTGACCATTTTCGCCAAGTCCTCGAGCGTCACGTATGTGCTTGTTCCGGTGTTGTAGAGACGCCGGTTAGCGTATTTCTTGATCGTCACGTCACCTTCGGTCTTTGCCATGATTTCCCTCCACTTCGCCATTCGCGCGATTATTAGTGCTTGGCATCTTCTCCCGCCTCGAATGTAAGCTTAAATTGGCGCAACTGACAATCGATTTGTGCGCCGCGATGGATCACCATGCTGCGCAGCAAATCGATGAAAAACCGGGTGTTTCGGGCGAAAACCGGGCGTTTGACAGGGCGCTCAGGCTTTGCCAGTCTCGGTGCCAAGAAACGGAAAGAGGAGACATCATGTCCAATCCATCCATCGTTATCGCAGCCGCAGCAAGAACGGCCGTCGGCTCCTTCAACGGCGCATTTGCAAACGTGCCCGCACACGAACTTGGCGGCGCGGTAATCAAGGAGGTGCTGGCGCGCGGTGGCGTGGAGGCGGGGGAAGTGGACGAAGTCATCATGGGGCAGGTCCTGCCTGCCGGCGAGGGACAGAACCCCGCCCGCCAGGCGGCGATGAAGGCCGGGGTGCCGCAGGAGGCGACGGCCTGGGGCGTCAACCAGCTCTGCGGTTCCGGTCTTCGTGCGGTCGCACTGGGCATGCAGCAGATCGCGCTCGGCGACGCCAAAATCATCGTCGCGGGAGGCCAGGAATCCATGTCGATGGCCCCGCATTGCGCACATCTGCGCGGCGGCGTGAAGATGGGTGATTTCAAGATGATCGATACGATGATCAAGGATGGCCTGACCGACGCGTTCTACGGCTATCACATGGGCATCACCGCTGAAAACATCGCCCGACAGTGGCAGTTGTCGCGCGAGGAACAGGATCAGTTCGCGGTGTCCTCGCAAAACAAAGCGGAGGCAGCGCAGGTTGCTGGCCGCTTCAGGGACGAGATCGTTCCGTTCCTGATCCAAACCCGAAAGGGCGATGTTCGCGTCGAGAACGACGAATACATCCGTGCCGGTGCGACTTTGGAGGGGATGGCGACGCTTCGGCCGGCCTTCGACAAGGAAGGCACAGTGACTGCCGCCAACGCATCCGGCCTTAACGATGGCGCCGCCGCAGCGTTGCTGATGACGGAGGAAGAAGCCGGTCGTCGTGGCATTGCGCCGCTCGCGCGCATCGTCTCCTGGGCCACCGCCGGCGTCGATCCGCAGATCATGGGAACCGGCCCCATCCCGGCTTCGCGTCGCGCGCTGGAAAAAGCCGGTTGGAAAATCGGCGATGTGGATCTGATCGAAGCGAATGAGGCGTTTGCCGCACAGTCCTGCGCGGTCACGCGGGATCTGGGCCTCGATCCGTCGCTCGTCAACGTCAACGGCGGAGCGATCGCCATCGGTCACCCGATCGGTGCGTCGGGTGCGCGAATTCTCAATACGCTGCTGTTCGAAATGAAGCGCCGTGGCGCGAAAAAGGGGCTTGCGACGCTCTGCATCGGGGGCGGTATGGGCGTCGCCATGTGTCTGGAAGCGCTCTAGCACTGGGTGGCAGCTGCCCACGTTATCGGCGTGAGCAGCTCCGTTACGCTGACGGCGGCGACGGTATGAAAGGAAGTTTACATGGCGCGTATCGCGTTGATTTCAGGAGGCACGCGCGGCATCGGGGCTGCGATCAGCACTGCCATGAAAGCGGCAGGCTATTCGGTCGCCGCAAATTTTGCGGGCAATACCGAAAAGGCCGCTGAGTTTCACGCGGCGACGGGCATTCCGGTGTTCCAGTGGGACGTGTCGGATTACGATGCCTGCGTGAAGGGCATCTTTGAAGTCGAAACGCAGCTCGGGCCTGTCGACGTCCTCGTCAACAATGCCGGCATCACCCGCGACGGCATGTTTCACAAGATCACGCCGCAGCAGTGGAAGGAGGTCATTGATACCAACCTTTCCGGCCTGTTCAACATGACCCATCCGGTGTGGCCCGGCATGCGCGAGCGCGGCTTCGGCCGCATCATCAACATCTCCTCGATCAATGGCCAGAGGGGCCAGATGGGGCAGGTGAACTATTCTGCCGCCAAGGCTGGCGATCTCGGCTTCACCAAGGCACTGGCTCAAGAGGGGGCCTCGAAGAACATCACCGTCAATGCGATCTGCCCCGGCTATATCGGAACCGACATGGTGCGTGCCATCCCGCAAAAGGTGATGGATGAAAAGATCATCCCGCAGATACCTGTCGGACGGTTGGGCGAACCGGAAGAAATCGCCCGCTGCGTGCTGTTTCTGGCCTCTGAAGAAGCCGGATTCATTACCGGGTCTACGCTCAGCGCAAATGGCGGTCAGTATTTCGCCGGGTAAGCGGATACAAAAAAACCGGCGCCCATGGGACGCCGGTTTCTATTCTGCGACTAAACGCAGGACTTAGCGGCAACGCGCTTCGTATGTACGGCCATAACGGTCGCGATAGACGCAGTAACCGTTGCGCTTCTGCGATTCGCCGATAGCAGCGCCAACCAGACCGCCGCCGACAGCGCCGACTGCAGCGCCACCCCAGCTGTTGGTCACAGCGCCACCGATAACGGCGCCCGAAGCAGCACCGATTGCAGTGCCCTTTTCAGTGGATGTGCAGGATGCCAGCATTCCGACGAGAGCGCCGACGAGCAAAACTTTTTTCATGTCACTTTCCTTCCCTTGGTAACGTGCGGCTTCGCCGCTTTTAGATCCTGCCCATCAGCAGGAGGATGATGATGATCAGCACAACGAGGCCGAGACCGCCGGACGGACCATAACCCCAGTTCCGGCTGTGCCCCCAATTCGGCAGCGCGCCGATCAAAAGCAAAATCAGTACGATAAGTAGGATGGTTCCGAGCATAGGCTTGTACTCCGCTGACCTACCGGCTCGACATGTCCGGTTGGGATTGCCGAGAAAACGTAGCATGGGAACTTTTGTTCCACTCACCACTTGCTTGCCCGTGGGGTGTGGTTAACGGGTTACACTTTCGCCATGCGTCGGAAAGCCGGGTAATGTTCGAAACAGATCGGGAACGCTCCGGAATCCGCAATCGTCGCCGATTCGTTCACGTTTGTTCGAACGAAACTGGCTTGCGTATCGTACGCATGTTGATCCTGGAAATCGTGGTCTCGCCTTGTCGAGGACAACATATCGGCTTGCGTTTATCGTCGAGCATGGCCATCTGATACTGCGATTGCGTTTCCGTGGAGGATCGCATCGGCGGATAAGCAGGAACTGGCTTTGCATTCTCAGCCCATGATTCTCAGCGGCCGCGGCGTCACGGCCGTGCTAGGCCCCACCAATACCGGCAAGACCCATTATGCCATCGAGCGCATGGTTGCGCACGGTTCCGGCGTCATCGGTCTGCCCCTTCGCCTGCTTGCACGCGAGGTCTATACGCGTGTCGTGGAGAAGGTGGGCTATCACAATGTCGCGCTGATCACGGGTGAGGAAAAGATAACGCCGCATATGGCGCGCTTTTCCGTCTGCACCGTCGAAGCGATGCCGCGCGAGACAAAGGCCGCCTTCGTCGCCATCGACGAGGTACAGCTGGCCGGCGATCTCGAGCGCGGGCACATCTTCACCGACCGCATCCTGCATCTTCGCGGACGCGAGGAGACGTTGCTGCTGGGCGCCGGCACCATGCGGCCGATCCTCGAACGGCTGCTTCCCGGGATCACCGTGGTCGAACGGCCGCGTCTGTCGCAGTTGTTTTATGCCGGCCAGAAAAAGATCACCCGCCTGCCGCAGCGTTCCGCCATTGTCGCCTTCTCCGCTGAAGAGGTCTATGCGATCGCCGAACTGATCCGCCGCCAGCGCGGTGGTGCGGCCGTGGTGCTTGGCGCCTTGAGCCCGCGGACACGCAATGCACAGGTCGCTCTCTATCAGGAAGGCGATGTGGAATATCTGGTCGCAACCGATGCGATCGGCATGGGCCTCAATCTCGATGTGGATCACGTTGCCTTCGCTCAGGATCGCAAGTTCGACGGCTATCAGTTCCGCAACCTTAATCCGTCCGAACTGGCGCAGATTGCCGGGCGTGCCGGCCGCCATGTGCGCGACGGAACCTTCGGCGTGACCGGACAGGTCCAGCCTTTCGACGACGAACTGGTCGAGCGGATCGAGGGTCATCATTTCGAGCCGGTGAAAGTGCTGCAGTGGCGCACGAAAAGCGTCGACTATTCCTCGCTTGCCGCTTTGCGTGCCAGTCTCGACCGACCGCCGACCGTGGCAGGCCTTGCCCGCGCGCTTCCGGCAATCGATATCCAGGCGCTCGACTATCTTTCGCGCTACGCAGAAATCCGCGATACGGCGACAACGCCGGAGCGGGTCGAAAAACTGTGGGAGGCCTGCGCTCTGCCGGACTATCGGCGGATTGCCCCTGCGCAACACGCAGACCTCATTTCGACTCTTTTCTCGGATCTTGTGCGCTTCGGCACGGTGAACGAGCAATTCATGGCAGAACAGGTTCGCCGCGCCGACCGGACCGACGGAGAAATCGACACCCTGTCGGCCCGAATCGCGCAGATTCGTACCTGGACCTATGTTTCGAACCGCCCTGGCTGGCTTGCCGATCCGACACACTGGCAAGAAAAGACACGGGAAATCGAGGATAGGTTGTCGGACGCGTTACATGAACGGTTGACGAAACGCTTTGTTGATCGCAGGACATCTGTGCTCATGAAGCGCCTAAGAGAGAATGCGATGCTGGAAGCTGAAATCAGTGTGAATGGGGATGTCTTCGTCGAAGGCCATCATGTGGGGCAATTGGCTGGATTCCGATTCACGCCTATAGCCGGTACGGAGGGTCCAGATGCAAAGGCCGTCCAGGGTGCCGCGCAAAAGGCGCTTGCGCTGGAGTTCGAGGCACGCGCCGCGCGGCTTTATGCATCCGGCAACAACGACCTTGCTGTCGGCTCGGACGGTTCCGTGCGCTGGCTCGGCGAACCTGTCGGCCGGCTTGCGTCAAGCGACCATATCATGCGCCCGCGCCTGATCCTGCTTGCCGACGAGCAGTTGACCGGCAATGCCCGCGAACACGTCGTTGCGCGCATCGAGCGTTTCGTGAACCACCATATCGCGACCGTGCTGAAGCCGCTGGACGATCTGTCGCGCGCTGAAGACCTGCAGGGTCTCGCCAAGGGCCTGGCCTTCCAGCTGGTCGAAAACCTCGGCGTCATGTTCCGGCGCGATGTTGCCGAAGACGTGAAGACGCTCGATCAGGATGCGCGCGCTTCGATGCGCCGCTACGGCATCCGCTTCGGCGCCTACCATGTGTTCATGCCGGCGCTGCTGAAGCCTGCTCCGGCCGAGCTTATCACGCTTCTCTGGGCGCTGAAGAACGACGGCATCGACAAGCCGGGTTACGGCGATCTCATTCCGGCGCTTGCTGCCGGCCGCACATCGGTCGTCGCGGATCCTGCTTTCGAGCGTACCTTCTACAAGCTCGCCGGTTTCCGCTTCCTCGGCAAGCGTGCCGTTCGTATCGACATTCTCGAGCGTCTGGCCGATCTCATCCGTCCGCTGCTGCAGTGGAAGCCGGGCTCCAGCCCGCGTCCAGAAGGCGCCTATGACGGTCGCCGCTTCGTGACGACGACAGCCATGCTGTCGATCCTCGGCGCAACGCCTGACGATATGGAAGAAATTCTGAAAGGCCTCGGCTATCGCGCCGATGCCGTGAAGCCTGAAGAGGCGCAGGCATTCCTGGCTGGCCAGGAGCCAGCTGCGGCTACCCCTGCCACGCCAACGGCTGCAGCAGACGAGGCCGCACCGACTGCCGAAGGCGATCAGGGCGAAGAAACTGAAGCAACCGAAGCTTCCGCTGAGGTTGTGGCGCCTGCTGAGGCTGCTGCTCCTGCAGAAGACGCTGCGAGTGAAGAAGCTGCAGCGCCTGACGTCGCCGCTTCCATGGAAGCTGAAACCGTTGAGGCACCTGCAACGGCCGAGCCGGACGCTCAGGCCGAGACAGCCGCCTCGACTGAAGCTGCCGCTGCCGTCGAACCCGAAGAAGCAAAGCCTGTTCTCCTGTGGCGCCCGGGTGGCGGTCGCGAGAACAGCCAGCGCCAGGGTGGTCGGCCACAGCAGGGTGATCGCCGTGGTAACGGCCAGGGTCAGCGCAATGCCGGTGCTGCCTCAGCAGGCCGCACCCAGGAAGCCCGCCCCCAGGGCGAAGCCGCTCCCAAGGAAGGCCGCCGCGATGGTCGTCGGGATGGCGAGCGCCGTGACGGTGGTCGTCCGAACCGCGACAACAACAACCGTCGTCCTGAAAACCGGGGCGATCGTCCCGAGCGCGGAGATCGTAACGATCGTCCGGACCGTAACAAGGGACCACAGCCCGCTCGCTTTGAGGCCAAGCCACCGCGCAAGGAAAAGCCGATCGATCCGGATTCGCCCTTTGCCAAGCTTGCTGCTCTCAAGGAGCAGATGAAGAAGTAGGCGCATGGTTGAAAAAGAGCTGCATGCAGGTTCGCGACAGCGCATCGACAAGTGGCTCTTTTTCGCGCGAATGGCAAAGTCACGCTCCATCGCGCAGTCGCTGATCCAGTCCAACTGCATCCGGATCAACGGCGCGCTGGTGTCTCAGCCAAGCTATCAGGTCAAGACCGGGGACCGCCTCGACATCAAGCTGGAACGGCGCGATGTCGTTCTGGTCGTCAAGTCCGGGGGTGATCGGCGCGGACCGTTCGAAGAGGCGCGGCTTCTCTACGAAGATCTGACGCCGCCTCCGGAGGAACGCCAGAAGTTGACGGCGTTCGAGCAGGCGCAACGCCTGCCGGGCTCCGGGCGTCCGACGAAGAAGGAAAGGCGGGAGACCGAACGCCTGTTTCCCGAAGCGGGCGAAAACTAGGTTTAGAAAATCCGCCCTCAAGACCCGGTTTTTACGCACGGTTTATTCTTGCGCAGTTGCAGCAAAGGCATTAGGTGACACTCGAAAAGCATGACTTCCTTGAGTGCTGAAGCCTGCCGGCTTTTCGCCTGCCACACCTTTCGTCGGCAGCGTGCCGCAATCTGCGATATTCGGAGTTTCGCATGACATTCGTCGTGACAGACAATTGCATCCGCTGCAAATACACAGACTGTGTCGAAGTATGCCCGGTCGATTGCTTCTACGAAGGTGAGAACTTTCTGGTCATTCACCCGGACGAATGCATCGATTGTGGCGTCTGCGAGCCTGAATGTCCGGCTGAGGCCATCAAGCCTGACACGGAACCAGGTCTCGACAAGTGGCTGAAGGTGAACTCCGACTTCGCGCAGATCTGGCCGAACATCACCGTGAAGCGGGATCCGCTTCCGGAGGCCAAGGAAATGGACGGCGAAGAAGGCAAGTATGAAAAGTATTTCTCGGCAGAGCCAGGTTCCGGCGATTAAACCCGGATGGTGACGGTGCGCCCGTCACCCGCTCGAATCAGCTGTCTTTTGGTTGGGCACTGTCCGACTGTCACGCGGCTTGCAAGAATAAAAGCAAATTATTGATTTCCGCACTTTTTTGTGGTAGAGCTTACTCACTGTTCCACAAGGTGGCACTCGCGTGCCCGAAAAACATCACGAAAGAAACAGATCGCTCCCCGCGTTCCCCGTGACATTGCAACACTTTGATGTTGTCGTCGCCGTTTCGCGAGTTGGTCTGTTTTTGCGCGCGTTGTCGGATCAGTATGGAGTGACCCGACGGTTTCCCCCGTCTCATCCGGGCCTGACAGACCCGGTTTCCCCAGACCCGATAAAACGGGTGAGTCAAAGGGAGTTTGTGAATCGAATGACGACCCAACTGAAAAAGAATTCTCCCGCACGCCAGGGCTTTAGAACTGGTGAATCGATTGTTTATCCTGCGCATGGCGTCGGCACGATCACCTCTATCGAAGAACAGGAAGTCGCGGGCATGAAGCTCGAGCTTTTCGTGATCGATTTTGAAAAGGACAAAATGCGCCTGAAGGTTCCGGTCGCCAAGGCCTTGAGCATCGGCATGCGCAAGCTCTCCGAGACGGATTTCGTCGAACGTGCACTGAAGGTGGTCCAGGGCAAGGCCCGCGTGAAGCGCACGATGTGGTCGCGTCGCGCACAGGAATATGATGCCAAGATCAATTCCGGTGATCTGATTTCCATTGCAGAAGTGGTGCGCGATCTTTTCCGCGCCGAGAACCAGCCCGAGCAGTCTTATTCCGAGCGTCAGCTGTATGAAGCGGCGCTGGATCGCATGGCGCGCGAAATTGCCGCCGTCAACAAGATGTCCGATACGGAAGCTGTTCGCCTGATCGAGGTCAACCTTGCCAAGGGTCCCAAGCGCGGCAAGACAGTCGAGGAAGATGAAGCTCAGGAAGAAGAAGCAGCCTGATTTTGTCTCTGAAAGACAACACCAAAAACCCGGCCTAGTGCCGGGTTTTTTGTTGGAACCTTTACAACACAAGCGCGTTAACCCGCCGGAACGGCGAATTTAATGCTGCATCGTGCTGCGTGTTCTCCGTCCTAACCAATAGCGGGGCGATTGCCTAACCGGTCCAAGACCTCCGCGAGACACTTGAGGGACATCGGCAGAAATTCGCAAAAATCAAGGCTGGAATATCGGTAATCCCGCAATTCAGCGTTTTTTTTGGTTCTGCCCTTTGTCGATCACGGCACCACGGAGAACACTATGACAGCCATGTCCGCAGACCGCACAATGATCAAGATAGCGATGTCGGCTCCGTATCTCGCCCGCGAGGAAGAGCGTGATCTGGCAATCCGTTGGAAAGACCGCCAGGATCAGGGCGCTCGAAACCAGATTGCACTCGCCCACATGCGTCTCGTCATCGCGATGGCGTCGAAATTCCGTGGGTTCGGTCTACCCATGAGCGATCTCGTTCAGGAAGGTTATGTGGGATTGCTCGAGGCTGCGGCAAGGTTCGAACCGGCCCGCGATGTCCGCTTTTCCACATACGCCAGCTGGTGGATCCGTGCCTCCATGCAGGACTATATCCTGCGCAACTGGTCGATCGTTCGCGGTGGTACGAGTTCAGCCCAGAAGGCGCTGTTCTTCAATCTGCGCCGCCTGCGCGCAAAACTTGCCCGCGGCGACTCCAACCTCACGGCTCAGGCCATCCATGAGGAAATTGCCGTCGCACTCGGCGTTAGCGTTTCCGACGTGCAGACCATGGATGCCCGCCTCTCCGGCAATGACTCGTCGCTTCAGGCTCCAACGATTTCCGGTGATGCCGACAGTGGCGAACGCCTCGACATGCTGGCCAGCGGCGAACCACTGCCGGACGAACAGGTCTCCGGCATGATCGATGGCGAGCGTCGGCTGAAATGGCTGCAGGGTGCCCTCACAAAGCTCAACGACCGCGAAAAGATGATCATCCGCGCCCGCAGGCTGACGGATGACGGTGCGACGCTGGAAGCGCTTGGCGCCAAGCTCGGCATTTCCAAGGAGCGTGTGCGCCAGATCGAAAGCCGCGCGATCGAGAAGCTGAAGTCGGCACTCGTCACCGCAAATCCGCAGATGGCGCTTGTGTCCTAAACACACTGTGCCCGCGCCGCTCTGGCGGTCGCGACATCTCGACACGATGCTTCAAAGCGCGCAGGCCCTTGAAACGGCCTTCGCGCTTTGAAGCTTTTATACAAGCCTCATTCGGAAATGATTTTGACTTTTTGGCCCGGCGACAATGTCGCGCCGACCGGAATGGCGTTGATCAGCTTGAACAGGTCCAGCTTGCGGTCTGTGCCCATCATCCGGCTTGACAGCGATGCCATCGTATCCTGCGGCCCAACGCTTACGACGCGGACGCGGAGCGGCTTCAGCGACGCGATTTCAGGCTGTGTCATGCGGCGGAAGCTGTTGCGCAGGATTTGTGCGGTCGTGTCGAGTGCGGGACTGCCCTTCGGAACTGCCGTCAGGAACCGGAAGATCTGGTCGTTGACCTTGATCACGGTCACATCGAAATCCCAGCGTTCGGCGGAGGCGCGTGCGGTCGCGGCCGGCAGGCCGTTGACGGTTGTCTCGCGCACGGTTTCCGGCTGAAGCCCTGCCACCCAGCCGCTGGTCAGATAGTTGGGCAAGCTGCTGGTGTCGCCAGCGGCGACGCCGTCGAAACGGATCGCGGTTTCGCCCGGTCCCGTCGCGAGAACCGCTTCCACCTTGTTGTCGATGCGGAAGTCCGGCGGAACGTCGAAGCGTATTCCAAGGCCCCCGTGCAGGAAGGTCTGGCCGCGGACATAACCCTCCTGGGGGCTGTCGCCATAGAGAAGCCCGTCGATGCCGGCGAGGAAATAGTCGCGACCCTTGTCGCCGACGCCTTCCTGGCCGAAATTGCGGGCATGCCGGCGGGCCAGATCGACGCGTTGGGCGGAATTCGGGTGGCTGGACAGGAAGTCCAGGCTCTGGTCGCTGTCGGGATCGACCGCCGAGTAGCGCGCATAGGCTGCCATCGAATCGAGGAAGCGGGCCGCGGCATAGGGGTCGTAGCCGGCTTCGCCGAGCATTCGCACGCCGATCACGTCTGCCTGCAGTTCCTGCTGGCGCGAAAACGCTGCCAGCCGCAGCTTGCCGCGGGCAAGCGCCTGCTTGCCCGCGATGTCGCTCGAGAGAACTTCGGCGACCACCCGGCTGGCGATCACTTCGGCTTCTTCGCGCCGCTGGCGTTCGATGCCGTGGTTGGCGGTCACGTGGCCCATCTCGTGCGACAGCACGGCTGCGACTTCAGAAGCGTCGTTGGCGAGCGCCAGAAGCCCACGCGTGACATAGAGATAGCCGCCGGGCAGGGCGAAGGCATTGATCGCCGGGGAATTGAGAATGGTGATCCGGAAGGACTGCGTCGGATTTTCCGAAACGGCGGTCAGCGCACCGGCAATTCGGGCAACCAGCCGTTCGGTCTTGGCGTCACGATATTCGCCGCCGTAGCTTGCCACGATGCGGGGATGCTCGCGTGCACCCATCTGCGCCCGCGGATCGTTCTTTTGAACTTCGTCGACGATCTGAGGCGAGTCTGATGGAGAAACGTTCGGCGTATAGGCCTGGTCGAACACGGACTGACAGCCTGCGAGTGCTGCACCTGCGAGCAACACGACGGCAAAGCGTCTCCAACTGCGCGGTGCGCTGGTCTGCCCGGTCCTGCCGGGTGTCGCGTCCTCGCGTGTTTTGATCCGTGTCTTCTGCACCGTCAGTCCTGTTCACCTTCGCTTCGTACCGATTTTCGCATCGCATGCACAGATAAAAGAGATAGGTTCAGCCGGCGCGTTTGCAATTGACTTCTGATAAACCAAGGCGATGACATCGCCGCAAGACCAAATTGTGGCACTGCGATAACGTTGGTTTTCGCCTGTCTCTATTCGTGACGACGCTCCGTCGACTGGCCTCTAGCGGGCGTAAGGAATAGCCGTGTTTGCGGCGGAGTTCACGATCGTGCCATCGTCGACGGCGACCACCACATCGGCAAGCTTTTGAACCTCGGCGCGGTCGTGGCTGACGATCACCACCGTATTGCCGGTTTCGCGGTGCAGGTCCAGAAGCAGCGATGCCATCGAAGCCCTGAGTTCGGGATCAAGCGCCGCAAACGGCTCGTCCATCAGCAAAACGGGCCTCTTTCGCACCAGTACCCGCGCGAAGGCCGCGCGTTGCCGCTCGCCGCCGGACAGCGTTCCCGGTTTGCGCGTCTCGAAGCCGGCAAGCCCGACGCGGTCGAGTGAGTGCGATATTCTCATCCTGTCCTCACGCGAAAGCTTCAGGGACGGATCGACGCCGAGACCGATATTGGTGAGGAGGTCGAGATGGGCGAACAGATTGTTGTCCTGGAACACCAGCGAAATCGGCCGCTGAGACGGGTGCGCGTGGGTCACGTCCTCGCCCGCGATCAGGACGCGGCCGGACTCAGGTATCTCGAAGCCCGCGATGAGGTTCAGCAGTGTCGACTTGCCCGAACCCGAGGGGCCGGTCACGGCAGTAATCGCGCCGCCGGTCATGGCAATATCGAAGCTGAACCGTTTGCTGCCGAGTTGCAGCGCGATCTTTTCCAGGCGGATGCTGTCAGCCATCGTATTCCCTTCGGCGGCTCAGACTTCCGAGGATCGTCAGCGCCAGACATATCACGCCTAAAAGCAGGGCAAGCCCGTCGGCGTCGTTGGTCCGGTAGCTGGATAGTCTGCTGTAGACGAGCCAAGGCAGGGTCGTTAGTTCCGAGGATCCGAACAGTGCCACAGCACCAAGGTCGCCGAGCGAGAGCGCCATGGCAAACGACAGTGCCGTAAGGATTGGACCGATCAGGAAGGGCAGGTCGATCCGCCGCAGTCTCGAAAAACCTGAAACGCCGAGGCTCGCTGTCAGCCGTGCCGTCTGACGCCGATGATCCTCGATTGCCGGTTCCAGCACCCGCATCACGAAGGGCAGCGCCATCAGCATGTTGATGGCAGCGACCAGTGCCGGGGCGAAGCGCGAGACATCCCCGAAAGGTCGAAGCAGCAGGAACCATCCTGTCCCGATCACCACCGGCGGCACCAGCAGCACCAGCGACGACGTCGCGCCGAGCATCGCCGCCAGTCCACGCGCCGGGATGCCGGGATGGCGGAGGTCTCTTATGGCAATGCGCGCATGGATGATCGCCAATGCAACGCTGACGGCCAGCAGCCCGGACAAGAGCGCGATCGACAGGCTTGTATAGGCCGCGTTGAGGAAGGCGGGGCTTGAGGCCAGCCGCCAGAGATCGGCCTTGATGCCAGCAATGACGATCGAGGCGAGCGGCAGGATGAGGAACAGGGTCGCAGCGAGGATGGTTGAGCCGTCCCACAGCCTTGCGCCCCATGTGCGTCCATCGAAGCGGCGGGTGGCGCGGCCGGCAGTTACATGTGTGCCGTCGGGGGCGGGGAGAAACGCGAGAGCGGCGAGGATCAGGCCCGTCACGGCGATCTGTAGCACCGCCAGTCCGATGGCACGCGGCGGATCGAAATCGAAGCGCAGCGACTGGTAGATCGCCACTTCCAGCGTCGTCGCCGCCGGCCCGCCGCCCAGAATCAGGACCAGCGTGAAACTGGTGGCGCAGAGCATGAAGATCAGCCCGGCAATGCCCGGCACGACCCGGATGAGAGCGGGCCCCTCGATGAAACGGAAGATCGACAACGGCTTCATGCCGAGGCTGGTGGAGAGCAGCCAGTATTCCGCAGGCTGCCGCTCGAGCGCCACGAGAAACAGGCGGGCGGCCAGCGGCAGGTTGAAGAAGACATGGGCGAGGAGAATACCGGTCAGGCCGTAAATGCTGATCGGCTGCTCAAGCCCCAATGTCGAGAGGAAACTATTGACCGCGCCCTGGCGCCCCCAGATGCCGATCAGACCCAGCGCACCGATCAGAACCGGCAGACCCATCGGCAACGCCATCAGCCGCACGATCCAGATACGGCCGATGAAATGCGGCCGTCTTGCCAGTGACAGCGCTACGGGAAGCGCCAGACACACAGAGAACAGGGTCGAGAGCACCGCCTGCCACAGCGTGAACTGCAGGATGCGGCCGGTATAGGCCGTGAACAATTGCCCCTGCGTTTCAGGGGCATCCCAGAGCAGCAGGGCCGAGACCGCGATGCCGACGAAAAGCGCGATCGCGACGAGGCTCAGCACCCCTCCGGAAATCCCCCGTCTTCGCTCGGCAGCGGTCAGCAGCATGCCCGGTTCAGCCGATCAGTTCATGCTCATGGCGTTCAGCCATTCGTCGATCCATGCCTGGCGGTTCTTCGCGACTTCGTCGGATCCCATCAGGAGTGTCTTTTCCGGCATGACCAGCTTGCCGAAAGCGTCGGGCAGCGGCTGCGACGTCTTCGTCACCGGCATCATCCAGTTGGTAGTGGGGATCACGTCCTGAAAACCCTGCGACACCATGAATTTGAGGAAGTCACGGGCGAGATCCTTGTCACGGGCGCCCTTCAGCATGCCGGCCACTTCGATCTGCACGTAATGGCCCTCGGAAAACGCGGCCGCCTGGTAACGGTTCTCGTTCTCCTCCACCATGTGATAGGCAGGCGAGGTCGTATAGGACAGCACCATCGGCACTTCGCCTTTGGTAAACAGGCCGTAGGCTTCCGACCAACCGGGCGTGACGGTCAGGATGCGGCCCTTCAGCTTTGCCCAGGCTTCCGGCGCCTTGTCGCCATAGACTGATTTCATCCACAAAAGCAGGCCGAGGCCGGGTGTCGAGGTGCGCGGATCTTCGATCGCGATCTTCTGCGAAGGATCGCCCTCCACCAGTTCCTTCAGGCTCTTCGGCGGGTTCTTGATGGTTTTCGTGTCGTAGACGACGGCGAAATGACCGTAGTCATAGGGCAGGAACGTATCGTCGGCGTAATTGCCGGGAACGCTGATCCCGCCATTGCCGGAGGATGCCTGCAGTCCATGCGGTTCGAATAGGCCGGTCGCCTTCGCCTCCGAAATCAGGTTGGTGTCGAGCCCGAGCGCGATATCGGCCTTGGTCGTCTCACCCTCCAGCTTCAGCCGGGTCAGAAGTGCGACGCCATCGGCGACAGCCACGAATTCGACCTTGCAGGCGCAGGTCTTTTCGAAAGCCGCCTTCACCTTGGGGCCGGGGCCCCAGTCGGCGGTGAAGCTTTCATAGGTGTAGATGGTCAGCACCTTGTCCTCGGCCCTTGCGGCCGGCGACAGGATGATGGTGGCCGCAGCCACGGTGAGCGATAGCAAGAGTTTGCGCATCAACGCCTCCTTCAAAATCAATCTACAAGGGGAATAGGCGCTGAGCGTGAGCCGTCTAATCCCTCCGCCGGTGTTAGCCGGATCAGGTTCCGCGGGTTGGCTGAAAGCCTCTCAGCCGCACTTTACCGCGCAGCACCCCGTTAGAGCGGGACTAGATGTACCGGTGAAGGAATTGTCTGGCAAGTGGTGTCGAACCGCTGCCGTCTTGCGTTCATGGCCAAGGACCGAGGGGCATCGTGCGATAGCAGTCGCGATAGCAAGAAAGCCGCCCGGGGTGCCGGACGGCTTTCTTGCTAGTAGTTCTTTGGCAACAAGGTTCACGCGTTGAGCGCGTAGCCTGACTGGGAGTCGTTGCGGAATATCTTGAGGTCACGCGGCACGATCGCCATGCCGCCGAGACGGTTGGCGATCGCATAGTCGATCGTCTGCTCTACCACATGCGGCATGACGGGCTTGGTCAGAACGCCGAGCGATCCCTCGACGCCGTCTTTCACGTCTTCCGGATTGGCCGTCATGAAGATGACCGTCAGGCCGTATTCGGCAGCGAGTTCGCGTCCGATTTCCGGACCGGTCCGGCCGTCGGAGAGATTGACGTCGACCAGCGCGATATCGGCGTATGCACCGAGCGACAGGGCGTGCTTGCGGGCGCTGGCAAAGCCTGCAACCTTGAGACCCATGCTCTCGACAGTCTCGGCAACATCAAGCGCGATCAGGAATTCGTCCTCGACGATCAGAACGCGCTGTTCCATTGCATCACTCGCCAGCCGACGACGCATCACATTAGTCAGCATTGGACATTCCTAACCGTTTTGTTTCCATCTGGTCGGCATGTCGGCATTCATACCGCACTACGCATTTCGACCACTTGATGGATGCCGAACGTCACCGGGGAATGTTTGTTCCGGCTCGCGACAAATAAAACGGTGGATATTTATTTGTTAAGTATAGGAATTCTTTAACTATCCTTCAATCTGTTCTCGGAGCATCTCGAGCTCCAGCCATTCTTCTTCCATTTTGGCGACACGATCGCGTAGTTTTGCCGTCTCTGCGGCGAGCTTTGAAAACGCCGACGGGTCTTTGGCGAAGAGTTTGGGATCGGCCATCTTCCGTTCGGATGTAGCGATCTCGTCCTGCGCCTTGGCCATGTCCTTGGGGAGGTTTTCCAGCGCGAACTTCTGCTTGAAGGAGAGCTTGCCCTTTGTCTTGGTCGCAGCCGGAGCAGTGCTGTCCGTTTTCGCCTTTTCCGCCTTATCGGCGCGGCGCTTTTCGTCGGCCATGCCTTTGCGCTGCTGCAGCATGTCGGTATAGCCGCCTGCATATTCGATCCAGCGTCCGTCCGGCGCATCCGGGTCTACCGGAGCGATCGTCGAGGTCACGGTGCGGTCGAGAAAGTCGCGGTCATGGCTGACGAGAATGACGGTGCCGGCATAGCCCGCGACGATTTCCTGCAGCAGGTCGAGCGTCTCGATGTCGAGGTCGTTGGTCGGTTCGTCGAGGATCAGAAGGTTCGACGGCTTTGCCAGCATGCGGGCCAGCATCAGGCGCGCGCGCTCGCCACCGGAGAGGTTCTTGATCGGCGTGCGGATCTGTTCCGGCTGGAACAGGAAGTCTTTCATGTAGCCCGCCACATGCCGCTGTTCGCCGTTGACCAGCAGCGTTTCGCCGCGGCCGTCTGTCAAGTAATGGGACAGCGTGTCGGCGGGATCGAGGTCCTCGCGCTTCTGGTCGAGCGTGGCAATCTCGAGATTGGTGCCGAGCTTGATCCAGCCGCCGTCGGGGGCGAGCTGGCCCGTCAGCATCTTCAGCAGCGTCGTCTTGCCAGCACCATTCGGGCCGACCAGGCCGATCCGGTCGCCGCGATGGATGCGGATCGAGAATGGCGCGACGATCGGCTTGTCAAAGGTCTTGGTGATGTTTTCCGCTTCCACCACCAACTTGCCGGACTCGCGACCTTCGGCGACGGAGGCCTGGACGGAGCCCTGCGGTCCCTTGTGGCCACGGTAGTCGGCACGCATGGCCTGCAGTTCGCCGACGCGGCGCATGTTGCGCTTGCGCCTTGCGGTCACGCCGTAGCGCATCCAGTGTTCTTCGCGTTCGATCGCCTTGCCGAGCTTGTGCTGCTCGATCTCTTCCTCTTCGAGAACCTGATCGCGCCAGGCTTCGAAATGGCCGAAACCGCGCGACAGGCGGCGGGACGTACCGCGGTCGAGCCAGACGGTGGCGTTGGAGACCTTTTCGAGAAAGCGACGGTCATGGCTGATGACGACGAGCGCGCTGCGGGTCTTGCGCAGCTCGTCTTCCAGCCATTCGATGGTCGGAAGATCGAGATGGTTGGTCGGCTCGTCCAGCATCAGGATATCCGGTTCCGGTGCCATGACGCGGACAAGTGCTGCACGTCGGGCTTCTCCGCCCGAAAGCCTGACCGGATCTTCCTCTCCTGTCAGGCCGAGATGCTCCAGGAGATAGGTGACGCGATAGGGGTCGTCGCCCGGTCCAAGCCCCGCTTCCGCATAGGCCTGCACGGTTTTGTAACCAGCGAAATCCGGCGCCTGTTCGAGATAGCGGATCGTCGCATTGGGGTGCCGGAAAACCTCGCCCGACTGCGCTTCCACCATGCCGGCGGCGATCTTCATCAGCGTCGATTTGCCCGACCCGTTGCGGCCGACAAGAGAGATGCGGTCGCCGGGCTCCACCTGCAGGGCAGCTCCGTTGAGAAGCGGCGTGCCGCCGAAGGTTAGAACGATATCGTCGAGTTTCAGAATAGGCGGTGCCATGCGGCGTCTATGCTCCGGAAAAATCGTTTGGACGGGCAAGGATCATCGCCCTGCCGTCACGTAAATGGAATTGGACCGGCCCTTCTGCAACGTTGGACACGGTGCGGGAGGAACCGAAGGGCAGCGCGTAATCCTTGAGAGGATAGCGCGCGCCGTGAATGTCGAGGCCTGCGAGGGCTGTGAAACCGATAACGGAAAACAACGCGCCCTTGGGCAGGTCGAGCGTCATCGTGCCGGTGAGAAAGGGCACAGCCTCTTCCTCGCCGGATGTCAGGAAAACGTCATGGCCGCGTTCGGCAAGGCTCATCGCATGCAAAAAATGCTGGAGCGCGTGGTCGGAGCGTTCTCCGCCCAGCGCGCCGATCAGGATCAGCCGCGTCGCGCCGCGTTCGATCGCTTCAGCCGTCGCAATCTCGCCGTCCGTCTCGTTCTTTTCCGGCGGATAGGTCCGGCGCTCGACATCGGGATAGCGCTCGATCAGGTCTGCGTCGGAGGAATCGAAATCGCCCACCCAGAGCTCCGGCATCACACCCAGCGCCTGCGCATGCCGCATGCCGCTGTCGGCCGCGATGAAGCGGCTTGCGGCAACTGCCTTTTGCAGTCGGTCTGTTACGGTGAGGTCACCGCCGAGCAGGATCGTGAAGGTCGAGTTGGCCATTGCCCATGCCCATATCCTAAAGCGGCTGGCAAGGGAAAGGCGCGTGTCGCACTGTTCGTGCGAAAGCGGTCATTTTTGCTCCCATTGACGGCGGGCGTGGCAAGGATTATTTGAAAAGTCGAAATTCCGTGGTGATTTGGCCGGCCGGCTTGCAGCCACGTAAAAAAAGTCGCTAAAGGGCCGCGAGAAGAGTTTCAAAAACTTCCCACGGGCCGGCTGCGATTCTTCGTGCCGGCTTTTTGTTTTTGGGTTGAAGAGATGCCGATCAAGATCCCCGATACGCTGCCTGCCTTCAACACGCTCGTTTCCGAGGGCGTGCGCGTGATGACCGAAACGATGGCGGTCAGGCAGGACATCCGGCCACTGCAGATCGGGCTTCTCAATCTCATGCCCAACAAGATCAAGACCGAGGTGCAGATGGCGCGCCTTGTCGGCGCCTCGCCGCTGCAGGTCGAATTCTCCCTGGTTCGCATCGGCGGCCACAAGGCCAAGAACACGTCGGAAGACCATCTCCTGTCGTTCTACGAAACGTGGGAAGAGGTGAAGCACCGCAAGTTCGATGGTTTCATCATCACCGGCGCGCCGGTGGAAACCCTGCCATACGAGGATGTCACCTACTGGCAGGAGATGAAGGAAATCTTCGACTGGACCACCACCAACGTGCATTCCACCATGAATGTCTGCTGGGGAGCGATGGCCGCCATCTATCATTTCCACGGCGTTCCAAAGCACGGGCTGAAGGAAAAGGCATTCGGGGTCTATCGCCACCGCAACCTGTCGCCGGCCTCCGTCTACCTCAACGGCTTCTCCGACGATTTCCAGGTGCCGGTGTCGCGCTGGACGGAAGTTCGTCGGGAGGATGTTGAAAAGGCCGGCAACGATCTCGAGATCCTGATGGAATCCGACGAGATGGGCCTCTGCCTCGTGCATGAGCGGGCCGGCCGGCGGTTGTTCATGTTCAATCACGTGGAATACGATTCCACCTCGCTCGCCGACGAGTATTTCCGCGATGTCGATGCCGGCATACCGATCAAGATGCCGCACGACTATTTTCCGCACAACGACGATACGCTGGCTCCGCTCAACCGCTGGCGCGGTCATGCGCATCTGCTGTTTGGAAACTGGATTAACGAGATCTACCAGACGACGCCTTACGACGTCGAAAAAATCGGCACCGAGTGATGGAGGCCGGTTTCTGCCCCGTCATCCTTGCTGGATGATAGCCTGACGGATTTTTCCGCTGGCCTCGTTGCAGCTTTGACCGAAATCACGCAGTTTGCCGCAAACATTCGGGAGATGGGTTATGACGGGTCATGAATTCGAGATTTTCGGCACGACGAAGAGCGGCGAGGCGGTGCATCGGATCACGCTGTCGGGCGGCGGGCTGACAGCCCAGGTTCTCACCTGGGGCTCGGTTATTCAGGATCTGCGGCTTGCCGGCCACGAGCCGCCTTTGGTGCTGGGGTTCGACAATTTTGCGGACTATGAGGCCTATTCTCCCTATTTCGGCGCCACGCCGGGTCGCTGTGCCAATCGCATTGGCGATGGCCGCTTCGCGATCGACGGCACCGAGTATGAGCTGGAGCTCAACGAAGACGGCATTACCCATCTGCACGGCGGATCCGACGGTATCGCCCGGCGCATCTGGTCGATCGTCGATCACGCGGAAGACCGAGTCGTGCTGCAGATCACCGACCCGGATGGACGCGCCGGATATCCCGGCAATTGCACCGTCACTGCGACCTACCAGCTGATGGAAGACGGGGTGCTTTCGGTGATCTACGACACGGTGACCGACCAGCCAACGCCCGCCAACGTCTGCCAGCACTCCTATTTCAATCTCGACGGTCGTCCCGACATTTTCGGCCACGACATGATGATCGCCGCGGCTGAGCTGACGGCGGTGGATGAAAGGATGGTGCCGACCAGCGTCCTGATGCCGCTTGCCGGCACCACGTTCGACCTGAGCGAGATGGGTCCGATCCAGCGGACCGGTGCCGATGGCGAGCAGGTGCCGTTCGATCACAACTACTGCCTTTCGGAGGAGAGGACCGCCAAGCGCTCGGTCGCACTTGCCCGCAGCCTGTATTCGGGCGTCTCTCTCGAGGTTCGCACGACGGAGCCTGGGGTCCAGTTCTACGCCGGCGTCAAGCTCGCCGTGCCGGTGCCGGGCATGGACGGCCGCCACTACGCGCCTTACTCCGGCTTCTGCCTGGAAACCCAGGTCTGGCCGGACGCCATCAACCACGAGACCTTCCCCAATGCGGTGCTTCGCCCAGGCGAAACCCTGCGCCAGGAAACCGACTACGTTTTTTCGAAGAGCTGAGGCCGTGAGAGCGGAGGCTGCCACAAGGTGGCCTCTGTCCCGCTACTGGTGGCGGACATACGACCGACAATGCTGAGCCTTGGCCCATCCGCGCCGTCGTCATTACTTTTTGTTTGTTGGGAAAATTTGGAGCGGGCGAAGGGATTCGAACCCTCGACCCCAACCTTGGCAAGGTTGTGCTCTACCACTGAGCTACACCCGCTCATAAACCGTCGACCCGGTGGTAGTCTGGATCGTCGGTGCCGCTCGTTGCCGGCGACGGGCGGTATATGGCCCAGACTTTTTTTAAATGCAACAGGGAAATGACGATCTCGATGAAGAATTTTTCAGGCGCTTTGAAAGTCCCTGCGAAACAAGGGTTTGCGCCCAGGCGTGCATCTTGGCCGGTCGGAACAATCTGTCTATAGTCCGCCATCCTTACCCCGCCGGCCGGGGCCAACACCTCAAGAGCAGCCAAGATCGATCATGCCAAAAACTGCAGAAGACCTGTTCGCCTTTCTCGATAGCCTCGATATTGCCCACAAGACGAAAGCGCATGCACCGGTGTTTACGGTATCGGAATCAGCCAGTCTGCGTGACGAGATCCCGGGCGGGCATACCAAGAACCTGTTCGTCAAAGACAAGAAGGACCAGTTCTTCGTCATCACGGTCGAAGAAAACGCCAGCGTCGATCTAAAGACCGTCCACAAGGTGATCGGTGCGTCCAGTCGCGTCTCGTTCGGCAATCCTGAAAAGATGCTGGAATTTCTCGGCGTCGTGCCGGGCTCCGTCACCGTGTTCGGCGCGCTGAACGACACGGATAACAACGTCACCTTCGTGCTCGACGAAGACCTCATGCGCGAAGAGGTGATCAATGGCCATCCACTCTCAAACGATGCGACGACGTCGATCGGTCGCGACGATCTTATCCGCTTTCTGGAGGCGACGGGCCATACGCCGCTTGTCTTGAAAGTGACGGGCTGACATACGATCTTTGCAATTCAGAGTAAGACATAATGCGCATCGGCCGTGTGCCGATTGGACTTTTTCCGGGAGAACACTTTCATGAGCGGCACGAACAATCCTTATGGTGGCTCCTATGGCGCCGGTAACTACGGCGGCCAAAACGCGACGGTGAACTTCGGTTCGACGCCTGCAGCGGCCCCAGCGCCCGCGGCTTCCTCTGCCCCTGCTGCTGCCGGTAGCTATATCTCGGACACGACAACCGCAGGCTTCGGCAAGGACGTGATCGAGGCATCGCGCAGCCAGCCGGTTCTCGTCGATTTCTGGGCGCCCTGGTGCGGTCCGTGCAAGCAGCTGACGCCCGTCATCGAAAAGGTCGTCAACGAAGCCCAGGGTCGCGTCAGGCTCGTCAAGATGAACATTGACGACCATCCCTCGATCGCGGGACAGCTCGGGATCCAGTCGATCCCGGCCGTGATCGCCTTTGCCGATGGCCGTCCGGTCGACGGGTTCATGGGCGCCATTCCGGAAAGCCAGATCCGCGAATTCATTGAAAAGGTCGCAGGTCCCGAGGGCATGGACCAGGCGGCCGAGATCGAGGCGGTGCTCGGCGATGCCGAAACCCTGCTCGGACAGGACGATATACAGGGCGCTGCCCAGCTCTACGGCGCCGTGCTGCAGGCCGACCCGGAAAACCCCAAGGCTGCGGCCGGCATGATGCAGTGCCTGATCGGCATGGGCGAAACGGCCCGCGCCGGCGAGATGCTCGCCTCCCTGCCCGAAGAGATGGCTGCCGATCCCGCAATACAGGCGGTCGCCAAGAAGCTGGAGCAAATCGAGGAAGCACGCAAACTGGGTGACCCTGTCGCACTCGAGCAGCAGCTTGCCGCCAACCCCGACGATCACGAGGCCCGCGTGAGCCTCGCCAAGATCCTCAACGTCCAGGGCGAACGCGAAAAGGCGGCCGATCACCTGCTGACCATCATGCGCAAGGACCGCACCTTCGACGACGATGGCGCGCGCCGGCAGCTGCTGCAATTCTTCGAGGTCTGGGGGCCGAAAGATCCGGCTACGATTTCCGGGCGCCGCCGCCTTTCGTCGATCCTGTTCTCCTGATTGTGTTGCCGATTGATCGCTAAGCCGGATCGCAGCCTTGCGTTCCGGCGACGATGCCCCACATTAGTTTTATAGGTTTGGCTGAACGGCCAGGTTTGGACAACGGCCAGATTCGGACAGACATTTTTGTCCGGTGAATGTGGTCTGGGAGGTATCGGACCAATGCATGTGGGAAACGCGCGCTATCTGAAGCGGGAGGATCTTCCGGAAACGATCCCGGTCTTTCCGCTGACTGGGGCTTTGCTCCTGCCGGGAGGCCAGCTTCCTCTCAATATCTTCGAGCCGCGTTATCTGTCCCTGTTCGATGCAGCGCTTGCGGGCGACAGGTTGATCGGCATCGTGCAGCCATCATTGATGGAACCGGACGAGCCGCTCGGCGGCGGGCGCTCGGCGCTGTCGTCGATCGGTTGCGCCGGCCGGATCACGTCCTTTGCCGAAACCGGCGATGGCCGCTACATCATTTCGCTCAGCGGGATCTGCCGCTTCAGGCTGCTCGATGAGATCGGTGGCGGCCATCCGTTCCGCAAATTCAGACACGCGCCTTTCCTGTCCGATCTGACCGACGAGGATGACGAAAAAGCCGTCAACCGGCCGGAATTGCTCCGCGTCTTCAAAGCCTATCTCGACGCCAACAAGCTGGAGGCGGACTGGGAAAGCATCGAGCGGGCCGGAAACCGGACGCTGGTGAATTCGCTGTCGATGATGTCGCCCTTTGGCCCTGCCGAGAAGCAGGCGCTTCTGGAGGCACCGGATCTGAAGAGCCGGGCTGATACGTTGATCGCAATCACCGAGATCCTGCTTGCGCAGGGATCCGGGACAGCGAACGTGCTGCAGTAGGGCAAAGGCCGGTCATGGACGAAAAACTCAGCAAGGTGGACCCGAAACTGCTCGATCTTCTCGTCTGCCCGATGACCAAGGGCAGGCTGTCACTCGATCGCGAAAACAACGAGCTCGTGTCGCAAGGCGCGCGCCTTGCCTATCCGATCCGCGACGGGATCCCGATCATGCTCATGTCGGAAGCCCGCAAGCTCGAGGACTAGCCTTCAGATCGAGCTGTGAGCAACCTTCAGATCGATCGGCCGCTCAGCAGTTTCGGGTTGTCCTTCACCGTCGTTCCGGCGGCCTGGCCGATGAAGAAATCCTTGATCTTCGGAAGCCGCTCCACGACGCCCAAGCCGAAATCGCGGGCGATACGGATTGGCGTGACGTCGTTGGAAAACAGCCGGTTCAGCACATCCGTCGTCACGCCCATCCGGAACGTATCGAAACGCCGCCACGACTGGTAGCGCTCGAGCACATTGAGCGAGCCGATGTCGAGGCCGAGGCGATCCGCCTCGACGATCGTCTCGGCAAGCGCTGCGACATCCTTGAAGCCGAGGTTGAGACCCTGGCCGGAGATCGGATGAATGCCGTGGGCGGCATCGCCGGCAAGCGCGAAGCGCGGTGCGACAAAGGCACGCGACAGGGTGAGGCTGAGCGGATAGGCCTTGCGACCGCCGACCAGCCGGATCTCGCCCAGCTTGTGGCCGAAGCGCCGCTGCAGCTCTTCCTCGAAGATCAAGTCGTCCGATGCCATCAGGCGCTCGGCGGCATCGGTGCGCTCCGTCCAGACCAGCGACGAGCGATTGTTGGTGAGCGGCAGGATGGCGAACGGGCCGGACGGCAGGAAATGCTCTTCCGCCACGCCTTCGTGGTCGCGTTCATGGGCAACCGTCGCGACGATGCCGGACTGGTCGTATGTCCAGTTGACAGTGCGGATACCGGCCATGTCGCGCAGCTTCGAGCGCACGCCGTCGCAGGCAACGAGAAGGCGGGTTTCCTCGGTCGAGCCATCGGAAAATTTCACGGTCGTATGCGTTGCGGTCGTCTCGAAGCCGGTGGCGGAAAGGCTGTGACGGATCGATACGCCGAGCCGTTCGGCGGCGCCGCGCAGGGCCCGCACCATCGCGACGTTCGGTACCATGTGGGCGAAGGGCTTGCCTGCCTGGATCGTGCCGTCGAAGGTGAGAAAGACCGGGCGGACCGGATCGGATGTCCGGCTGTCGGTGACGATCATCCGGTTGATCGGCTGGGCGTGCGGCAATATTTCGTCCCAGGTGCCGAGGATGTCGAGCATCTGGCTGGCGGCCGCGATGATCGCGGAGGCTCGCTCGTCCTTTTCCCAGACACCGGCCGGTGCGGCCTCGACGACCTGGACCTCCAGATGCGGCGCCGCCTGCTTGACCGCGACCGCCGCCGCAAGGCCCACATAACCACCACCCACAACCAGCATGTCCAGCATTGAAAAACTCCCGAGCACGTCAAAGACTTCGTGGCGTTTCCATTTGAGCTCGAAACGCTTAGCCTTAGATATAGATCATCAAGTGCCCGCTTCCTACCGCCGGAGTCCGTCTTAATGTCGAGTTCTTCTACCCCGATCGATCCCATCAGCGCACTGCTGACCGTACTCGACCTCGAAAAGCTGGAGGAGAACCTGTTTCGCGGCAGGACCGGCCCCGACACGGGATGGCAGAGAGTGTTCGGGGGACAGGTGATCGGCCAGGCGCTGGTTGCGGCACAGCGGACGGTGGCCAGCGATCGCTTCGTGCACTCGCTGCATGCCTATTTCCTGCGGCCTGGAGATCCGCTGGTGCCGATCATATACCAAGTGGAGCGTATCAGGGACGGGTCGAGCTTCACCACGAGACGGATTGTCGCCATCCAGCATGGTCATGCCATCTTTTCGATGTCCGCTTCGTTCCAGATCGACGAAGGCGGTTACGACCATCAGATGTCGATGCCGCCCGTCGCCATGCCGGAAGAGCTGATGCCGGAAAGCGAATTCAAGCAGATGTTCCTGAAGCACGGCTCGGATGCCGTCCGACGCTACTGGTCGCGCGAGCGTCCGATCGAGATGCGGCCGACGTCGCTTGCGCATTATCTGTCCAAGGAGAAGCTGGAGCCGCGCCAGGATATCTGGGTGAGGACCACCGGCCCGGTGCCGGACGACCGGACGATCCAGGCGGCGTTGCTTGCCTATCTCTCCGACATGACGCTTCTCGATGCATCTCTCTATCCGCACGGCACCTCGATCTTCGATCCAACCATCCAGGCCGCGAGTATCGACCATGCGATGTGGTTCCACCGTCCGATCCGTTTCGACGACTGGCTGCTCTATTCGCAGGACAGTCCCAGCGCATCCGGCGCGCGCGGCATGACCCGCGGCGCAATCTACAGTCGATCCGGCGAGCTCGTCGCATCCGTCGCGCAAGAAGGTTTGATTCGTAAAAGAGCAAATGAATAATATTTGGGCATTTTGAGAAAACTGCACAAGTTTTCGCCGCAATTTGGCCGGCGCGTTGCCCGTTATTTGGCGACGTTCTGAAAGGGTCATTCTTATCAATAACTTAATCTGGCTTCTCAAACTGGCATGACCCTTGAATGTGTCATGTCAGTCGCTGCTCTTGATCAGGCAGTGATCCAGGAGAATCGGCCCCGAGCCGAGCAACAAAGGATGGGAAGCCAGATGAAAATTGTAATGGCCATTATCAAGCCATTCAAGCTGGATGAGGTGCGCGAAGCCCTCACCGCTGTCGGTATCCAGGGCCTTACCGTGACCGAAGTAAAGGGCTACGGACGCCAGAAGGGACACACGGAAATCTACCGTGGGACGGAATATGCGGTCAGCTTCCTGCCGAAGCTGAAAATCGAGATCGCGGTTCCGACCGACCTCGTCGAAAAAGCCGTTGAAGCAATCGCCTCTTCCGCCAAGACCGGCCAGATCGGCGACGGCAAGATCTTTGTCTATTCGATCGAGCAGGCCGTGCGCATTCGCACCGGCGAAACCAATACTGAAGCGCTGTAAGAACGGCTGACAGGGGAGTCTTCAAGCTATGCAATTCACTAAATTTTCCACTCTCGGGCGCCTCGGTGCCGCGGCTGCGGCCTTCGCCGCGCCCGCCGTCGCCTTTGCGCAGGACGCTGCCGCACCGGCAGTCGCTGCCGCGGCTGCGGCCCCGGTTGCCGACAAGGGCGACACCGCGTTCATGTTCATCTGCACGCTTCTCGTGCTGTTCATGCTGATGCCGGGCATCGCCCTGTTTTACGGCGGCCTCGTCCGCACCAAGAACATGCTGTCGGTCCTGATGCAGTGCACCGTTGCCGGCGCCGCCATCATGATCATCTGGGTCACCTACGGCTATTCCTTCGCCTTCGGTGGCAGCACCTCCGCCTTCTGGGGTGGTACGGCGAAAATGTTCCTGTCGGGTGTCAACATGGACTCGACGGCTGCAACCTTCTCCGACGGCGTGGTCATTCCGGAATTCATCTTCGTGATGTTCCAGATGACCTTTGCGGCTCTGACGCCTGCACTGATCATTGGCGCCTTCGCCGAGCGCATCAAGTTCTCGGCTTCGATCCTGTTCTGCATCCTGTGGGTTACCTTCGTCTACTTCCCGATCGCCCACATGGTCTGGGACGCAAACGGCCTGATCTTCGGCTGGGGCGCGCTTGACTTTGCCGGCGGCACCGTCGTTCACATCAATGCAGGTCTTGCAGGTCTGATCGGTGCGATCATGGTCGGCAAGCGTACCGGCTACGGCAAGGACATGATGGCCCCGCATTCGATGACGCTGACGCTGGTCGGCGCTGCAATGCTCTGGGTCGGCTGGTTCGGCTTCAACGCAGGCTCCAACCTCGAAGCTTCGGGCGGCGCAATGCTCGCAACGGTCAACACCTTTGTTGCAACCGCTGCAGCCGTTCTCTCGTGGTGCGTTGTCGAAACCTTCACCCGCGGCAAGGCTTCGCTGCTCGGTGCTGTCTCGGGCATGATCGCCGGTCTCGTCGCCATCACGCCGGCTGCCGGCATTGCCGGTCCGATGGGCGCCATCGTCATGGGCCTGATCGTCTCGCCTCTGTGCTACTTCTTCGTTGCCGTCATCAAGAACAAGTTCGGCTATGACGACACGGCAGACGTGTTCGGCGTCCACGGCATCGGCGGCCTGTTCGGCGCTCTTGCCACGGGCATCTTCGCATCCGCCTCGCTCGGCGGTATCGGCTATGCCGAAGGCGTCACGATGGGCGGTCAGTTCATGACCCAGGTCTATGCCGTTCTCGTCACCATCGCGTGGTGCGGTATCGGCTCGCTGGTCATCTACAAGATCGTCGATCTCGTCGTCGGCCTGCGCGTCACCGTGGAAGCAGAACGCGAAGGTCTCGATCTCGCCTCGCACGGCGAAGCTGCCTACCACTCGTAAGAGGCTGCAACTGCCTCTCGAAGGCAGCGTCAATCTCTGATGGCCATCACTCAAGCCCGGGCCTTTGGTCCGGGCTTTTGCGTTTTGCCAAGCGAATTCCAGCCGATCAATCTTGGTTAAAGTCGCGTTAACCATCGCGGGGGTATTCTGCCTGGAATTGCGTGACCGGCCGAAACCTGCCGGTTCATGAAACAGGCGGTTTTTCAGGACGGCGGGCAGACAAGATGGGCAGAAGCAGTTCGGCGGCTATGGCAAATCGATCCACCCGCTTGGTACTCACAGCCTTTGTCTGGCGACAGGCGCTTGCGCTGACAGGCTTTGGCATTTTCACGCTGCTGGCGCTGGCGGTGGCAGCCCTTGCCACGTGGAATGTCGCAGATCCGAGTTTCTCCTACGCCACCGACAACCCGCCTGCCAATATCCTCGGCTTTTCGGGCGCAGCCTTCGCCGACCTGATGATGCAGTTCCTCGGACTTGCGAGCATCTTTGCGCTGCTTCCAATCCTTGCCCTGGCGCTCGCTCTGATTTCCGGGCGTCGTTACGATCGCATTCCGGCGCGGCTTGCAGCATGGGGCGGCGGTACGCTTCTGGCATCGGCAACGCTCGGCTGCTTTCCGGCGCCGGCGACCTGGCCGATCCCGAACGGCATCGGCGGCGTCATTGGCGACATGATCCTGCGCTTCCCGGCTCTCTTCGTCGGCGCCTATCCGACCGGCATGGTCGCAACCGTGCTCGGCTGCATCTTTACCATTCCCTGCATCTGGCTGATGCTGTTTGCCTCAGGCTTTGTCGGCGAGGCCGTCGAGACGGAAAGCGATGACGACGATGCGCCCGTGGCTGCCGTCTCCGCGCGCAACCGTCAGGATGAGGACGATGACGGCGACGACAATGGCCTCTTCGGGGGCTTCCTGGCGTTCGGCGCACTGGCCCATTACTGGTATATCGCTCAGGCGCGCCTGCGGCGGCTGACTGGCGCAAAGCCCCGCGCCCGTGTCGGTTTCGACCAGCCCTATGATTTCAACGACGACGAATTCGGCACCCTGAACGAGCCGGTCCGTGCCAAACAGGCCTCTGCCGGTGGCAGAAGCCGGATGGAGCCGTCGCTCGATGGCGCACCGGAGCGGGTCCTGTCGCCACGCCGGATCGTATCTGCACCGCCGATGCCCTCCAATGACGCGGATGACGACGATGATTCGTCGCTCGATACGGCAGACAATCCACGTCGCCCGGCCGGGATCCTTGCCGACCACGATGAGGATTTCGCGGCCGCGCGCGGGTCGAAATCTGCTGGCAACGGCTCTCCGCGCGTCGTCCCGGCGGCACCGCCTCCCAAGCCCAGCGCCCGCGTCGGTCGCGATGCGCAGGGCTCGTTCATCTCTGCCGACGGGTTCCAACTGCCCTCCGTGCACCTGCTTGCCGAACCAAAGGCGATTGCCCGCGATGCTTCGCTGTCGGCTGACGCGCTGGAGCAGAACGCCCGCATGCTGGAAGGCGTGCTGGAGGATTTCGGCGTCAAGGGCGAGATCATCCACGTCCGCCCGGGCCCTGTCGTGACACTCTACGAACTGGAACCTGCGCCGGGCATCAAGTCGTCCCGCGTGATCGGACTTGCCGACGATATCGCCCGCTCGATGAGCGCCATCGCCGCCCGTGTCGCGGTCGTTCCCGGCCGCAACGCGATCGGGATCGAGCTGCCGAACCGAATTCGCGAAACCGTCTATCTGCGCGAAATGATCGGCTCGAAGGATTTCGAAACCAGCAAGGCAAAGCTTGCCATGGCACTCGGCAAGACGATCGGGGGCGAGCCTGTTGTCGCCGATCTCGCCAAGATGCCGCATCTTCTCGTGGCCGGTACCACCGGTTCGGGTAAGTCGGTTGCGATCAACACGATGATCCTCTCGCTTCTCTACCGCTACACGCCGGAGAAGTGCCGCCTGATCATGATCGACCCCAAGATGCTTGAGCTTTCCGTCTATGACGGGATCCCACATCTTCTGTCTCCCGTCGTCACCGATCCGAAGAAGGCCGTTGTCGCGCTCAAATGGACCGTCCGCGAGATGGAAGAGCGCTACAAGAAGATGTCGAAGATCGGCGTGCGCAATATCGACGGGTTCAATTCGCGCGTCGAGCAGGCGATGGAACGCGGCGAGGTTCTGACCCGTACCGTCCAGACCGGTTTCGATCGCCAGACCGGCGAGGCGGTTTACGAGACGGAAGAGTTCGACCTGCAGCCGATCCCCTATATCGTCGTCATCATCGACGAAATGGCCGACCTGATGATGGTGGCCGGCAAGGATATCGAAGGCGCTGTCCAGCGTCTGGCGCAGATGGCGCGTGCGGCCGGCATCCATGTGATCATGGCGACGCAGCGCCCCTCGGTCGACGTCATTACCGGCACGATCAAGGCCAACTTCCCGACCCGTATCTCGTTCCAGGTCACGTCGAAGATCGACAGCCGTACCATTCTCGGCGAACAGGGTGCCGAACAGCTGCTGGGTCAGGGCGATATGCTCTATATGGCGGGCGGCGGTCGGATTCAGCGTGTCCACGGGCCTTTCGTCTCCGATACCGAGGTCGAAGAGATCGTCGCCTACTTGAAAACTCAAGGGTCGCCCCAATATCTCGAAGCTATCACGGCTGATGACGACGAGGATGGCGAGGGCGCAGGACCTGCCGGCACTTCCAACCTCTCCGACTCGGACGATCCTTACGACCAGGCGGTGGCGGTTGTGCTCAAAGACGGCAAGGCCTCCACATCCTACATCCAGCGCCGTCTCGGCATCGGCTACAACCGTGCGGCATCGCTGATCGAGCGGATGGAGCAGGAGGGCCTGATCGGCCCGGCCAACCATGCCGGAAAGCGCGAGATCCTCGTGCCGACCGAAGCGGATGTGCTGGATCGGTAAGGCCGGTAAAGCGGTCTTCAGGGGTTCGTGATCCGGCGCAAGCGGCCATCAAGACGCCGTGTTTCCACAACAGAAACACGGAAGGAGACCAGAATGACAGAACAAAAGACCACTCTTTCCAAAAGCATGACCGGACTTCTCGGCCGTCGCCAGTTCTCGCTCGGCCTTGCCGGCGGTGTTGCCGGGCTGCTGGTTGCGGGAGCGGCCAAGCCCGTTCTGGCGCAGGCCGCAGCCGGTGCCTCGGCTCAGCGGATCGCCGACCATTTCTCGTCGGTGAAGACGATGATGGGCGAGTTCGTTCAGTTCGGGCCACGCGGCGAACAGACCGGCGGCAAGTTCTTTATCGAGCGCCCCGGCAAGCTGCGCTTCAACTTCGAGGATCCGTCGCCGCTGCGCGTGATTGCCGATGGCCGCAACGTGGTCGTGGGCAACGTCAAGCTCAAGACCTGGGATATCTACCCGCTGTCGAAGACGCCGCTCAGCCTGCTCTTGTCCGAGCGCATCGATTTGACATCCGCGACCGTGCGCAGCGTGCGTGAAGAGACCGACCTGACGACGATCGTGCTCGGCAACAAGTCGATCTTCGGCGATTCGACCATCACCATGATGTTCGACACCAAGACCTTCGACCTTCGCCAGTGGACGATCACCGACGCCCAGAACAAGGATACGTCCGTGATGGTCTATAACGTCCGCAACGGCGTGGCGATGGACGAGAGAGTGTTCACCATCCCCTACGATCAGGTGAAATAAGACCCATCCGCCGAGACGGATCGCTTTTGGAGGGCTGCGGAAACGCGGCCCTTTTTGCTTTTCCTGCTATGCGAAATTGCCTAGAGGTGATGCCCATCAGCGAGGGCAGGCATGACATTCTCCATCACCACCTGGAACATCAACTCGGTCCGGCTTCGGATGCCGATCGTGCAGCAGTTCATTACCCGCAACCAGCCGGACATTCTCTGCCTGCAGGAGATCAAGTGCCAGGAGCCTGAGTTCCCCTACCAGCCGCTGAGAGACCTCGGTTACGAGCATATCATCGTGCATGGCCAGAAGGGCTATCACGGCGTCGCGATCGCCTCGAGGATCCCGCTGTCGGAAGATCACCGCCAGAACTACTGCAATGTCGGCGATGCCCGGCACATCTCGGCGCTTTTCGGGATGGGTTCCCGGCGTATCCGGGTGCATAATTTCTACGTGCCTGCGGGAGGCGACGAGCCGGACCGGACGATCAATTCGAAATTCGGCCACAAGCTGGATTTTGTCGAAGAGATGAAGGTTTTGCAGGCCGATGCGACCCCCGGCATTTCGTCGATCCTCGTCGGCGATCTGAATATCGCACCGCTGGAGCACGATGTCTGGTCGCACAAGCAGCTTCTGAAGATCGTCAGTCACACGCCGGTCGAAACTGAGGGCATGAAGGAGATCATCTCCAAGGGCGGCTGGCTCGATCTGATGCGCCAGTACACGCCGGAGCCGGAAAAGATTTACACCTGGTGGAGCTACCGCGCCAAGGACTGGGAAGCCGCCAACAAGGGTCGCCGTCTCGATCATATCTGGTCATCGCCGGACCTTGGCCCGTTTCTCGACCGGATCGAGGTGCTGAAGGAAGCCCGAGGCTGGACCCAGCCATCGGACCACGTTCCGGTAACGGCGGTGTTCAAGTTCTAAGCGGCGGGTGCCGTCTATCGGCTGTGCTTATGTTCCGATGGATCGTCGCTTAGAGCATTGAAATAGGTTTGGTTTTCCGGCGTCATTCGCGATTGGAACCGGGCGCGTTGATCGATCAGACGATTCATCTCACGGTTTGATTTCCAAGACCAGATCAGCAAACCCAAGAGATAGACACCGCCCAAACCAGCGAAGATTTTGGTTGCCCAGAACGCGAACTCACCAGCTGGAGCTGGAAGCTCCTCCCAGGAAATAAGCGATGCAATTATTCCGGCGAGGGCTCCGACAATGATTGCCGCTTTACCGATACTGCTTTTTTTTGCCTTGCATGGCCACCCCTAAGCTTGTCCGCGCAAATTAACACGCAGAAACTGCCATGCGGTGTCGCTGCAATTTCTCGGTTAATCAAGCATTTAGGGTGAGGGATGGTCGACTAGGGAAGCAGCTAGCAGCCAAACTTCAGCGGAACCGGTGCTGCATGGCGAGCGCCGCCTTGGCAAGGTTGACGATGTTGTCGCGGATGCGGTTTTCGATGAGACGACCGACCTGCGGATATTCCTCCAGCAGGCGCTCGAACAGGGATCGGCCGATCCTCAGCGTTTCGGAATCTTCGGCGGCGATTGCCGTGAACTTGCGCTCGACCATGGTCACCAGCGCGAGCTCGGATAGAAGCGTGCCGGCCCCGACCGTCTTGTCGAGACGAACGGTGCCGTCGCGGGTGGTCGAGTAAAGGTCGAAACTGCCTTTGCAGACGATGAAGGCGGATTCGGCGGGGGAACGCTCGCGAAACAGCTCCTGGCCGCCGGATGTTGAGCGTCGTTCCGCCCCGAACGCAATCAGCCGCAGCTGGTCGGCATCCAGTTCCCTGAAAAGCGGCACTTGCGACAGAAGCCGGATATCGTCGGACAGTGCCATTTTACGGGTTTGCAGTCTTCGGGGTTAAGGAACGATCTTGTATCCACCGTTTTCCGTCACCAGAATCTCAGCATTCGAGGGGTCGCGCTCGATCTTCTGTCGCAGACGGTAGACATGGGTTTCCAGTGTATGCGTTGTAACGCCGGAATTATAGCCCCATACTTCTTCCAGAAGAATATCGCGGGTGACAACTTTCAGGCCGGCGCGATAGAGATAGCGGATGATTGCCGCTTCCTTTTCCGTCAGACGGATCTTCTTACCATCGTCCGTGGTCAGAAGCTTCTGGCTCGGCTTGAACAGATAGGGGCCGACGGTAAACGTGGCGTCCTCGCTCTGTTCGTACTGGCGAAGCTGGGCGCGGATACGCGCCAGCAGAACCGCAAAGCGGAACGGCTTCGTCACATAATCGTTGGCGCCGGCTTCGAGGCCGAGGATCGTGTCGGAATCGGTATCGTGGCCGGTCAGCATGATGATCGGGGCCTTGAAGCCGTTCTTGCGCAGGACCTTGACCGCCTCGCGGCCGTCCATATCCGGCAAGCCGACATCCATGATCAGCAGATCGACCTGGGTCGCCTTGGCGGTGTTGACCGCCTTGGTTGCATTGGCTTCCTGCAGGATCGAGAATTCGTCGTAGAAGCCGAGCTGCTCCACAAGGGTCTCGCGCAGATCATCGTCGTCATCGACCAGCAGTATCGTTCTCGCCATGCAGTTCTTGCCTTCCGTAGCGCCTATTGCGTTTGTAAGACGTATCTAGGGATCTTCGATGTAAAACCCAACCCGCTATGAATTCAAACGAAATCATATTCAAAGCAAAACCTTGTGAGTGAAATGCATCGTTTTCGCGAGAAAGATCACAAATTGGGGCCTGTCGTCACGGTTCGCACCGCGCCGAGAGACCGGCGGCGCGCCATCGTGACATGCGGCGGGATCACCGTCCAGGCGGCACTGGGGCGCTCCGGGACGACCGCCTTCAAGCGCGAAGGCGACGGAGGAACACCGATTGCCGACATGCGGATCATCAGCGGCTTTATCCGCGGCGACCGTCTTTCCGTGCCCAAAACGCTCCTGCCGCTTCGCCGCATCGGCCAAGACATGCTCTGGTGCGACGAGCCGAAGCACCCGGCCTACAACCGTCTGGTAAAGGCCCCGTTCAAACCCAGTCATGAGGAGATGCAGCGGGCCGACGAACTCTACGATATCTGCCTCGTGCTCGACTGGAACATCACATCGCGCAAGCGCCACGGCGGCTCGGCAATCTTCTTCCACCTGATCCGCCCGGGCTACCAGCCAACCGCCGGCTGCGTCGCGGTTCATCCGCGCGACATGAAACGGCTGCTGCCGTTTCTGCGCAAGGGGACGATTGTGAGGGTGCTGGGGTGAGGGTGCTGGGATAGGCTACCGGCCGATGGCAATCGCACCGGCTGCCACGATGAGGCCGGCCACGATGCGCTTTGGTGTGAGTGTCTCGCCGAGGAACAGCCGGCCGATGATCATCGCGAACACCACGCTCGTTTCGCGGATGGCGGTGATGGGGCCGGCAGGTCCCATGGAGTAGGCGATGATGACGACGCCATAGGCGATCAGCACGAAGATGCCGGCCAGCAGGGCCTTGCGGGTTTCCCGCTCGCGGATGTCCAGGCGCAAGCGGCCCCGCATCAGCGTATACGCGACAATCAGAAGCACGCCATAGGTGAACAGCACCCAGGCGGCATAGGCACCCGGATCGGCCAGATAGCGTACGCCGATGGAATCAACCGTCGCGTAGGTGGCGATGATTAGGCCGGTCAGCAACGCCCACAAAATGGACGTGGTCGGCGCGCGCTGGCTGCCGGTCGAGAGGCTCATGATGCCAGCCGCTACCAGGATGACGCCGAGAATCTGGGAAGAGGTGAGCGTTTGTCCCATCATCAGGAAGCCGCCGAGTGACACCAGAAGCGGCACGGAGCCGCGCACGATCGGGTAGACCTGTCCGAGGTCGCCCAGCCGGTAGGCGAAGACGAGGAAGATGCTGTAGGCCACCTGCAGCATCGATGAGGCGAGGATAAACCCGAGGCCTGCGGCCGTCGGCCATGGAAACCACAGCATGACCGGGAGAGCGGCGAGAATGCCCGTGATGCCCATCACGGTGATCGACCATAGCCTGTCGGCGCCCGAGCGCAGGAATGCATTCCAGCTGGCATGCATGACGGCGGCGGTGAGCGCCAGCGCGATGACGGTCGGGCTCATTGCTTGGCGATCCTTCAGGCCCGCGGCAAAAGACGGAGCGGGCAGACAGGCATTGCCGTACCGTTCTCCTTAAAAAGTCTACCGTATTGGCGCGTCCCGAAAGGTCAAACGTGTTTTCCTGAACCGGCTGTGAGCGCTGTTCATCGCAACAAAAAGCCGCCGGATGCTTTCACATCCAGCGGCTTAGCTTATCGGGTGTGAAAAGCTTCAGCCTATTTCCAGTCGCGGATATCCACGAAGCGACCGGCGACGGCGGCAGCTGCTGCCATGGCCGGTGAGACCAGGTGGGTGCGGCCCTTGGAGCCCTGACGGCCCTCGAAATTGCGGTTCGAGGTCGACGCGCAACGTTCATAAGGGTTCAGGCGGTCGTCGTTCATGGCAAGGCACATGGAGCAGCCAGGCTCGCGCCAATCGAAACCGGCAGCCTTGAAGATCCGGTCGAGACCTTCGGCTTCCGCCTGTTCCTTGACGAGGCCGGAGCCCGGAACGACCATGGCCGACACCGTCGACGCAACGGTCTTGCCTTCGACCATCTTTGCCGCAGCGCGCAGATCCTCGATGCGGCCGTTGGTGCAGGAGCCGATAAAGACGCGATCGATGGTGATGTCGGTCATCTTCGTGCCCGGCGTCAGGCCCATATACTCGAGCGCGCGCCATTTGGAGGTGCGCTTGTTTTCGTCCTTGATCTGGTCGGGATCGGGAACCGTGCCTTCGATCGTGGTCACGTCCTCGGGCGAGGAGCCCCAGGAAACGATCGGGGGCAGGGCGGCTGCGTCCAGCACCACGACCTTGTCGTAATGAGCGCCTTCGTCCGTATGCAGCGTCTTCCAGTAGTCGACGGCCATATCCCACGCCGTGCCCTTCGGCGCGCGCGGCTTACCCTTGATATACTCGAACGTCGTCTCGTCAGGCGCGATCAGGCCGGCACGGGCGCCGCCTTCGATCGTCATGTTGCAGACGGTCATGCGGCCTTCCATGGAGAGCGACCGGATCGCCTCGCCGGCGAACTCGATGACGTGTCCGGTGCCGCCGGCCGTGCCGATCTCGCCGATAATCGACAGGATGACGTCCTTTGCCGTGACGCCGGCGGGCAGTTTGCCGTCGACGCGGACCAGCATGTTCTTTGCTTTTGTCTGCAGCAGCGTCTGGGTGGCCAGAACGTGCTCCACTTCCGATGTGCCGATCCCGTGCGCCAGCGAACCGAAGGCGCCGTGCGTCGAGGTATGGCTGTCACCGCAGACGATCGTCATGCCCGGCAGGGTAAAACCCTGTTCCGGCCCGACGATATGGACGATACCCTGGCGGACATCGCTTTCGGAAAAGTATTCGACGCCGAAATCCCTGGCGTTTTCCGCCAGCGCCTCGACCTGGATGCGGCTCTCCTCGTTCTTGATGCCGAGGTGACGGTCAGGCGAGGTGGGCACGTTGTGGTCGACGACGGCAAGCGTGCGCTGCGGCGAGCGCACCTTGCGTCCGGCCAGGCGCAGGCCCTCGAAGGCCTGCGGGCTCGTCACCTCATGCACCAGGTGACGGTCGATATAGAGAAGACAGGTATCGTTTTCATCACGGGAGACGACGTGGTCGTCCCAGATCTTGTCATACAAAGTACGAGGTGCGCTCATGGCTGCGGTCCAATAAGATTGAGAATGGGTGGGGAAATAGAGGCGGCATCTTAGGCCGCGCCGGACATCTCTGCCCGGTCAGCTAAGTCGGCTGCATAGAGCGCCGGATACGCGCGCAAAAAAGCGTGACGGCAGACGCTTGTGGTCCTGCAGCACGATCATGCGGTTCGCGAGACATCCGAATTTCGATCCCATGGCAAAGGGTGTAGCAGTTTTTTGAATTCTCGGCAATTGCCTCCAGAAAACGTACATGCGAGAACGCTACTAAAGGAACCCCCTCATGGGGGGCCGGTCTGCAGCGCCTCCCGGGCCTGAAAGAGGAGACGAGAATGGCTTTGCCAGCGCAGCTTCCCGACAACGAGGCTGAACGCCTGCTCTCTGTGCGGGCCCTGATTTCCGCCGACGGACCCTCCACGCCGGAGCTCGAGGCGCTGGTGAAGCTTGCCAAGGATGTGTTCACGACGCCTTATGCGGCCGTCAACATCGTCGACGCCGATTGGCATCGGGTGGCCTGCCAAGTTGGCATTCGAACGAGCGAATGCCCGCGCGACATCTCGATCTGCTCCCGTGTCGTGTTCGACAACGAGGTCGTGGTGGTTCCCGATCTTGCCCGCCATCCGGAACTGCGCGATCTTCCTTATGTGCTGGGCGAGCCGGGTTTCAGGTCCTATGCTGGTGCGCCGGTCGCGCTGGAGCCAGGTCTTCCCGTTGGTGCCTTCTGCCTTCTCGATACGGAGCCGCGCGAATTCAGCGACCGGGAGATCGCCAATCTCATGCATTTCGCCGAGGTGGCGAGCGGTCTTTTGCGGCTTCAGAAGGCAAATCATGTGATGGGCTTTGCCGAGGAAAAGCTGCGGCTGGCCGCGATCACCGATCCGATGACCGGTTTCTACAATCGCGCGGCGCTGGTCTCTATCGTCGACGGCATGCTGGCCGATGCGTTTTCGGCGCACCAGACTGTCGGCGTTCTCTACATGGATATGGACGGGTTCAAGACGATCAACGACACGCTCGGCCATCCCGCGGGCGATGACGTGCTGAAGCAGGCGGCGCAACGCATTACCGAATGCCTCGGTGTCCAGGAAATTGCCGTCAGGATGGGTGGCGACGAGTTCGCCGTCTTTGTTCCGAACCTTGCCAATGCCGATGCGCTGGCCGGTCTTTCGGAACGCCTCGTGAAACGGTTCCGCAGCCCGTTTGCCGTGGGCAGGCATATCGTCAATGCACGTCTGAGCGTGGGTGCTGCCCTTGCGCCGCATGCAGGGTCGGATCGCCTCAGCCTGTTGCAGGCCGTGGACGAAGCGCTGTACGAGGCGAAGGCATCCGGCCGCGACAGGTTCGTCCTCAGGTCCTCCTGACGGCTCGCAAAGGAAACGTCCTGCGCCGCACTATCGGCGGCTTGCCTTTCTGATCCCCTGTTCCCGCATCTTCTTTTCGACCTGCCGCAAGGCGATCGACAGGCCGATCGTCAGGATCAGGTAGATATAGGCGACGATCGAATAGGTCTCGAAAAACCGGAACGAGCCGGACGCATAGATCTTGCCGGCCTGGCTGATATCGGCGACGCCGAGAACCGAGACGAGGGAACTGTCCTTCACCATGGCAACGAAGTCGTTCGAGAGCGGCGGGAAGATCACCCGTATCGCTTGCGGAAACACGACAAGGCGAAAGCGCTGACCCCGCGTCAGCCCGAGCGCCATGGCCGCTTCGACCTGGCCGCGATCGATGGACTGGAAACCGGCGCGAAAGATCTCGGCGATAAAGGCGGAATAGCCGATCGTCAGCGCAATGATCGCTCGCCACATCAGCGACAGATCGCGGACCTGCATCGGCTCCAGCCAGCCGCCGTCGACCAATGGCGTGATCAGGACATTGTAAAAACCGACGATCGCCGGTGCGCCGGCAAAGGCAATGTAGAATAAAAGCACCAGGATCGGGATGCCGCGCACGACTTCCACATAGAAGCGCGCCGCCTGCCGGAGCGCGAGACGATCGGAAAGGCCTGCAAGCGCGATTGCCAGGCCCAGCGCGGTGGCAAGCACGAAGGCCGTAACCGTCACGAACACCGTCACCCAGATGCCGCGCGAGACTGTTGCAAACACCTGGGCGTAGAGATCGTTGACGACGATTACGGCTGCGATCGCGAGGCCTATCACAACGACAGCTGCGAGCCACCACGGACGATCACCATCGCCGCCCGATGTCGGCAGGGTCTGAAAGGTCATCAGGTTTCGACCCTGTCCGCTGGACCTGCCGGCGTGGCTGCCGCGCTGGTAGTCACTGGCCCATCTTGTAGTCGAGGAACCACTTCTTGTTGAGGGCATCCAGCGTGCCGTCTGATTTCAGCGCGGCGATCGCGGCGTTGACGGGGGCTGCGAGATCCGATCCCTTCTTGAAGATGAAACCGAAATCTTCGGCGCCGAGCGGGCCGCCAATCACCTTCAGCCCGCCGTTCGACGCGTCGACATAGCCTTTGGCCGCGACGCTGTCGGTCAGCACGAGATTGACATCGCCGCCCTTCAAAGCCTCGACGGTTGCGCCGAAGGTTTCGAACAGCTTGATGCGCGGGTTCTGCTCGTTGCCGTCGAGGATGCTGTAGACCGACGTGTAAAACGGCGATGTGCCCGGCTGGGCGCCGATCAGCGCGCCGTCCACGGCCGCAAAGGCCTTTTCGTCCGCAAAGCGGGTCTCGTCGCCGCGCACCAGCATGAACTGTTCGGAGCGCAGGTAGGGATCGGAGAAATCGACCTGCGCCTTGCGTTCATCCTTGATGGTGATCCCGGTCATGCCGATGTCGTACTGGCCATCGGACACGGCCTGGATCATCGCGTCCCAGCTGACGTTCTGGTACTCGATCTTGAAATTCAGCCGCTTGGCGATCTCGTTCATCGCATCATACTCCCAGCCGATCGCCTGGCCCGTCTTCGGATCGACGAACTGCAGGGGCGGATAGGCGTTTTCGGTGACGACGACGACGGATCGGGCCTTCAGGTCCGGCAGGTTTTGCGCAAAAGCAGTGACCGGTGCCAGGCTTGCAACTGCGAGGGCGGCAATGACAAAACGTCTTTTCAGCATGGGGCGATCCTCAAGAGAAATATCTCAGCCAAATCTCACCAATTTCTGCGGGAAGACAAGCACAACCATTCCCTCAGACGAAGATCGCTGGGTTTGCCTTTGCAGACGCAACTGCAGTGGGGTCGATATCAATGCCCGAGGGCAATCGCAGGCAATAAAAAAGGCGGCCAAACGGCCGCCTTTTCGCATCCCATGAAGGGAAATCTTATTCAGCAGATGCTGCTTCTGCAGCCTTTGCTTCTTCCGCAGCCTTCGCTTCAGCGGCTTCTGCTGCTGCCTTGTCGGCGGCCAGAGCCTGTGCTGCTGCGATCTTTTCAGCTTCGATGCGTGCCTTTTCTTCGACAACTGCAGCGCGCTCGGCTTCGTTCAGCTTGCGTGCGCGCGTGCCGGTGTTCTCGACGATACGAGCCGACTTGCCGCGACGATCGCGCAGGTAGTACAGCTTGGCGCGACGGACGCGACCGCGGCGAACGATTTCGACGCCTTCGACGAGCGGCGAGTAGACCGGGAATACGCGCTCGACGCCTTCGCCGTAGGAGATCTTGCGAACGGTGAAGCTTTCGTTGATGCCGCCGCCGGAACGGGCAATGCAAACGCCTTCATAGGCCTGTACGCGGGTACGGGTGCCTTCCGTCACGCGGACGTTGACGCGGACGGTGTCGCCCGGGGAAAATTCTGGAAGCGAGCGCTTGGCTTCGATCTTGGCGACCTGTTCGGCCTCAAGCTGCTGGATGATGTTCATGTGTCAAACCTCAGGTTTTTCTGAAACAGCCAGAGCGCTCTTAGGATCCGTTGGTCAAAGCCTCTGGATCTGCCTTGCGGCAGAGCGTTTCGCCATTCTTTGTTGCTGGCAGACGGGACAGTTTTCCCATTTCCGTTCGCGCCATTACACGAAAGGCATGCGCTTGTCATCGGGCATGCCGCAATTTTGTGGCGATCGGTGGCGTTTTCGCCGCTTGCTGCCTCTCTATAGCAGGTCTAAAGGCTGAGCGAAAAGAATTCGGGAGGATTCATGTCGATCACCATGGTGGTGCTGCTGGCCGCTGCCGGCTTTTTCTCGGGTGCCGCCAACGCGATTGCCGGCGGCGGAACGTTTCTCGTTTTCGGCGCCTTGACGCTTGCCGGCGTGCCGCCGATCGCGGCCAACGCAACATCGTCGATCGTGCAGTTTCCGGGCTATGTCACCTCGACGCTTGCCTATCGCCGCGAGATTGCCAGGCACTGGCGAAGTGCTTTGGCGCTCGCAATCGTCTCCGTCATCGGCTCGATTTTGGGAGCGTTGATCCTGCTGGCGCTCGACAATGACGCGTTTCGCCAGGTCGTGCCGTGGCTCCTGGGCGCTGCGACCGCCGTGTTTGCGGCAGGCCCGTGGCTGAAGCCGAAAGCCTCGTCCGAGCGCCCTGCCAACTCGCCGCTTTCGGTCATCGGTCAGTTCCTGACATCGATCTATGGTGGGTTCTTCGGGGCCGGAATGGGGATCATGATGTTGGCGGTGCTGGGGCTGACGACCGGCGGCAGCTATCACCATCTCAATGCGCTGAAGAACATGCTGGCGGCGCTGATTGCCGGCGTCGCGATCGTCGTCTTCGTCGGCGGCGGCGTGATTGCCTGGCCGGAAACGATCATCATGATGCCGGCCGGCGCGCTCGGCGGCTATTGCGGCGTGTGGCTCGCACGACGCGTTCCGCAGGCAGTGCTGCGCTGGTGCGTGGTGGCGGTCGGCGCAGGCCTGACCGTCTACTATTTCGTCACCGGCTAGCTTTCGTTCAGCAGGTCCGGGCGGCGTTCCCGAGTAAGCCGCAGCGACTGTTCGAGCCGCCATTTCTCGATCGCGGCATGGTTGCCGGAGGTCAGAATAGCGGGGATTTCCCGGTCTTCGAAGACCTGTGGACGCGTATAGTGCGGGTGTTCGAGCAGGCCGTGCTCGAAGCTTTCGTGGGTGCCGGACAGCGCATTGCCCATCACGCCCGGCAGAATGCGCACGACGCTGTCGAGCAGCGTCAGCGCGGCCGGCTCGCCGCCCGAAAGGATATAGTCGCCGATCGACACTTCCTCGAGCTGGCGTGCATCGATCACCCGCTGGTCGACGCCTTCGAAACGTCCGCAGACGATCACCACGCCCTCGCCCTCGCCAAGCTCGCGAACTCGCTTCTGGCTGAGCGGCTTTCCGCGCGGGCTCATCAGCAGGCGGGGACGGCTGTCGTCCGCGAGGGAATCGATCGCCTTTGCCAGAATATCCGCCCTCAGCACCATGCCGGCGCCGCCGCCGGCCGGCGTGTCATCGACGGTGCGATGCTTGTCCTCGGCGAAATCACGGATCTGCATCGCTTCCAGCGACCACTGCCCGCGTTCCATTGCCTTGCCGGAGAGGGAAAAGCCGAGATGGCCGGGAAACATTTCCGGATAGAGGGTGAGCACCGTGGCGCGAAACGGCATCGCGGTCACTTGTCCTTGCGCGGAAAATTCGAGTTCGCGCCGTCTTCGTCCGGGTTTTCGATCAGGCCCGCAGCTTCGGGATCGATCAGGATCTTGCCGCCTTCGAGATCGATCTCCAGAACGGCTGCCTCGGTAAACGGAATGAGCGACGGCCGACGGCCGGGGCCTTTCAGCTCCAGAAGGTCGCCGGCGCCGAAATCGAAAACGGCGCTGACCGTGCCGAAGCTCTTGCCGTCCTTGTCGACCGCTTCCAGGCCCTCTAGGTCGGCGTAGTAAAATTCGTCGTCGTCCAGTTCCTCGTCCGGCAGGTTGTCACGGTCGACGAACAGCTCGATGCCGTTCAGCGCTTCTGCATCCTCGCGGCTGTTGATGCCGCGGAAGCGGACGATGACGACGGTTTTCGCCTCGCGGATATCGAGGATCTCGAAGACCCGGCCGTCCGCGGTGTAAAGATTGCCGTAGTCGCCGAGCGCCATCGGATCCTCGGTAAAGGATTTCACCCGCACCTCGCCCCGCAGGCCCTGGGCAGCGCCGATCGTTGCCATCAGAACTGGGTTTTCGAGCTTGGTCATGCGGGAAGGCTCCGGTTTCTTCGCGCCCATTTAAGCGCAACACAGTGAAATGAAAACAGTCTCGGCTGAATGAAAACAGCAAAACGGGCGGTGCGTTGCCGCACCACCCGTTGATTGAGAAGAGGCAGATCTTATTCCGCGGCAGCAGCTGCCTTGGCGTCTTCGATCTTCTTTGCGCGCTCGGCAGTGCGTTCCTGAGCCTTCTTGCCCGGCTTTGCCTTTTCCGGGTTGCTCTTGGCATCGCGCTGGCCAACGCCGGCTTCTGCCAGGAAGCGCAGAACGCGGTCGGTCGGCTGTGCGCCGTTGTCGAGCCAATGCTGAACGCGCTCTACGTTGACTTCAACGCGCTTTGCGTCGTCCTTGGCAAGCATCGGGTTCCACGAACCGACCTTTTCCAGGAAGCGGCCGTCACGCGGCGAACGGGCGTCAGCGACGACGATCGTGTAGTAAGGACGCTTCTTCGAGCCACCACGGGCAAGACGGATCTTCAAGGGCATTGTATTCACTCCTAGGTTTGTCTGGGCCGCCGTCCCGGCGGGCCGTGTCGTTATTGGTTTAAGCTGTTTCCTTACCGCCGTGTTCGGCGGCGATGGCTTCATGATGCCGGATGACTTCCTTGATGACGAAGTTCAGGAACTTCTCGGCGAAATCCGGGTCCAGATGAGCGTCGTCGGCCAGGCGGCGAAGGCGTTCGATCTGGTATTCCTCGCGCGCCGGGTCTGCCGGCGGCAAATCGTATTGGGCTTTGAGGACGCCCACTTCCTTGGTGCAGCGAAAGCGTTCCGCCAGCATATGCACCAGTGCCGCATCGATATTGTCGATCGACTGGCGGTAGCTTGAAAGCTTTGCCTTGATCTCAGGGTCAACCATCGCGTCCTCCCCTCACTTCTTCTTGCCAGGCAGGCCGGGAAGACCCGGGAAGCCGCCAAGGCCGGGGAGCTTTCCTCCACCGAGGCCAGGCATTCCGCCACCGAGACCCGGCATCGAGCCAGGCTTCATGCCGGCAGCTTCGGCCTGCTTCTGCAGGGCTTCCAGCTGCTTCGGATCGAGCTTGGAAAGATCGGGCATGCCGCCCATTCCACCCATTCCGCCACCCATGCCACCAAGACCCATCTTGCCGGCAAGGCCGCCCATCATCTGCTTCATCATGCCGCCCTTGCCCTTGCCGCCCATCATTTTCATCATGTCGGCCATCTGGCGGTGCATTTTCAGCAGCTTGTTGATTTCGGATGCGTCCGTGCCGGAGCCGGCTGCGATGCGTTTCTTGCGGGAGTGCTTCAGCATATCCGGGTTGGCGCGTTCGGCCTTCGTCATCGAGCCGATGATGGCGATCTGGCGGTCGAACATCTTGTCGCTCATGCCGGATGCGGCAAGCTTGTCCTTCATGCCGGCCATGCCGGGCATCATTCCCATGATGCCGCCCATGCCGCCGAGCGATTTCATCTGGCGCAGCTGGTCGGCAAGGTCGTTCAGGTCGAACTTGCCCGACTGCATCTTCTTGGCCATCGCCGCGGCTTTTTCCGCGTCGATGTTTTCCGCTGCCTTTTCGACGAGGCTGACGATGTCGCCCATGCCGAGAATACGGTCGGCGATACGGCGGGGATGGAACTCTTCGAGTTCGTTCATCCGTTCGCCGACACCGATCAGCTTGATCGGCTTGCCGGTGACGGCGCGCATCGAAAGTGCTGCACCGCCGCGGCCATCGCCATCCATGCGGGTCAGCACGAGGCCGGTAATGCCGACGCGTTCGTCGAAATTGCGCGCCAGGTTGACGGCGTCCTGGCCGGTCAGGCTATCGGCCACCAGCAGGATTTCATGCGGATTGGACTTCCGCTTGATTTCCGCCATTTCGGCCATCAGCGGTTCGTCGATATGCGTGCGGCCAGCGGTGTCGAGGATGACGACGTCATGGCCGCCGAGCTTGGCTGCCTGGACGGCGCGCGCGGCGATATCGGTCGGCGACTGGCCGGCAATCACAGGCAGCGTATCGACACCGGTCTGGACGCCCAGCTGGCGCAACTGTTCCTGAGCTGCCGGACGTCGCGTATCGAGCGACGCCATCAGCACCTTTTTCTTTTCGCGGTCGGTCAACCGCTTGGCGATCTTGCCTGTGGTCGTGGTCTTACCCGAACCCTGCAGACCGACCATCATGATCACGACCGGGGCCGCGGCATGCAGGCTGATGCCGACGCCTTCGGTCCCGAGCATTTCGACCAGCTCGTCATGGACGATCTTGACGACCATCTGGCCGGGCTTGATCGATTTCAGAACCTCGGCGCCGACCGCCTTTTCGCGAACCTTGTCGGTAAAGGCGCGCACCACTTCCAGCGCCACGTCGGCTTCCAGAAGCGCACGGCGAACCTCGCGCAGGGCGGCGGATACATCCGCTTCGCTCAATGCGCCACGGCCGGTCAGTCCATTCAGAATGGAGCCAAGACGGTCCTGGAGGTTTTCGAACATCGTGTATTCCTTCTTCGTTTCCGGGTGCCCAAAAACGTCGGTTCTTTCGCCGGCAAATACAAGGCACCAAGGAGTACGCAAAGCCAAATAGCACCCGAGGGCGCCACGCGCTGTCGGGTGTTGACCTCCGGGTTTCCGAATAGTTCGGCTCCCGGTCGGCGGCTCCAAGTTCTCGGACTTGTCAGCAGATTAGCGGGCTTAAACAGGAAATGGGGTTGGAAGTCAAGGCGCGCCGGGGTTTTGCCGCGGGCGAGGGCGTCCGCTGACGAGATGCCGGAGATCTGATGTTGCCGCAAGCTTCCGCCCGTGCGCGATTTGCCGTATTCTATAGGGGATATATGCGAACCTAGATAGAGGTGGCCTTGATGGCGCAGCTCTTGCAAACCCTGGTGATCGAACAGACCTCATGAAACGTCGCAATTTTCTCAAATGGTCCGGGATCGGCGCAGTGGTGGCCCTTGCCGGCGGGTTGACCGCACGAGGTGCCATGGCAGCCAACAGCTATTATTCCGGGCCGGTGTCCGATCACTTCGACGGAACGCATTTCTTCAATCCCGGCGGAGAGGAGCCGCGCGGAACTCTCGATCTGCTGCGCTGGAAGTTCGGCAACGGCAATATTCCCTGGCCGGACACGTTTGCCAGCCCGTTTCCGCAGGCCGTGCCGGAGACGCGCGTGACCGGCAATCGTCTTGTCGTCACCATGGTCGGCCATGCGTCGCTGCTGATCCAGGTTGCCGGCGTCAATATTCTGACCGATCCGGTCTGGTCGGAGCGTGCCAGTCCGGTCTCCTTCGCCGGGCCCAAGCGGGTCAATCCGCCGGGTATCCGCATCGGTGATCTGCCGCCGATTGATATCGTGCTCGTTACCCACAATCACTACGACCACATGGATCTCGAGACGCTGTGGGTGCTTGAGGGCCGCGACAAGCCGCATTTCATCACACCGCTCGGCAATGATGCGATCATCCGCTCCAAGGTGCCGGATGCGAAGATCACGGTCATGGACTGGGGCGGCAGCGAGACCGTCGCGCCCGGCGTCGTGTTTCACTGCGAGCCCTGCCATCACTGGTCGGCGCGGGGTCTCGGTGACCGGCGCAAGGCGTTGTGGGCGGCCTTCGTGTTTGAAACGCCGGCCGGCAAGGTCTATCATGTGGGCGATACCGGATTTCACGAGGGCGTCAACTATCGCGCCGCGGGCAGTAAGCATGGTCCTTTCCGCCTCGCGAACCTGCCGTTCGGCGCCTATGAGCCGCGCTGGTTCATGAAGGCGCAGCATCAGGATCCGCAGGAAGCCGTCGAAGGTATGCAGCTTTGCGGAGCCTCCTTTGTTGCCGGGCATCATTGGGGCACGGTCAAGCTGACGGACGAGGGCATCGACCAGCCGGTCGAGGCGCTGTTTGCGGCGCTCGACAGTCGTGGTATTGCGCGTGAACGATTCCGGCCGATGCGGGCAGGTGAGGTTTTCGACGTTCCGGCGTGACGGAGCTTGACGAGCCGCTCCACAGTTTGCTTGATGCGGAAACATGAGTGAATGGGGCAAGATATGCAGATCGAACTGGACCGCCTGACGGACGCTACTCGCATCCAGCGCCTCAAGGCGCAGACAGCGGGTACGCATGATACGCTCGACAAGCGGATCATGCGGGCGGAGCCATTCGCCAATCGCGAGCGCTATGCCTTGTTTCTCGACGTCCAGCATCGGTTTCACGCCGATGTCGCGCCGCTCTACGCGGCCGCCGAACTCAACCGGCTGCTGCCTGGCCTTGCCGAACGTTGCCGGCTGGAAGCGCTTCGCCACGACATTGCGGATCTCGGCGGCGTGCCGGAACAGCTGGGATCGACGACCGGCCCCCTGAACCCGGCGACCGCGCTCGGCTGGCTCTATGTCGCCGAAGGCTCCAATCTCGGCGCAGCTTTCCTGCGCAAGGAAGCGGCCAAGCTCGGGTTGTCGGACGATTTCGGTGCGCGGCATCTGGCCGGCCACACGGACGGCCGCGGCCTGCACTGGCGCAACTTCGTTTCGGCCTATAACGAGCTGATGTTGACCGAGGCAGAGGAACTCGAGGCGGCCGAGGGTGCCAGGGCGGCGTTCCGCCGGGTGCATGCGCTGGTCGACCAGATCTTCGGATGACACCATCGGAGAATGGCGCTCGCCGTACAAGTTGCGCGCGCTACTGGCAATTCGTGGCGATTTCCGCCATATAAGGCCGATGACCGGTAATTTACCGCACGGGTTGGCAATCATGGCAGAACAGGTCGAATTTGCGCGCATGAACGGGCTTGGCAACAAGATCCTGGTCATCGACATGCGCGGTCGCGCCGACAAGGTCACGCCGGAAGCAGCCGTTGCGCTCAACGCTGATGCTGCGACCCAGTTCGACCAGATCATGGCGATCCACGATCCGAAGATTGCGGGTACCGACGCGTTTATCGACATCCTGAACTGCGACGGCAGCAAGGCCCAGGCCTGCGGCAACGGCACCCGCTGCGTCGTCCAGGCCTTGAGCTCCGAGACCGGCCGCAAGGTTTTCACCTTCCAGACGGTTGCCGGCATTCTCAATGCACGTGAGCACGAGGATGGCACGATTTCGGTCGATATGGGCAAGCCGGCCTTTGCCTGGGACAAGATCCCGTTGTCTGAAGAATTCTACGATACCAGCCGGATCGAGCTGCAGATCGGCCCGATCGATGCGCCGATCCTGCATTCGCCGTCCGCAATGGCGATCGGCAATCCGCATGCGATCTTCTGGGTCGACCGCGACCCGATGGATTTCGATCTGGAACGGTTCGGACCGCTTCTCGAAAACCATCCGATCTTTCCTGAAAAGGCGAATATCACGCTGGCGCAGGTGACATCGGAAACATCGCTGCGCACCCGCACATGGGAACGCGGCGCGGGGCTGACGCTTGCCTGCGGCTCCGCCGCCTGTGCCGCCGGCGTGTCCGCTGCGCGCACCGGCCGCACAGGCCGCACGGTCACCATTGATGTTGCCTCAGCGCCCACCCGGCAGCCGCTCGTCATCGAGTGGCGTGAAGACGATCACGTGGTGATGACCGGCCCTGCGGAATGGGAATGGTCCGGCAAGGTCGATCCGGTCACCGGTGAATTTTCGCGTGACGAGGACGGCGGGCAGGGCGCTCACCAAGGGGCGCAGGTCCATTGAGTGGCGTCGAAGTCATCACCTTTGGCTGTCGGCTGAACACCTACGAATCGGAAGTGATGCGGGCGGAGGCCGAAAAGGCCGGGCTCAACAATGCCGTGCTGGTCAATACTTGTGCTGTAACCTCGGAAGCGGTGCGGCAGGCCCGCCAGACGATCCGCCGCGTGCGTCGTGACAATCCCCATGCCCGTATCGTCGTCACGGGCTGCGCCGCCCAGACCGAGAAGCAGACGTTTGCCGAGATGCCCGAAGTGGACATGGTGCTCGGCAACGAGGAAAAGCTGAACAGCCAATCCTACCGCGCGCTTCCAGATTTCGGCGTTTCGTCGGAAGAAAAGCTGCGCGTCAACGATATGATGAGCATCAAGGCGACCGCGCCGCAGATGATCCGCCATATCGATGGTCATGTGCGCGCCTTCATCCAGGTCCAGAACGGTTGCGACCATCGCTGCACCTTCTGCATCATTCCCTATGGTCGCGGCAATTCCCGCTCGGTGCCGATGGGTGCCGTCGTCGAACAGGCGCGCAGGCTTGTCGAAGGCGGGTATCGCGAGATCGTGCTGACTGGCGTCGATGCCACCAGCTACGGCGGCGACCTTCCCGGCCAGCCGACCCTCGGTCTTCTTGCCAAGACGCTTCTAAGGCAGGTGCCTGAAATCCTGCGGCTGCGGCTGTCGTCGATCGACAGTATCGAGGCGGACAATCATCTCTGGGATCTGATCGCCGATGAGCCGCGCTTCATGCCGCATCTGCATCTGTCGCTGCAGCATGGCGACGACATGATCCTCAAGCGGATGAAACGCCGCCACAGCCGCCGCGAAGCCTTGGACTTTGTCGAACAGGCACGGCGGCTGCGGCCCGAGATCGCGTTTGGTGCTGACATGATCGCCGGATTTCCGACCGAGACGGAAGAGATGTTTGAGAATTCGGCGGCGCTTGCGCAGGACGCCGGCATTTCCTTTCTGCATGTTTTCCCCTATAGCCCGCGTCCCGGAACGCCGGCCGCGCGGATGCCGCAGCTCGACCGGGCACTGGTCAAGGACCGCGCCGCGAGGCTTCGCGCAACGGGTGAGGCGTTGCATAAAGCCCATCTCGACCGCATGGTGGGGTCACAACAGATCGTCATCGTTGAAAACAACGGCCTGGCGCATACCGAAAACTTTTCGCTGGTCGCCGTGCCGGGGCTGGTTCCCCGGGACATCCAGCGCATTATGATAACTGGCCATAACGGCAAACATCTCGACATGCGGGTCATGGCCGCTCCCGCCACAGAGCGGGCGGCCTGACCGGAACGGATTTCTTATGGCACTGAGTTTCATCAAACGCGTCTTCACCTTCGGCGACGTCCCCCCCGAACAGCAGGTCGAAGATCGCGCTAAGGAACCGATAACAGAAGCGGAAGCCGTCCGGGCGGAGCTGGAACCAAAGACGCGCGCGGAAGACCTGCCTGTCGCCGCCATCGATCCGGTGGCTGCGATCGAGATGGAGACTGCCGGCGGACCGGCGTCGGATGCGCCTGCCGATATGGCTGGCGTCGAAGAGCCCCTTTCTGAGCCCGCCGCAGAGGACGACATTGCCATTCTCCCGGGTGTCGAGGAAACCTCCGAACTAGGCATCGTGCCGCTGTCGCTGCTCGAAGCCGAAGCGGCGGCAGATGTTGATTCCGCCCCGCTGCCGGCGCCCGTTCTTCCCAGGGGCTTTTCCACTGCCAGTGCGGCACCGGAAACCGTCACCATCGTACCGCCGGCCAAACTCACCTGGTTCCAGCGTCTGCGCGAAGGTCTGTCAAGGACCTCGTCGCAGCTCACCGGCCAGATCGCGGCGCTGTTTACCAAGCGCAAGCTGGACGACCAGACGCTCGAGGATCTCGAGGACCTGTTGATCCAGGCCGATCTCGGCGTCGAGACTGCAATGCGGATCACCGGCACGCTGTCTTCCGAGCGCTACGGCAAGGACGTGACCGGCGAGGATGTGTCGCGCATCATGTCGGCGGAGATCACCAAGGTGCTGACGCCGGTCGCCAAGCCGTTGCAGCTCGATCTCAGTCACAAGCCGCATGTCATTCTCGTCGTCGGCGTCAACGGCACCGGCAAGACGACGACGATCGGCAAGCTTGCGGCGAAACTTTCGGGCTCGGGGCTGAAGGTGATGCTGGCCGCCGGCGATACGTTCCGTGCCGCTGCCATCGAGCAGCTGAAAATCTGGGCCGACCGGACGGGATCGCAGTTCATCGGCACCAAGCTTGGCGCTGATGCGGCAGGCCTTGCCTATGACGCTTTCGAGCAGGCGCGCGCCAACAAGTCGGACGTGCTGATCATCGACACCGCCGGCCGGTTGCAGAACAAGACAGAGCTGATGGCGGAACTCGAAAAGATCGTTCGCGTGCTGAACAAGCTCGATCCGGACGCGCCGCATACGGTGCTGCAGACGCTCGATGCGACGACGGGCCAGAACGCGATGAACCAGGTCGAGATCTTCCGCAATATCGCAGGCGTCAGCGGTCTGATCATGACCAAGCTCGACGGCACCGCGCGCGGCGGTATCCTTGTCGCGATTGCCGCCAAGCACAAGCTGCCGGTCTATTTCGTCGGCGTCGGCGAAGGGGTCGACGATCTCGAGCCTTTCGAGGCCAAGGATTTCGCCGAAGCGATTGCCGGGCTGGCGCCCGCGCCGCATTGATGGCACACAGAAACGAATTTGCTCCAGGCAATCACTGGCTTTGATGTTGGACCCCATGCAGACGATTGAAAGCGACACCAAGCCGACCAAGGAAGAAAAGCAGCATCCGGGCCTGAAAATGGCGCTGGAGCTCGGGCCGCTCCTGGTGTTCTTCTTCGGCAACCTGCGCGGCGAATGGCTGGTGCAGAAATTCCCGGCGCTTTCGGCCGTCGGCGGCCCGCTTCTGGTGGCAACCGCGCTGTTCATGGTCGCCACGGTGATCTCGCTGGTGATCTCCAAGATCGTCTTCAAGCACCTGCCGGTCATGCCCTTCGTCTCGGGCGTGGTGGTCATGGTGTTCGGATCGCTGTCGATCTGGCTGCAGGACGAGACCTTCATCAAGATGAAGCCGACCATCGTCAACACGCTGTTCGGCGTGGTGCTGCTCGGCGGGCTTTTCTTCGGCAAGTCGCTGCTCGGCTATGTCTTCAATGCCGCCTTCAGCCTGAATGAAGAGGGCTGGAGAAAGCTCACCCTGCGTTGGGGAATCTTCTTCCTGTTTCTCGCCGTGCTCAACGAAGTGGTCTGGCGCAATTTCTCCGACGAGGCCTGGGTCAACTTCAAGGTCTGGGGCACGATGCCGATCACCATCCTGTTCACCCTTTCGCAGATGCCGCTGATCATGCGCCACTCCGTCGAAGAGCCGAAATCAGGTTCCGAGGTGTGACTGCCGGGGTGCTGCCCTCCAGCGGTTCATCCGGACGGCGCTGGCTTGTCGCAGCGCTGGCGCTGTTTGTGGCGCAGATCGTCATTCTCTACGCGATGGGCCGCATTCCGATCTGCGAATGCGGCTACATCAAGCTGTTCGAGCCCGATGTGAATTCGTCAGGCAATTCCCAACATTTGGGGGACTGGTATGTGCCGTCCCACATCATCCACGGATTTTTGTTCTACGGGCTCGGCTGGCTGATCCTGCGCCGCGCGCCTATTCCTGCTCGGTTCTCGCTTGCCGTCCTCATCGAGGCCGCATGGGAGATCGCCGAAAATTCTCCTGTCATCATCGACCGCTACCGGACCGCAACGATGGCGCTAGGATACTCAGGCGACAGCATCATCAACTCGGCGATGGATACGGTCTTCATGGCCCTCGGCTTCCTGTTTGCCGCACGCGCGCCAGTCTGGCTCACGGTGTGCATCGCACTGGTCTTCGAACTCTTCACCGTCTGGCTGATCCGCGACAACCTGACACTCAATGTGCTGATGCTGGTCTGGCCCGTGGATGCGATCAAGGTCTGGCAAAACGCGCTGTGAGGCGTTGAGCAAGGTTCAGGATCCGCAAGCGCTCATTCAGCCTTTGCCTGCTGCCGCTTTTTCGATGGCCGGTAGCAGATCCTGGGTAACGCTGCGGGTGTCGAAGGGGCCGACCTTTTTGTAGAGGATCGTGCCGTCGGGGCCGACCAGATAGCTTTCCGGAATGCCGTAGACGCCCCAGTCGATCGCGGACTTGCCGTTCGGATCGATGCCGATCGCCTTGTAAGGGTTGCCGAGCTCGCCGAGGAAGCGCAGCGCGTTGTCGTTGCGGTCCTTGTAGTTGATGCCGACGATGGTGAGCCGGCTGTCTTCTGCCAGTTGCTTGAGGATCGGGTGTTCCTGCCGGCAGGGGACGCACCAGGAGGCAAAGACATTGACCAGCGTCAGCTTGCCGAAAATGGCCGATGAGGTGAGTGCCGCGGTCCTGGACCCTTCGAGGGGCGGGAGCGCAAGGGATGGGGCTTTCCTGCCAATGAGGGCTGACGGAATGGACGAGATGTCGCGGCCGTTGACATCCTGGTCGTAGAGCATCTTGCCGGCGACTGCGGCAAAGCCTGCGAAAGCAAGAAGCGGAATGAGCGCGAGGGCATAACGGGCAAGACCGCGGCGTTTCGGCTGGATGCCCTGCGAGGACGAGGGTTCGGCGCTCATGCCTGGCCGCCTTCCGGCGCCTTGGCCGGCGCCGTTGCCGAGCGGCGGCGGATGCCGGTGGCCTCGAGCTGCGCAAGTTCCCTTCGGCGGGCGCGGCCATCGAGCCAGACCCAGCCGATCAGACAGAGCGAGATGAGGCCGGCAATTCCATAGGACATGGCGATATAGAATGTGTGGCTCATGTCAGGTGCTCTTCTCGATGGTCATGCCGGGCTTGTCGCCGGCCATTCTTGCGGCCATCCGGCGCTGCGCGGAGACGCGGCGGCGCCAGATCTCGTTGCGCATGGCGGCGATATGCAGGGTGAAGAACAGCATCGTGAAGGCCAGTGCCATCACAAGCAGCGGCCGCAGGAAAGACCCGTCGATGCTCGATCCGCCCATGCGGATGACGCTTGCCGGCTGATGCAGCGTGTTCCACCAGTCAACCGAGAACTTGATGATCGGAATATTGACGAAGCCGACCAGAATGAGGATGGCGCAAAGGCGGGCGGCCTTGCCCGGATCATCCATGGCGCGGTTGAGCGCGATCAGGCCGAGATACATCAGGAACAGCACGAAGACGGAGGTGAGCCGCGCGTCCCAGACCCACCAGGTTCCCCACATCGGCTTGCCCCAGAGAGAGCCTGTGGCAAGTGCGATCAGCGTGAAGGCGGCGCCGAGCGGGGCGGCGGTCTTGTGGGCAACGTCTGCCAGCGGATGGCGCCAGACCAGCGTGCCGATCGCCGAAAGCGCCATCACCGTGTAGCACATCATCGACAGCCATGCCGCGGGCACGTGCACATACATGATGCGAACCGTCAGCCCCTGCTGATAGTCGCCTTCGCCGGCAAAGCTCAGATAGAGGCCTGCTGCAAATAGAATCGCGGTCACCGCCGACAGCCAGGGCAGGACGCGCGACGCCAGGCCGAGAAACCGGGTCGGGTTGGCGAGATCGCTGAGTTTGGTGATGGCAAGGCTTTCGGACATCTGGGTTTTCTATTTCAGGACGAGAAGAGGTTCCATCTAATCAATCGCCGGCGTTTCGCAAAGCGAGTGCCGCGCCAAGCGGTCCAAGCACTGCAAAAAACATCGTGATTGCCACCAGTATCAGAAAAGGTGGCAGGAATGGAGCGGGATCCTCCACCGCCGCATAGGAGGCGCTGACCCCGAAGATCAGCACCGGCACGGCAAGCGGAAGGACGAGGATCGAGACAAGCAGCCCGCCGCGGGGAAGGGTCACCGCAACAGCTGCGCCGACGGCGCCGATGAAGGTGAGGGCCGGCGTGCCGACCAGAAGCGTCAGCATGGTGGCGCCGATCGCCACTTCGTCCATGTTCATGAAAAGGCCAAGCAGCGGCGAGGCGATGACCAGCGGCAGGCCGTTGCCGATCCAGTGGGCGAGGCATTTGACAAGCACGGTCAGAACCAGCGGATGTTCCTGCATTAGCATCACGTCCAGCGATCCATCCTCGCGGTCGGTCTGGAACATCCGGTCGAGGCCGAGCAGGGCGGAGAGAAGCGCTCCGATCCAGACGATCGCCGGACCGATTCGAGACAGCAGGTTGAGATCGGGACCAACACCGAAGGGAATGACGGCGACAACGGTGATGAAGAACAGGACGCCGATCAGCGCGCCACCGCCGGCACGGACGGAAAGCTTCAGGTCGCGCAGGAGGAGAGCGGTCATCACCAGACCTCCTCGGCGATACCGGTAAAGCCGGCCATCTTCAGTTCCTGCGCGTTCTCCAGTCCGAGCGGTTGGTGGGTGGCGCCGATCAGGATGCCGCCGTTTCGGAGATGTGATTCGATCAGCCCGGTGAACACGCGTTCCGCACTCACGTCGAGGGCTGCGGTCGGTTCGTCGAGGATCCAGACCGGCCGGAAGGAGACGAGAAGCTTGGCAAATGCCATGCGGCGCTGCTGGCCGGCGGAAAGATATCCGAACGGCAGATGGGTGATGTCGCCAAGCCCGACCGCATCGGCCGCTTCGTCGACAGAAAGAGACTCGCCCTGCGGCGAATGGCCGAAAAACTGCTGCCAGAATGTCAGGTTTTCATACACTGAAAGTTCGGCTTTCATGGCATTGCGGTGGCCGAGGTAATGGCAGGCTTCTGCTGCCCGCATGCCCTTGTCAGCAGTCTCTGCCTGCCATGTGACGGTGCCGCTTTCGGGGCGCAGGAGGCCTGCCACGACGCGCAGGAGCGTGGATTTGCCCGATCCGTTTTTCCCCGTCAGAACAAGGCTTTCGCCGCGAGACAATGCGAAGGACACGCCCTGGAAGATCAGATCTTCGCCGCGCCGGGCGCTCAGATTTTCGGCAATCAGCCGCATATGGTCTATGCCTTTTCGGGCCGGATTAAGCCTTCGATCACATCGCTGCCAAAAAATGTTTGGCGACCTGCGTCAAAGTGTCTGGAACGCTTCTTAGAAATTATCTATAAGCATCGCAACACGCCAGCGGCCGGCGTGATTTTCATCTAGCGCCGAACTTGAGGATCTTCAAAAGTCCTTTCGTGCGGACAGCGGAAATGGTCGTACCCGCATCCTGATGTGCATGAAGTGCATAGGCGTCCGCACGCGCGTGTTGGCTCTTACATCAGCGGGGTTTATCCGTGGCTAAATCTGTCGACAGTTTCAATTGTCGCTCCGTCCTTACCGTAGGCGGTAAGGACTATGTCTATTACAGCCTTCCGAAAGCCGAGCAGAATGGTCTGCCGGACGTTTCCAAGCTGCCCTTCTCGATGAAGGTTCTGCTTGAAAACCTGTTGCGCTTCGAAGACGGAAAGTCCGTTACCAAGGACCAGATCCTGTCGGTTGCCGAATGGCTCAACAACAAGGGTCTGGCCGAGGCTGAGATCGCTTATCGTCCAGCCCGCGTGCTGATGCAGGACTTCACCGGCGTTCCGGCAGTCGTCGATCTCGCAGCCATGCGCGACGGCATCAAGGCACTCGGCGGCGATCCTGAAAAGATCAACCCGCTGGTTCCGGTCGATCTCGTCATCGACCACTCGGTCATCGTCGACGAATTCGGCACGCCGACCGCTTTTGCCCGCAACGTCGAGCTCGAATACGAGCGCAACGGCGAGCGCTACCGCTTCCTCAAGTGGGGCCAGCAGGCGTTCAAGAATTTCCGCGTCGTTCCGCCCGGCACCGGCATCTGCCACCAGGTGAACTTCGAATATCTCGGTCAGACGGTCTGGACCAGTGAAGAAGACGGCGAAACCGTCGCGTATCCGGACACCTGCGTCGGCACCGATTCGCACACGACCATGATCAACGGTCTCGGCGTTCTCGGTTGGGGCGTCGGCGGTATTGAAGCGGAAGCCTCGATGCTCGGCCAGCCGGTCTCGATGCTTCTGCCTGAAGTCATCGGCTTCAAGCTGACCGGCAAGCTCAAGGAAGGCGTTACCGCGACCGACCTCGTGCTGACAGTCGTGCAGATGCTGCGCAAGAAGGGCGTGGTTTCCAAGTTCGTCGAATTCTTCGGCCCAGGCATGGACAACATGCCGGTCGCAGACCGCGCGACGATCGGCAACATGGGTCCGGAATACGGCGCAACCTGCGGCTTCTTCCCGGTCGATGCCGAAACCGTCAGCTACCTCCACATGTCCGGCCGCACCAAGGAGCGCATCGCGCTCGTTGAAGCCTATTCGAAGGCTCAAGGCATGTGGCGCGACACCGATGGTGCCGAGCTGGTCTTCACCGACACGCTGGAACTCGACCTCAACGACGTCGTGCCTTCGATGGCCGGCCCGAAGCGTCCGGAAGGTCGCATCTCGCTCGAGAACATCGCCTCCGGTTTTGCCGGTTCGATGGACACCGACTACAAGAAGCCCGGCCAGCTTGAAAACCGCTACCCAGTTGAAGGCACGGATTACGATCTCGGCCATGGCGATGTGGCGATTGCCGCCATCACGTCCTGCACCAACACGTCCAACCCGTCGGTGCTCATCGCTGCTGGCCTTCTCGCCCGCAACGCAGTCGCCAAGGGTCTGACGTCCAAGCCTTGGGTCAAGACGTCGCTTGCACCGGGATCTCAGGTTGTTGGCGAATATCTCGCCAAGTCCGGCCTGCAGGATTCGCTCGATGCGATCGGCTTCAACCTCGTCGGCTTCGGCTGCACGACCTGCATCGGCAATTCCGGTCCTCTGCCGGCGCCGATCTCCAAGACGATCAACGACAAGGGCCTGATTGCCGCCGGCGTTCTCTCCGGCAACCGCAATTTCGAAGGCCGTATCTCGCCTGACGTCCAGGCCAACTACCTGGCTTCGCCGCCGCTCGTCGTCGCTTACGCGCTGGCCGGCTCGGTACGCAAGGACCTGACCACGGAACCGCTCGGCATCGGCAGCGATGGCCAGCCGGTATTCCTCAAGGACGTCTGGCCGACCTCCAAGGAAGTCCAGGAGTTCATCCAGAAATACGTCACCCGCGAACTGTTCGAGAGCAAGTATGCGGACGTGTTCAAGGGCGACGAGAACTGGCAGGCAGTCCAGATCCCTGACGGCGACACCTATGCATGGGACGACAAGTCGACCTATGTGCAGAACCCGCCGTATTTCGTCGGCATGGGCAAGACGGGAACCGGTCTCAAGAACATCCACGGCGCACGCGTGCTTGGCCTGTTCGGCGACAAGATCACCACCGACCACATCTCGCCGGCCGGTTCGATCAAGGCTGCTTCGCCAGCTGGTGCCTACCTCTCGGAAAACGGCGTCGCCGTTGCCGACTTCAACCAGTACGGCACGCGTCGCGGCAATCACGAAGTCATGATGCGCGGCACGTTCGCAAACATCCGCATCCGCAACCACATGCTCGGCCCGAACGGCAAGGAAGGTGGCTACACCATCCACTATCCGTCCAAGGAAGAGATGTCGATTTACGATGCGGCCATGAAGTACAAGGATGAAGGCACGCCGCTGGTCATCTTCGCCGGCGTCGAATACGGCAACGGCTCCTCGCGTGACTGGGCTGCAAAGGGCACCAATCTGCTCGGCGTCAAGGCGGTCATCGCGCAGTCGTTCGAGCGTATCCACCGCTCCAACCTGGTCGGCATGGGCGTCGTTCCCTTCGTCTTCGAAGAGGGCGTGACCTGGGCCTCGCTCGACCTCAAGGGTGACGAGACGGTCGAGATCGTCGGTCTCGAAGGCGATATCAAGCCGCGCGAGTGGAAGATCGCAAAGATCACCTATGGCGACGGTTCGGTGAAGGAAATCAACATCCTCTGCCGCATCGATACGCTGGACGAGGTGATCTACATGAACAACGGCGGCATTCTGCAGACCGTTCTTCGCGATCTGGTCGCTTAATAAAAATCCTCCACCCGCCGGTCAGACCGGCGGGTGGACATTCTTTGACGGCGATCGGCTCACCCGCCTGGATGTGCTTTTCGCAAGACTTCGTCAGCCCAAATTCCTGGGCTGGAGAACCGGTTTTCCGACCCTGCATGTGCCGGGTCGCTCAATTCCCCTGACCAGCACGGGGATGCGGTGGTGAGCATTTTGCCTTGGCCACCGACGTTAAGGTCTTCATTCCTTGTCCCTCATCATTTTTATCGGCATGGCCGTTACGGTTTTCCTGACGTCGCTTCTGTCTGGGATTTTCGGCATGGCGGGCGGGCTGATCCTCTTGTGGGTCCTGCTGTTTCTCTATCCGGTCGGCACCGCCATCGCGATCCAGGGCGTCATCCAGATGGTCTCCAACGGATCCCGCGCCTGGTTCTCCCGTGCCTATATCGACTGGAAGATCCTCTCGATCCTGTGCTCTGGTGTGGCGGTTTCGGCCCTCATCCTGTTTCTGACGAGCTATACGCCAAGCCTGATCGTGGTCCTGATCGGTGTCGGCCTGATGCCTGTTCTCGTCTGGATACCGGTCAACAGGCTGCAGCTCGATGCGTCGCGTCCCTCGCATGCGTTTTTGGCTGGACTGCTGTCGGGTGGGATGACGATCAGCGTCGGCGTGGCAGGTCCGACGGTCGATATCTTCTTCATTCGCACCGAGATGGACCGGCGCAAGGTCATCGCCACCAAGGCGTCGATTCAAACGATCTCGCATCTGGCAAAGATCGCCTTCTACTGGGATGCCGCTTCGAACCTTCCGACCGTCGACATGGTGGCGGTGCTGATCGCCGCGCCGATCGCCATCCTGGGCGCTCGGGCGGGCAATGGTATCCTGCAAAAGATGACGGACGCCAATTTTCGGAGCTGGACCCGATGGGTGGTGACCGGCGTCGGCGCGGTCTACCTGACCCAGGGATTGCTGAGCTTTTTCTAACAGGCGGAACGGGCCGGACACGCGATCGCAGAGAGCGATCACATGTCGGATCCTCACCCGTTCGTGACTTCCTCTTGAACCGGTGCCGCGGTTACTTATCCGGCGTCCCACCGTTATGGCCTTGATTGCCCCTCGCAATCGTGGATAACAAACAACCTATCAAAGGGTTTGCCATTCATGCTGCTTCGTTTTCGCTCCATGGTCCTCGTTGCCGGTCTGCTGATAGCAGGCTCGGCTTCGGCAGGGGAATCGAAGGCCCCGAAGGGCGTCGTGGAACTGTTCACCTCGCAGGGCTGTGCCTCCTGTCCGCCTGCGGACACCACGTTCAGCCAGCTTGTGGCCCAGGGCGACGTCGTGGCGCTGTCCTATCACGTCGACTACTGGAACTATCTCGGCTGGACCGATACGCTTGCCTCCAAAGAGAATACCGAGCGTCAGTACGGCTATGCCAAGACGATGGGCCGCAGCGGCGTGTACACGCCGCAGGCCATCATCAACGGTCGCGACCATGTCAAAGGTACGGACCTGGTCGGCATCAACTCCAAGGTCGATGGTATGCGCAGCAAGGGAGAGGGGCTGGTTGTTCCCGTCTCGGCTGCCATGCACGGAGACGAGATCGAGATCGAGATCGGCGCCGGCAATGCACAGATACCGGCCGAGGCCGAAGTCGTCGTCGCCTACTTCACGAAGAAGCAGCAGGTCGAGGTGACGAAGGGCGAAAACAGCGGCAAGAACATGGATTACTGGCATAGCGTCTACGACGTGCAGTCCGTTGGCATGTGGAACGGCCAGACCATGTCGCTGAAGCTGCCAGGCAAGCTGATGGGCAAGTCCAAGAAGGACGGTTGCGCAATCCTGCTTCAGGCATCGGGCCCGAATGGCGAGCCGGCCGAGATCATCGGCGCAACAATCCTGATGGCCGGGCGCAAGAAGCTGGACGACTGACAGGGCATACCAACACCGCTCACCAGCAAGCTGGTCGCGGAGCGCCGCGCGCTCATTCTTTTCGACGGGAAGTTTGTTGGCGGCCCGGTCCAAATCCACTGGGGGGCTGGGGGTAAGGGTCAGCGAACCGAACCGGGCCAAATGGCGCTAAAGAACGCGCCAAACCAACATCTGCAATCTCGCTTGCAATTCGGGCGCTGTTTTGACCGAAATACGGCTTTCTCAGAAAACATCGCGGCAGCCGGTAACCTGGTATGGCAGCGTTGCAATTTCTAAAATGTCGGGGCACACTGTCACTGCTTTGACATCTATGATTGGGAGTCTTGATGACCGATCAGCCTGAATTTCCGAGGGGCCACCGGCCTCACGATGCTGCCGTCGTCGTCAATCTCAGCGAATACCGACAGAGCCTCGATCCTGCGCCCGTGACGTTTCACCGTCGAGAGCTCGACTCCATCCTGTGGATCTATGGTCGGATGGTGGGCGAGGGCGAGTGGAAGGATTACGCGATCGACCACCTGAAGGACAAGGCCGTCTTTTCGATCTTCAAGCGATCGGGCGAGATGCCGCTGTTCAGGATCGAGAAGAACCCCAAGCTTGCCAACAAGCAGGGTGCCTATTCCGTCATCAACACGAACGGCGTGATCCTGAAGCGTGGTCACGAGCTGCCACAGGTGTTGAAAGTGTTCGACAAGGCGCTGAAGCTCATCGACTGAACTGGTTCACTCGGTGAACAGCGAACCGGGATAGACCGTCGGGTCAGGCGGTGTATCCTTAGCCTCTCCGAGTGCGATCTGCATCAGGACCGTGTCCAGCCACTGACCGTGCTTGAAGCCGGTGCCTTTCAGCGTACCGGTCATTTCGAAGCCTAGGCTCTTGTGGACCGCGACGGATGCGGGGCTTGCGCCACCGATCACGGCCACCATCTGGCGAAAGCCGAGCGCTGTGCAGCGGCTGAGCAGTTCCTGCAGCAGTGCCTTCCCGGCACCCTTTCCACGCGCCCCCGGAGAGAGATAGATCGAATCCTCTACCAGCCAGCGATAGGCCGGCCGCGTGCGGAAGGCGGATGCATAGGCATAGCCGATGAGGACGCCGGCGTCGTCGATGGCGGCGATGTAAGGATAGCCCTTCTCGCGGATGGCGTGGAAGCGCGCGGTCATCTCTTTCAGATCAGGCGGGGTGATCTCGTAGCTTGCGGTGCCGTTCAGCACACTGTCCCGGTAGATGGCCGTGATGGCGGGCAGGTCGTCGGTTGTGACGTCGCGAAGGTGCTGGGGCATGGCAGGACTTGGGGCTTGAGGTGAGGCAGCAAGCCTATGACGCAGCCTCCCGGCGGGCAACAAAAAAGGCGACCTTGCGGCCGCCTTCTTGTTTGTCGTCTGGTCTGTCTTCCACTTCGTGGATCAGTTGTTACGGTTGCCCATGAACTGAAGCAGGAAGGTGAACAGGTTGATGAAGTCGAGGTAGAGCGTCAGGGCGCCCATGATCGCCTTGCGGCCCATGACCGTCGCATCATCCGCGTCGTAGTACATTTCCTTGATCTTCTGCGTGTCGTAGGCGGTAAGGCCTGCGAAGATCAGCACGCCAATCGCGGAGATCGCGAAGCCGAGTGCCGAAGACGCCAGGAAGATGTTGACGATCGAGGCGATGATCAGGCCGAACAGGCCCATGATCAGGAACGAGCCCATTGCCGACAGGCTTCTCTTCGTCGTGTAGCCGTAGAGCGACAGAGCGCCGAACGAAGCTGCGGTCACGAAGAACGTCTGCACGATGCTCTGGCCGGTAAAGACCAGGAATATCGACGACAGCGAAAGACCCATCAGGGCAGCGTAGCCCCAGAAGGTTGCCTGGGCGGCGCTTACGCTCATCTTGTTGATCCTGAAGCTCAGGAAGAACACGACGGCGAGCGGCGACAGCATCACGACCCAGCGCAGCGGGCTTGCAAACAGCAGCTGGCCGAAGGGGGTCAGCTGGCCATCGGCGACGGCCATCTGCCAGGTCGCGAATGCCGCGATGCCGGTGATTGCCAGGCCGAGTGCCATCAGGTTGTAGACCTTGAGCATATAGGCGCGCAGGCCTTCATCGATCATCGCACCGGACTGCGCACCCGTCTGGGCGGCTCGGTTTTGATAGTTGTTGAAGTCAGCCATAGTATCCTCTTCAAGCTCCGGAATTTGTCACGGTGTCGGGCCCTAACGGTCAGACCCAGGCGCCGCTGCGGAGCCCAGCAAGCCTACCATCAAATATGAGGCGATAACCACGCCTATACAAGGGGGAAGAGACGCAATGGATCCCAAAGCTCCCGATCACAATTCCCGGAGGACCGGCGCCGCCTTCTGGCCGAGCACCCGCCATGTGCCGATAAGCCCGATGCCGACGGTCAGCACCAGCGAGGCCACAACCGTTATGATCGCCACATCCGGCAGGAAGGTCGAGGGAAGGCGCATGATGCGCGACACGATGAACCAGGCGGATACGCCGCCGGCCAGAAGCGCAAACACGGCGGTGGCGAAGCCGAGGATCATGTATTCGTAGCTAAAGGCACGAATGAGCATGGATCTCGTTCCGCCCAGCGTCTTCAGGATCACGGCATCGTGGGTACGGGCGCGGTTTCCGGCCGCAAGCGCCCCGGCAAGCACCAGCACCGAAGCGATCAGCGCCACGGCGGCAGCTGCCCGGATCGCGGTTGCCAGCTGGCCGATCAACTGATCGACGATATCGATCGCATCCTTGACCCTAACACTCGTGATGGTCGGATAGGCATTGCTGACGGAGCGCAGGATTGTCGCTTCCTGCTGCGCCGTTGCCGATGGATCGGTGAGGGTCGCAAGCCAGGCATGCGGCGCGCCGCGGAACGTGTTGGGCGAGAAGACCATGACGAAGTTGATGGACAGCGATTCCCATTCGACGTTGCGGAAACTGGAGATCTTGGCGGTGATGTTGCGGCCGAGCACGTTGACGGTGACGGTATCGCCGAGTTTCAGTCCGAGTTCGCCTGCCTCTTCCGCCGAAAACGAAACGAGAGGCTCGCCGTCATAGTCGGCCGGCCACCATTCACCCTGCGTTAGGGTCGAGCTTTCCGGCTTGTTCTTGGCGTAAGTGATGCCGCGATCGCCGCGCAGGACCCAACGGCCCTTTGCCGGAACATTCATCTGACTGACATCCTGACCGTTGAAGGCGAGGATGCGACCCCGCAGCATCGGCACCTCGAACAGCTTGGCGCCGGGCGCCTGCTCCTGCAGCAGCTTGCGGAAACCATCGACTTCGGCACTTTGGACGTCGACGAAGAAGAAGTTCGGCGCGTTGCGGGCGATGTTGCCGGTCAGCTGGCTGCGCAGGTTGCCGTCGATCAGCGCCAGCGTCACCAGGAGTGCCAGACCGAGGCCGAGCGAGAGCACGACCGAGGGCGTCAGGGCGCCGGGACGGTGGATATTGCCGAGCGCCAGCCTCAAGGCCGGCGAACTGACGCGCGGAGCCCGACGGGCAAGCCACGAGATGAGCGCTGCAACCAGCCGCAGCAACACGAAGGCGCAGGCGACTGCGCCGAGGAAGACCGAGGCGACGAAGTGATTTTCGGACGAGAAGATCGCAAGGACCGCAAGGGCGGCGAGTGCTGCGCCTGCGGCTGCCAGATACGGCCAGGATGGAAGCCGGCCCGTGTCGAAACTCTGTTCTCTGAACAAAGCTGTGGCAGGGACCTCTCGCGCGTGTCCAAGCGGCAGAATGGCGAAGGCAAAGGTGATCAGCAGACCGAACAGGGCGGCAAGCCCAAGCGCAGACGGATAGATGTTGATGCCATCCGGTACCGGAAGCACGCCTTCGAGAAAGCGCAGTGCCACGATGGGCGAAACGGCGCCGATGACGAGGCCGGCCAGAATGCCGATCACTGCCAGAACCATGATCTGGAACAGGTAGATCAGCGTGACAACAGTTGCGGGTGCGCCGAGGCATTTGAACGTGGCGATCGTTGTGCGTTTCGCATCGAGGAAGGCCCGCACGGCGTTCGCCACGCCGACACCACCGACGATCAGCGCGGTGAGGCCGACCAGCGTCAGAAACTGCGAGAAGCGCTCGACGTTTTCGGTAAGCGACGGGGCTGCGCGGTCGCTGCTTCGGATCGACCAGCCGGCGGCCGGGAACTCTCGGTTGGCGCGATCGGCCAACCCGGCCCGGCTGGCAGGATCACGCAGCTTGATCTTGTAGGCGTGTTCGACAAGGCTGCCGTTTGCCATCAGGCCCGACGCCTGCAGCGCTTCCCGGCTGACCATCAGGCGGGGCGCAAAGCCGAAGCCATCGGACACCGCGTCCGGTTCCGACGCGATCGTGCCGCGCAGGACGAGCCTGATATTGCCGAGCAACAGTTCGTCGCCGGTCTTTATGCCGAGGCGCTCGAGCAGAAGCGGTGCGGCCAGCGCGCCGAAGGTCTCGCCCTGTTTGGCGACGAGTTCCTGCAGGGGCGCGGCTGGCTCGGCCTTAAACTCTCCGTAGAGTGGATAGGCGCCGTCGACGGCCTTGACCTCGACCAGCGCCTGTTCGGATCCATCCGGCTTGCGGGCCATGGAGCGAAGGCCGGTTGAGACAGACATCTCGCCGAGCCCGCTCAAGAAGGCGCGTTCCTGTTCGGTCGCTTCGCGGTTGTTCAGCTCAAAACGAATATCGCCTGCAAGCAGTTGCTGGCCCTGGCCGGCAATCGCCTCGGTAATGGCGCGCGAAACGGAATTGACGGCGGCGATGGAGCCGGTGCCAAGGGCGATGCAGGCGAGGAAGATGTAGAAGCCGCTGAGGCCGCCGCGCATTTCCCGCAATGCCAGGCGCAGTGCAATTTTCAGCCGGGGGACCGCGACCATCATACGGATGCGACCTGAACGGCCGGAGCGCCTGCTCCGTCGTCGATGATTTCGCCGGAGCGGACGCGGATCTGGCGCGAGCAGCGGGCAGCGAGCGAAATGTCATGGGTGACGAGGATCATCGTCATGCCGCGCTCGGCCTGCTTGGAAAACAGAAGGTCGGCGATCTGGCGCCCGGTCTCGGTATCGAGATTGCCGGTCGGTTCGTCCGCGATCAGCACGGCGGGCGAGGGGGCGAGTGCGCGGGCGATCGCCACGCGCTGCTGCTCGCCGCCCGAGAGCTGGCCGGGATAATGGTGCAGGCGTTCACCCAGGCCAACGGCTGCCAGCTCGCGGCGGGCGATCTCGAACGGATCTTTCGCATTCGCAAGCTCCAGCGGGACTGCGACGTTTTCGAGCGCGGTCATGTTGGCGATCAGATGGAAGGACTGGAAGACGATGCCGATATTACGGCCGCGGAAATCCGCCAGCGCATCTTCGGAAAGGTTGTGAAGCGCCTGGCCGTTAATGACGATCTCGCCGCTGTCGAGGCGTTCGAGGCCGGCCAGCACCATCAGCAGTGTCGATTTGCCGGAACCGGAGGGACCAACGATGCCGACCGCTTCTCCTGTGTCGACGTCAAGATCCATGCTCTTCAAAACGTGAACGGATGCCGCCGCGCTGCCGAGGGTGAGATCGGCTTTTCGCAGCGTGATGATGGTTTTAGTCAATGCAGACCGTCCTATATAGGCTTCAAGAGCAATTCATGCCGCGCTGCGGTTAAGCCCAAATCTAGGAGACCGATCGTGCGTTTTAAAGCAAGACCGCTTCAATTCCTCGTCATGATACTGGCAGCACTGACCGCAGCCCCGGCTTTTGCCCAGGACAAGACCCTCCAGATCGTCGGTTTTGGAGACAGTCTGATGGCCGGTTACCAACTGGCGCCGGCAGAATCCTACACCGCCCAGCTCGAGGCAGCGCTGAAGGCGAAGGGCCTCAATGTGGCGATCAACAATGCCGGCGTGTCCGGCGATACCAGTTCCGGCGGGCTTGGACGCATCGACTGGTCGGTTCCAGATGGCACTGATGGCGTGATCCTTGAGCTTGGCGCCAACGATGCGCTGCGCGGCATCGCACCCGAGCAGACGGAAAAGAACCTCGATGCGATGATCACGCGGCTGAAGGCGCGCAACATCGCGATCTATCTGGTCGGCATCATGGCGCCGCCGAACATGGGCAGCGACTATGCGCAGAAGTTCAACCCGATCTACGAAAGGCTCGCCAAGAAACACGCGCTGCCGCTCTACCCGTTCTTCCTTGATGGCGTGACCAGGGTTGCCGGAATGCAGCTCGAAGACGGCATGCATCCGAACGCAAAGGGTGTCGCGGCCATGGTCGAAAAGAGCCTTCCTTCGGTCGAAGCCTTCCTTGGGGACATCGGTAGTCAGCAAAAATAATATCTTGCGCGGAAGCGAGTTGCATGTTCCGCTGTTAGCATCTGCAAAAGATTCGAGGAGGTCCCTATGCCGAGACTTTTCATCGCCCTCGAAGTTCCACGCAATGTCGCCATGAGCCTGTCGCTGCTCCGTGGCGGCATCCCCGGCGCACGGTGGATCGATGTGGAGAACTATCACATCACCCTTCGCTTCATCGGCGACATCGACGGACGGACCGCAGACGAGATCGTCGACCGGCTGGACCGGATCGACCGTCCGGAATTCCAGCTAAAGCTGACAGGTATCGGTTCGTTCGGGTCCAAGAAGCCGCATTCGATCTTTGCCGGTGTCTCCCCGTCGCCCGAACTTCACGCGCTGCAGGGGGAAACCGAGCGGATCTGCCAGCGTCTCGGACTGGCGCCGGATCCGCGGAAATTCACGCCGCATGTCACTCTGGCACGTCTCAAACACTGCCGACTCGATGAAGTCGTACATTACCTTTCAGGGCGCGGGAATTTTCACACCGCGCCCTTTGTCGTTCCGCGTTTCGTGCTGATGTCTTCCAAGGAATCCTGCGGTGGCGGGCCCTACCTGACGGAGGAAATCTTCCCGCTGCGCGAGCTCAGCTACGGCTATGCCCAGGACGAGATGGAAACGGCCGAGCACCGTTTCTAGTCTATGGCGAAGGTATGCTGATGGCTTATGAGGTGCTGGACAGAGAAGCCATCGAGCGCGAGATTTCCACTCTCGATGGCTGGACGATCGGCCCTGATGGCGACGCGATCACGAGGAGCTTTGTCTTTGCGTCGTTTCGCCAAGCCTTCGGGTTCATGGCGGAATGCGCGTTGGTGGCTGAAAAACTCGACCATCATCCGGACTGGTCCAACAGCTATTCGCGAGTCGAGGTGCAGCTCACCACGCATGCGAAGAAGGGACTGACAGATCGTGATTTCAAGCTGGCGCGAGCCATGGACGAGGCATTTCGCGCACGGATCGTCACGCCCCGGAATTGAACTTCATACCGGCATTCCCATATGCTGATGCATTGAAGCGAGCATCTGGAGTGACGGAATGAGCGTGGATGACGTCAAGATCGGCGAGATCCTTCTGCCCGGCGACGAAAAAACGCAGGATCGCCGGGAAAAGCAGGTGCGTGCCAGGTTCTGGCCGACGATGCGGCGAGCCGCGCGGCAAATTCCATTCAGCCGCGATCTGGTCGCCGCCTATTACTGCGCCGTGGACCGAAAAACACCCTTGCGCGTTCGCGGGACCTTGCTGGCAGCGCTTGCCTATTTCATTCTCCCCATCGACATCGTCCCGGATTTCTTTGCGGTCGTCGGGTTCAGCGATGATATCGCGGTTCTTGCTGCGGCCCTGCGCATGATCCAGGGCCATATCAACGACGGACATTACGACGCAGCAGACAGCGCGCTTGCCGATCACCCCGATATTGCAGCCGGAATGAAGACGAGCGGCTGATCCGGCCGCCCCGCCGCTTCAGTTCGGTGAAGTCTCTTCCAGTGCTCGCCGCAGGCGCTCGAACGCCAGCCTGATGCGCGACTTTACGGTGCCCAGCGGAAGCCCGGTCGAAGCGGCGATTTCGGAATGGGACTGACCCAGGAAAAAGGCGGCCCGCACCAGCTTCATTTGCTCGTCCGGAATCTGAGAAAGGGCATCACGGACCCGCTCGTCGCGCTCCTTGCTTTCAAACAGGGTGTCGACGCCCGGTACCTCCGCCAAGGCAAGAAATGTCTCCTGGCCGTCAAACTTGCGGTTTCGGGCGCGGCGCTTGGCATCGATGTGGCGGTTTCGTGCGACCCGGAACAGCCAGGTCGACAGGCTTGATCTTGCGGGATCATAGAGGCTGGCACGATGCCAAAGGATGGTCATGACATCCTGGACGAGTTCTTCTGCCTCGTCCGAATTCATGCCGCGCTTCATCAGCCAGGATTTCAGGCGTGGCGCGAAATGATCAAAAAGCGCAGTGAACGCGTCTTGATCACGCGTTGCAGCCACTGCCCTGACCAGGCGGGCGAAGCGGTCTCTCTCGTCCCCTAGCATCTAACCGGCAGTAGGCTTTCTTTGTGAGTAGGCGTCAGCTTTGCGACTATCCTACCGTATCGGTAGAAAAACGGGTAGCGGTTTTAAGCAGGATTTATACGTAGTTTCAAAGTGCTGCGGCCTGCGTCATCGGACGGACAAACTCTTGCCCAAATCGTTGTTGAGTGATGCGCCCAGAAAACCCGACGTCTGGAACGGGCATCATCAAACTCAACCCTGCGCCGCATTCGACCACATCCCGGTTCACTACATATTCAGCATCCAACCGATAGTGTTGACTCTTTGGTAACCGGAATGAAGTCAAAATGGGACCCGACCGTTGGGACGCCGCATATGACGCCCAGACATGACGCCGAGAAGGCATGTCCGTACTGGCCCGGCTCGGGCCCTTGAAATTACGAAAATTGGCAGGAGATCATGGCCGCTAGAACCGTCGCAATCGCATTGGCGCTTACTCTCGCCGGAATTGGCGCAGGACTTGGCGCCGGCACGGGTACCGCTTCCGCCCAGACGCCGAACCGCATCCAGCAGTTCAAGGCGTGGGGTGCGTATTCCTACAAGCAGGGCGCGGCTACGGTCTGCTACGTCTTGTCCGTCCCGACGACCAAGGAGCCTGCAAGCGTCGATCACGGCGATATCTTCTTCATCGTGTCGCAGCGCCCGGGCCAGAACATCTCCTACGAACCGCAGGCGATGATGGGCTACACGATGCAGACCAATTCCAAGGTCACCGTGACGATCGACAACAAGAACTTCACGATGTTCACCAAGGACAAGGCCGCTTGGGTCGAGAACGCCGCCGAAGAACCGGCTCTCGTTGCAGCGATGCGCACCGGTCAGAAGATGAGCGTCAGCGCCGTATCCGGTCGCGGCACCAAGACGTCCTACGCCTATTCGCTGCAGGGCATTTCAGCGGCTCTGAAGCAGGTCGAATCCTGCAAGTAAGCAGAGATTGCCACTACCGCATTGGAAGGCCGGTCATCGACCGGCCTTTTGCGTTTGACGAAGAATAGTGACGTGGCGTCGTTTTGATGATAAAGCGCCCGTCAAGATTAGTCCTGCGCGACCGTTCCTCGAAAAGTCGCTTACCCGGGACGCCATGATTTCACAGAAAGACATGCCACGGCGATGCGCGAAACCTGCGCTGGGCGAAGGCATGTTATTCGAACGGGATATGAAGAAATGTCGGTCTCCGAGGCCTTTGCGCCTGTCGCCATCAAGAAGCCGCTCGTCGCCAATCCGGACCTCTATAGCGAAAAGCCGTCGCTGATCGGTATGTCGCGCGAGGATATGGGCGCGGCGCTGCGAGAAAAGGGCATACCGGAAAAGCAGGCGAGGATGCGCGTCAGCCAGCTCTGGCACTGGCTCTACATTCGCGGCGTGTCGGATTTCGACGCGATGACGAATGTCGCCAAGGACATGCGCGAAATGCTGAAGACGCATTTCACGATTGCGCGTCCCGAAGTGGTGGAAGAGCAGATCTCCAATGACGGCACGCGCAAGTGGCTGCTGCGCTTTCCGCCGCGCGGTGCCGGCCGTCCGGTCGAGGTCGAAACGGTCTACATTCCCGAAGAGGGCCGCGGCACGCTCTGCATATCCAGCCAGGTCGGCTGTTCGCTGACCTGTTCCTTCTGCCATACCGGCACCCAGCGCCTCGTGCGCAACCTGACGGCCGAGGAAATTCTGAGCCAGTTGCTTCTGGCGCGCGACCGGCTGGGCGATTTTCCCGGTGCCGATACGCCGCCTGGCGCTTTCGTGCCGACTGGCGACCGCAAGGTCACGAACGTCGTCATGATGGGCATGGGCGAGCCGCTCTACAATTTCGAAAGCGTCAAGACGGCGCTGCTGATCGCGACCGACGGCGACGGACTTTCGCTCTCGAAGCGTCGTGTCACGCTGTCGACGTCGGGCGTCGTGCCGGAAATCTATCGGACCGGCACGGAGATCGGCGTGATGCTGGCGATCTCGCTGCATGCGGTGCGCGACGAACTGCGCGACATGCTGGTGCCGATCAACAAGAAGTATCCGCTGAAGGAATTGCTGGAAGCCTGCCGCCAGTATCCGAGCCTGTCCAACGCCCGTCGCATCACATTCGAATATGTGATGCTGAAGGACGTCAACGACAGCCTGGAGGATGCCAAGCTGCTGACCCAGATGCTGAAGGGCATTCCGGCGAAGATCAATCTCATCCCGTTCAACCCGTGGCCCGGTACCAATTACCAGTGCTCGGACTGGGAGACGATCACCAAGTTTGCCGACTTCATCAACCAGGCAGGCTATGCCTCGCCGATCCGCACGCCACGCGGCCGCGACATTCTCGCCGCCTGTGGCCAGCTGAAGTCGGAATCGGAGCGCATGCGCAAGACCGATCGCCTCGCCTTCGAAGCGATGATGATCGCCGGCCATGGCGAAGACGACTGACGCCGGGAGGGCTTCGATTGCTGGCTGAACCGGCTCGAAGCCTGGAAACTCTCATCAGTCCTTTCGTTTCTGACACCGAGCGCTCGAGGGGCGGCAAAAATGCCGCCTGGCGCGCCGCAAATGCGCTTGATTCCGTTGTAGGGGTCACATGCAGACTGCAATAATCTGATATCGATGTGGCTCATCCAGGTGCAACCGGAAGATGCCGCCATGTTTCAGCATCCCATTAGGAAGTCTGCATTTTATGTCTCACTAACAGGCGGAGCGATAGTTGCTGCCTTAATTTCCACAACCGCAGAAGCGCATGTGAAATGGTTCGCACCCTACATCGTGGGTGCGCCTCTCCAGCCGGTCGAAACTGTTCTGCGCGATATCTGGTTCTGGGTGGCGATCGTACTCGTTCTCGTTTGTTTCGCCGCAGCCCGGGCGATCGAAACCAGCCGTTTTGGACCGTTGATCTTCGAAGCGCTTGATCGCTTTACCTCGCCGCTCTGGTCGAGGATCGACGATTATGTCCGCGTCGTCATTGGCTCGTTCTTCGTCGCGATCTTTGCCACGGGTGGCGTTTACCTGACGCCGGACCTGAAGACGCCTGCCGAATGGGTGTCCTGGCTGCAGTTGCTGATCGCTGCCCTGATCTTCTCGCGGCGGACCATGCCTTTCGCCGGCCTTGGAATTGTTGCCCTATGGCTGCTCGCGGCGCGGGACTACGATCTCTTCCACTTGTTCGACTATTTGGCGCTCGGGCTCGGCGTTGCCGCCTACCTGATCATCGAGCCGATGAAAGACGACTGGCGTATCCACCGTTTTGAAGTGCTGCGCTGGGGGCTAGCCATCGCGCTCATGTGGTCGAGCCTCGAAAAATTCGCCTATCCCGAATGGTTCTATCCGCTGGTGCTGGAAAAGCCCTTTCTCACGATGGGCATGCCCCGCGATGTCTTTATTCCCATGGCCGGTATCGCCGAATTCACCATGGGCTTCGGTCTTCTCTGGACCGCGCTTATCCGCCGCCTTTCGGCCATCGCAATGATCGTCATCTTCACCTCGGCCGTCTTGCCGTTTGGGCGTATCGACCTGATCGGCCACGGATTGATCACCGCCATCCTGGTGGCGGTTGCCTGCGACCAGAACCGGGCAGACGGGCTGCTGCCCGGACTGAAGCAGAAGCTTTCGGCCATCCCTGCCGGGCTGGCTGTCGCCATCGTGGTTTTCATGAGTGGCTATTGGGGCCTGCATCTCGCCTTCTATGGTGCCGGAGGCTTTTCCGGGCCGGTGGCGGCCGAAAAGACCACCCATTCCCACAGCGTCGAATACCCGCATGGCCCGCAGTCCGAGATCGGAATTGGTGCCCCGCCCACCCGCGGCCAGGGGGAGTAACAGAAGAGTCGTCCTTCGACGCGAAGCGAAGGTAGTTTGAAACGAAGGGGCGACCTTATCTCGACTGCGTCATGAAGATCTTCACGGCGAAGACCGAGAACACGCCGGCGAAGGTGTAGTCGAGGCCGCGCAGGACTTTCGGATTTCTTTGCAGCCAGTTCGCAAGCCGATCGGCGGCAAGCACGACGATCAGGTTCACCGGCATGCCGATGGCGATGAAGAAGATCCCGAAGAAGACCAGCTTGCCCGTCACATGCGGATCTGTCGCCGTCACGAACTGCGGAAGAAAGGTCATGAAGAAGATGATCACCTTCGGATTGAGGATATTCACCCAGAAGCCGATCGAGATATTTGCGAGCGGGCTTGGCGTTGCGCGCTCCACGGTTTCGACGGAGAAGCTGGAGCCGAAGCGGATCGCCTGGATCGCCAGCCACAGCAGATAGGCGGCGCCGCCTGTTTTCAGGATGAAGAAGGCGGTGGGCGACGCGGTAATCAGCGCCGAGATGCCGAAGGCGACCAGAAGCGTGTGGCAGACGACGCCGAGACTGGTGCCGAGCACCACGAACAGTGCCGATCTGCGCCCCTGCGCAAGCGCCCGGCTGATCGACAGCGTCATATCAGGCCCAGGCGTCAGAGCCAGAAGCAAGCCGGCTGCGGTGAAGGCCAGAAGCGATGCAAGGCTTGGCAGGAATTCCATTAAGTGTCCTCGAAAGCCGGATGACGGTTGTCGCTTTTTATCCGGCTTTCGAAGTCCTGCCAAACCTGTTGATCAACTGCCGCTGATGAATTTTTTTGATGCATCCGTGAAGTCCGGATGCCAGCGCGACAGAGGCGGACGGTTTTCGATGATGTCGCCGATTGCCCATGCCATGCGTCGTTCGTCCGTCTTGCGGTCGACGTCGTTGTCCGGGCAGAGAATGTAGAAATCACCGCGTTCGAGACTTTCCAGCATGAACTGCACTGTCTGTTCGGACGTCCAGGCGGCATCGGGCTTTTCGGTTCGGTCCCCCTTTGTCAGGCCGGTATAGACGAAGCCCGGAATGAGAAGGTGAGCGCTGACCTTGCACTCGGGCATGTTGCGCAATTCGTGCTGCAGGGCTTCGGTGAAGGCCTTCACGCCGGCCTTGGAGACATTGTAGGCGGGATCGCCGGGCGGCGTGGTGATGCCCTGTTTCGACCCGGTGTTGATGATGAGGCCAGGTTCGCCATGGGCGATCATGCGGGGGCCGAATGTCCTGCTGCCATTGACGACACCCATCAGGTTGACGGCGAGAACGTTCTCCCAGTTGACCTGCGGGCCGAACAGGCTGCTGCCGGGCTGGATGCCGGCATTGTTCATCAGCACGTGAACCCGGCCGAAGCGCTGCAGAACGGCGCGTTCCAGAGCTTCGATCTCCGTCGGTTTCGAGACGTCGGTGCCGATTGCCACGACATCGGCCTCGCCATCGCCGGAAAGGGTAGCAACCTCGCGGCACGCCTCTGAAAGCCGGTCGCCCTCTAAATCCGCCAGGACGACGCACATGCCGAGTTTCGCAAATTCCTTGGCAGCGGCAAGGCCGATACCGGAGGCGGCGCCGGTGACGACGGCGACATTGTCTTTCTTCAGAGCAGGGTGAGTGATGGACATGGGAAGTCTCCTCTTTGACGCTTCTGTTGAAAGGTTTTGGCGTTCGAAGGTTTGGGCTGTTCTGAGACCAAAGGTGTTCAACGGCTCGGCGCGATATGGTATCCTCCACGGGATCCGTCAACATGACGCGAGATCGAACCGGAGCCGGCATGATGGGCGAACTTGGATCTATCAGAGTTGACGAAAAACTGGCCGCCTTTGTTGAAAAGCAGGTCGAGGACGGACGTTATGGCTCCGCCAGCGAAGTGATCGAGGACGCGCTGCGGATGCTGCAGGAAAGCGACGCCGCTTCGCTCGAGGCCATCCGCGCGGCGATCCAAGAAGGCGAAGACTCTGGTGAGCCAGAGCCGTTCGATTCCGATGAGTTTCTGGAAGAAATGCATCGCAAACATGTCCGGTGAAGCCAAGGGTTACAAGCTTGCGCCGCGCGCGAGACGTGACCTCGCTGAGATCTGGCGATACACGTTCGAAACCTGGTCTCTTGCCCAAGCGGACGCCTATTACGGCGACATCGTCTCTACTGTGCAAGCCATTGCGAGTGGTCGCAAGCGGGGCAAGCCGATCGACCAAATTCACCAAGGCTATCTGACGTGCTCGTGTGGCTCCCACTGGATCGTCTACCGACAGAGAGGCGCCCAGGTCGTCATCATCCGTATCCTCCACCAACGCATGAACCTGTCGCGCCATCTCTGACGCGATCCCTTCCGGGTTTTTCTTGCGCGGCTTTTGAAACTCGCTAAAAGTGCGCCATCCCAGACACAACGGTTGATCCAACCGCCACCACCCGCAGACGGACAATTCGACATGGCACTTCCGAAAGACGTAAAAAAGGTCGTCCTCGCCTATTCCGGCGGTCTCGACACCTCGATCATCCTGAAATGGCTGCAGACCGAACTCAATGCTGAAGTGGTGACCTTCACCGCCGATCTCGGTCAGGGCGAAGAGCTGGAACCGGCGCGCAAGAAGGCTGAGATGCTCGGGATCAAGGAGATCTATATCGAGGACGTCCGCGAGGAATTCGTCCGCGACTTCGTCTTCCCGATGTTCCGTGCCAATGCCGTCTATGAAGGCGTCTATCTGCTCGGCACGTCGATCGCACGGCCGCTGATCTCCAAGCACCTGATCGAGATTGCCCGCAAGACCGGTGCCGATGCGATCGCGCACGGCGCGACCGGCAAGGGCAACGACCAGGTCCGCTTCGAGCTGTCGGCCTACGCGCTCAATCCCGATATCAAGGTCATCGCGCCTTGGCGCGACTGGGCTTTCAAGAGCCGTACGGACCTTTTGAACTTCGCCGAACAGAACCAGATCCCGGTTGCCAAGGACAAGAAGGGCGAAGCGCCGTTCTCGGTCGATGCCAACCTGCTGCACTCGTCTTCCGAGGGCAAGGTGCTGGAGGATCCGGCGGTCGAGGCTCCCGAATACGTGCATATGCGCACGATTTCGCCGGAAGCTGCACCGGATCAGGCGACAACCATCAAGGTCGGCTTCCGCAAGGGCGATGCCTGCTCGATCAACGGCGTCGAGATGTCTCCGGCAACGCTGCTTGCCGCGCTCAACACCTATGGTCGCGACAACGGTATCGGCCGTCTCGATCTGGTCGAGAACCGGTTCGTCGGCATGAAGTCGCGCGGCATCTACGAAACCCCCGGCGGCACGATCCTGCTCACCGCTCACCGTGCCATCGAATCGATCACGCTCGATCGGGGTGCAGCTCACCTCAAGGATGAGCTGATGCCGAGATATGCCGAGCTCATCTATTACGGCTTCTGGTACTCGCCAGAGCGCGAAATGCTGCAGGCCATGATCGACAAGAGCCAGGAGCATGTCGAAGGTGAAGTGACGCTGAAGCTCTACAAGGGCAACGTCATGGTCATCGGTCGCGAGAGTGCAAAGTCGCTCTACTCCGACCAGCTGGTCACGTTCGAGGACGACCAGGGCGCCTACGACCAGAAGGATGCAGCCGGCTTTATCAAGCTCAATGCACTGCGCCTGCGCACGCTCGCCAAGCGCAACCAACTCGGCTAAGCGCCTTCGCGCCAAACGATATCAAGGCCTGTTTCCGGAAACGGAGGCGGGCTTTTTTATTGGCGACGGCTGATGATCCGGTAGGCGATGTAACTGCCGACGGCGACATATTCCATGGCGGGAATGATAGTGCCGATAGCCGTTAAAGGGTCGCCGAAGACAGCGGCGAGTAGGCCGCCGACAAAGCCGCCGCCCATCTGGATGAAACCCATCAGTGCGGAAGCGGAGCCTGCCGTCTTCGGGAATGGGGCGAGGCCGACCGTCACTGTGTAGGGCGAGATGAACGCGATGCCGAAGGTGGAGACGCCGACCGGTAGCATGATCGACAGGAAGGACGGTGGCAGCAGATGGACGGAGAGGGCCATCATCGTGCCCCCGATACCGCTGAACATGAGCCCGATCACCACCGTCGTCGGCCCGCTGATGCGCCCGGACACAAGCCGCAGTGCAATCGACCCGCTGAGAAAAGCGCCGGTCTGGATGAGCATGCCGAGGCCGAACTGCGTCGGGGTCAGCCCCACTTCACCGATCAGCACGAAGGGAAGCATCGTTCCCTGGGCGTAGAGCGCGCCGATCGCGCCGCCGAGGACAAGAGATGGAAGAAGGAAGCGCAGGTCGGTGAGAAGGGAGAAGTAGGTCGAAACCAGGATCGAGGGTCTGAGCCGGCTGCGGTCGGGAACCGTTGTTTCCTTGAGGAACAGCAGGCAGCTTGTCAGCACGATAACGCCGAAGATGACCATCAGTACGAAGACGGATTTCCAGCCGAATACCGACAGCGACAGGCCGCCGATGGTGGGGCCGATTGCTGGACCCACCGCCAGCATGATGCCGATCATGTTCATGATGCGGGTGGCTTCGAAACCGACGAACTGGTCGCGAACCGCGGCACGGGCAACGGTCATGCCGACGGAAGCGCCGATCCCCTGCACCAGCCGTCCGGCCAGGATCCAGTCGACCGAGGGCGCAAAGACCGCCATCAGCGAGCCGACGAGATAGATCAGCAGGAATGCGATGCTCGCGGACCGGCGACCGAATGCGTCTGAGGCCGGTCCTGCCAGAAGCTGTGCGACGGCAAAGCCGCCGAAGTAAAGTGTCAGACTGAGCTTGATTGCCGCTTCCGACGTGCCGAAGGCCTTCACGAGTTCCGGCATCGCAGGCGTGTAGATCGCCATCGAGACCGGGCCGATTGCCGTCAGGAGGGCGCCGAGCAGCGTGGTTCGCAGCGCGGTCATTCGATTGGGAGGTGTCGTTGCGGAGGCGGCCTGCGTATCAGCTGTCATCAATTGCGGCCTGAGACGAATTGAAGCTCTGCAGGTTGCCGTTGAACAGTTTCATGGCGTGTCCGAGGAGGTTCGCGGTTTCGGCATCCAACCCTTCGGTGGCGCAGGTGATGATGGCGCGCAGTTCCTGCTGGATTGACGCCAGCATGTCGGCGGAGGTCGGTGTCAGCATGATGCGCTTTGCCCGTCGGTCGGCGCAGCATTGTTGCCGTTCGATGAGACCAAGCGCCTGCAGCCCGTCGAGATAAGCGCAAAGCGTCATCGGTTCGACGCCCATGCGCGACGCGATGTCGAGCTGGCGGCTGCCATCGACTTGGGCGATATGGATCAGTGCTCGTGCTTCGCCGGCGGTAAGGCCGAGGCCCGCCTGGGCGATGCGCCGCTCGAAAGCCGTGCGCAGAAGCCTCGCGGCATCGGCGATCAGGAAGCCGAGGGTTTCACCCTGGGCGACCAAGCCTGGCGTTTCCGGGCGATGTTCGTTCGCGAGCTTCATAAGGCAGCCTTACTATCTTTCCCCGACGACGCAAATCGAAATGCCTGGAAACCGTGTGCCGGGCGATTTCGCAACGATGTGCGTTCCAAAAATCTGCATCAGCGGATGAAGCTCTTGCCGTGCCTGCCTATATGTGGTCGCTCTACGCAATTAGACGGTATCGAAGCAGCACAGTGAAGGACGACCCAATGGCAACTTTCTCAGCGAATTCCGCGCTTGTCGACTGGAACGGGCATCATGGCCTGCCGCGCTTCGATCAGGTGAAGGACGAGGATTTCGCGCCGGCCTTCGATGCCGCCATCGCCTTGCACGAGGCGGAAATCGCTGAGATCGCGGGAAATTCCGCTGAGCCTACATTCGAAAACACGATCGTTGCACTGGAAATCGCCGGTGACGAGCTGTCGCGCGTTTCGTCGCTCTTCTGGGGCAAGGCGGGCGCGCATACCAACGATACGATCCAGACGCTGGAGCGCGAAATCGCGCCGAAAATGTCGCGCCACTATTCGAAGATCGGCACCAATGCCGAACTGTTCGCACGCATCGATGCACTCTGGCAGAAGCGGGACGACCTTGATCTGACGGTCGAGCAGCAGCGGGTGCTGGAACGTCACTGGAAGGGGTTCGTCAAATCAGGCGCCAATCTGCCTGAGGACCAGCAGAAGCGGCTGTCGAGCATCAACGAGACGCTTGCCGGTCTCGGCGCCAGTTTCGGCCAGAATGTTCTCGGCGACGAGAAAGGCTGGTCGTTGAAACTGACCGAAGAAGCCGATCTCGAGGGTCTGCCGGTTTTTGTGAAAGAAGCGATGGCGGAAGCTGCCAAGGAGCGCGGCGAGGGCTCAGGCTATCTCGTCACGCTGTCGCGCTCGATCATCGAGCCTTTTTTGACCTTCTCGACCCGCCGGGATCTGCGCGAACAGGCGTTCAAGGCCTGGGTGGCGCGCGGCGAAAATGGCGGCGAGCGGGACAATGTCGCGATCGTTCGCGAAACGCTGGCGCTGAGGGCCGAAAAGGCCAAGCTGCTCGGCTATGAGAATTACGCCGCGTTGAAGCTCGACAACACGATGGCGAAGACACCGAAGGCGGTGAACGGTCTGCTCGGCCAGGTCTGGCAGAAGGCCCGCACCAAAGCGCTGGAGGAAGAGGCAAGTCTTTCAGGTCTGATCTCGGAAGCGGGCGGCAATCATCCGGTCATGCCCTGGGACTGGCGCCACTACGCCGAAAAGCTGCGCGAGCGGACCTTCTCTTTCTCCGAGAGTGAGCTGAAGCCCTATCTCCAGATCGAGAAGATCATCGAGGCGTCCTTCGATGTGGCCGAGCGGCTGTTCGGCATCAAGGCTGTCGAGGTGAAGGGCTTGCCGGTCTATCATCCTGATGTCCGCGTGTTCGAGATCCATGACGAGGACGGCAATCTGAAAGCGCTTTTCCTCGGCGATTATTTTGCCCGCTCCTCGAAGCGCTCCGGCGCTTGGATGAGTTCGTTCCAGTCGCAGCACAAGCTGACGCTGAAGAACGGCACTGAGGGTGAGCTGCCGATCATCTACAATGTCTGCAATTTCGCGAAGCCTGCCGAAGGCAAGCCGGCGCTTCTCTCGCTCGACGATGCGCGCACGCTGTTTCATGAATTCGGCCATGCGCTGCACGGCATGCTGTCGAACGTGACCTATCCTTCGGTTTCGGGAACCGGGGTCTCGCGCGATTTTGTCGAGTTGCCGTCGCAGCTTTACGAACACTGGCTGACGGTGCCGGAAATCTTCGAGAAATATGCGGTCCATTACAAGACGGGCGAGCCGATGCCGAAGGAACTGCTCGACAAGGTTCTTGCCGCACAGACGTTCAACGCCGGTTTCTCGACGGTCGAATTCACCTCGTCGGCACTGGTGGACATGGCTTTCCACACCCAGGAAAGCGCGGTCGATGATCCGATGGCGGTGCAGGCCAAGGTGCTGGCCGAGCTCGACATGCCGGCTTCGATCGTCATGCGCCATGCCACGCCGCATTTCCAGCACGTGTTTGCCGGTGACGGATATTCGGCCGGCTACTATTCCTACATGTGGTCGGAAGTCCTTGATGCGGATGCCTTTGCCGCGTTCGAGGAGGTCGGCAACCCGTTCGATCCGGTGACGGCGCGCAAGCTCAAGAACAATATCTACTCGGTCGGCGGCTCGATCGATCCGGAGGAAGCCTATGCAGCCTTCCGCGGCAAGCTGCCGGATCCGACTGCGATGCTGAAGAAGCGTGGGCTCTCCATCATGGCCGAGCTTTCGGGCGGAGACGGCTGACAAAAGCCATCCACGCGGAAAGATGAAGAGCGGGCGTTGATCGCAGATCGCGCTCGCCCCCTTTCGCATTTGCGAAAAACAGGGTATGAGCGCGCCAACGAAATAGGTGCGGTCCGTCGATCTGCGCCCCGAAACATCCGAGATCTAAAAATGGCTATGCGGAATATCGCGATTATCGCGCACGTCGACCACGGCAAAACGACCCTTGTCGATGAACTTCTGAAGCAGTCCGGCTCGTTCCGCGACAATCAGCGCACCGTCGAGCGCATGATGGACTCGAACGACCTCGAAAAAGAACGCGGCATCACCATTCTCGCCAAGGCAACTTCGGTCGAGTGGAAGGGTGTTCGCATCAACATCGTCGACACCCCCGGCCACGCCGACTTCGGTGGCGAAGTCGAGCGCATCCTGTCGATGGTGGATGGCGCCATCGTTCTGGTCGATAGCTCGGAAGGCCCGATGCCGCAGACCAAGTTCGTGGTCGGTAAGGCGCTGAAGGTCGGTCTTCGCCCGATCGTCGCGATCAACAAGATCGACCGTCCGGACGGTCGCCACGAAGAAGTCATCAACGAAGTCTTCGACCTGTTCGCGAACCTCGACGCCACCGACGAGCAGCTCGACTTCCCGATCCTCTACGGTTCGGGTCGCGATGGCTGGATGAACGTCAACCCAGAAGGTCCGAAGGATGAAGGTCTTGCACCACTGCTCGATCTGGTCCTGAAGCACGTTCCGGAGCCGAATGTCGGCGAAGGCCCGTTCCGCATGATCGGTACGCTTCTCGAAGCCAACCCCTTCCTCGGTCGTCTCATCACGGGCCGCATCGCATCCGGCTCGATCAAGCCGAACCAGGCCGTCAAGGTTCTGTCGCAGGACGGCAAGACCGTCGAAACCGGCCGTATCTCCAAGATCCTCGCATTCCGCGGCATCGAGCGTCAGCCGATCGAAGAAGCCCATGCAGGTGACATCGTCGCGATCGCCGGCCTTTCCAAGGGTACGGTTGCCGACACGTTCTGCGATCCTGCGGTCACCGAAGCGATGACGGCTCAGCCGATCGATCCGCCGACCGTCACCATGTCCTTCCTCGTCAACGACAGCCCGCTTGCTGGCACCGAAGGCGACAAGGTCACCAGCCGCGTCATTCGTGACCGCCTGTTCAAGGAAGCCGAAGGCAACGTTGCGCTGAAGATCGAAGAGTCGGACGGCAAGGATTCGTTCTTCGTTTCCGGCCGCGGCGAATTGCAGCTCGCCGTTCTGATCGAGACCATGCGTCGCGAAGGCTTCGAGCTTGCCGTTTCGCGTCCGCGCGTCGTCATGCACAAGGATGAAGCAACCGGCCAGACGCTGGAGCCGATCGAAGAAGTCGTGATCGACGTTGACGAAGAGCATTCCGGTATCGTCGTGCAGAAGATGTCCGAGCGCAAGGCCGAGATGGTCGAGCTTCGTCCGTCCGGCGGCAGCCGCGTTCGCCTGGTATTCTACGCGCCAACCCGCGGCCTGATCGGCTACCAGTCGGAACTTCTGACCGACACGCGCGGCACGGCGATCATGAACCGTCTGTTCCACGACTATCAGCCTTACAAGGGTGCGATCGTCGGTCGCGTCAACGGCGTTCTCCTGTCGAACCAGTCCGGTGAAGCCGTCGCCTACGCGATGTTCAACCTGGAAGACCGTGGCCCGATGATCATCGAGCCAGGCGAAAAGGTCTATGCCGGCATGATCATCGGCATCCATACCCGCGACAACGACCTCGAAGTCAACGTTCTCAAGGGCAAGCAGCTGACCAACATCCGCTCGGCCGGCAAGGACGAAGCCGTTCGCCTGACGCCGCCGATCCGCATGACGCTCGACCGCGCGCTGTCCTGGATCCAGGACGACGAGCTGATGGAAGTCACGCCGAAGTCGATCCGCCTGCGCAAGATCTATCTCGACGCAAACGACCGCAAGCGCTTCGACAAGTCGAAGGCCGCTCTCTAACATCGCGCTTCTGAGACCATCCAAGACCCCGGCAGAAATGCCGGGGTTTTTTTGTGGCTTGGTCTGGGCCACGCTTGTGGCGAAGGTAAAAAATGCGTTAACCTCCTTGCCATCGTCCACATGAGAAGCTTGTGGGCAATCCACTTTACCCCGGTCTCGGGAATGGCGGAGAGCCCATGGCAGGACCTAGAATCGCGTTATGAAAACGTTATCGATCGATGTCAGGCGTGCGGAGCCGCAAGACGCCCCGGCTATCTCCGAGGTGCACCGCCAGGCATGGTCGCAAGCCTATGCCGGCCTCATTCCGCACAAGCCGCTGATCCAGATGCTGGAGCGCCGCGGCGAGGGGTGGTGGCGCAAGGCCGTCCGCGGGCCGGCGACGCTTCTGGTTCTGGATATCGGTGGCGTTATCGCGGGTTATGCGACGATTGGCCTCAACCGCGCCCGTGCGCTTCCCTATGACGGCGAGATCTACGAGATTTACCTGCGCCCGGAATATCAGGGCGTCGGCCTTGGCCGCCGCCTGTTCGGCGAAAGCCGCAGGCTTTTGAAATCGCTTGGCTGCAAGGGCTTGGTCGTCTGGTGCCTGGAAGACAGCGAGCATGCCGTCCGCTTTCTGCGATCCCATGGCGGGGCGGATTTGGCAGAGGGCATGGAGGACTTCGACGGAAAGTCCCTGAAGAAGATTGGTTTCGTCTGGCACTGACTTCGGGGCCGAAAGGTGCGCCACGACTTAACCTTGGCGGCAAACCTGTGTTGCCTTGCCAGCCAATTCCCGCTATCGACGGTTCACAAGTTCGTAAACCTCATCGGGGAAGACTATGCGCATCGATGCAATTTCTGTTGGCAAGAATCCGCCTGAAGACGTCAACGTAATCGTTGAAGTACCTGTCGGCGGCCAGCCCATCAAGTACGAGATGGACAAGGAAGCCGGCGCGCTGATCGTCGACCGTTTCCTGTACACACCGATGACCTATCCGGGCAATTACGGCTTCGTGCCGCATACGCTGTCCGAGGATGGTGATCCGATCGACGTTCTGATCTGCAACACCCGCCCGCTGGTTCCCGGTTGCGTCATCAATGTCCGCCCGATCGGCGTGATGGTGATGGAAGACGACGGCGGCAAGGACGAGAAGATCATTGCCGTGCCGGTTCCGAAGCTGACCCAGCGCTACGACAAGATCAAGAACTACACCGATATGCCAGAGATCACGCTGAAGCAGATCGAGCACTTCTTCACGCATTACAAGGATCTGGAGCCCGGCAAGTGGGTGAAGATCGAAGGCTGGAAGGACGTTGACGTCGCCAAGAAAATGATCGTCGCGGCGATCGAACGCTTCAACGCCCAGAAGTAATCTTTACCGCTGACCGCTTCCAAAATCCTCCGGTTCGTCTCGAGTCGGAGGATTTTTTGTTTCAGCTCGTAAGCCCAAAACAAAAACGGCCCGCGCGGGAAATTTCCCACCGCGGGCCGACCGTGTCCGTGCTGAAAGTCTTTGGCTTCAGCCTGCGAGAGCAGGATAGATCGAGGTCCACATCAGCGAGCGGATGAAGAAGATGATCAGAAGCACGATGATCGGGGAGATGTCGATACCACCGAGGTTCGGCATGACCCGGCGGATCGGCGCGAGAACGGGCTCGGTGACATTGAAGAGAAACCGGCCGATCGCATCGACAAACTGGTTGCTCGAATTGATCACGTTGAAGGCGAACAGCCATGAAAAGATGGCGCTGGCGATCAGGATCCAGGTGTAAAGGTTCAAGGCCAAGTCAATGGTCTGAAACAGGGCGAGCATTCACGTCTCCATTTCTTTGTTGACAGACATGTAGACATTGGCGAACTAACGGGCAAGTGCCGTCTATGGCCCGCGTCGCAGGATGTTTAACGGCGGCGTGTGCATATCGTGGGTTTCCGGCTTCGCTGAAAGTACAGGTTCCATGTCCATACCCACATCGGGTGATCGCTTCGCCGCCTTTCGTCACGCAGCTTATACGCGTTTCTTTCTCAGCCGGTTCTTCGCAGCCTTCGCGATCCAGATCGTCAGCGTCTCCGTCGGCTGGCAGATGTATGACGAGACGCGCAATCCGCTCTATCTCGGTCTGATCGGGCTTTTCCAGTTTCTTCCGTCGCTGCTTTTGATCCTGGTGACGGGTTCGGTCGCCGATCGCTACAACCGACGCATGATCATGGCGATCTGCATGGTCGTCGGCGGACTGTGTTCGGCGGCGCTTCTGGCCCTCACCATCACCGACTCATTCACGCCGTGGCTGGTGTTTTCGATCCTTGTCGTCTTCGGCATCGAGCGCGCTTTCATGGGGCCGGCGGTGCAGTCGCTCGGACCGAACCTCGTGCCGGAAGAAGACCTTCCCAATGCGATCGCCTGGAATTCGTCCTCCTGGCAGACGGCATCGATCCTCGGACCGGTTTTCGGCGGGCTTCTCTATGGCGCGAGTTCGATCGCGGCCTATTCGGTCGCCTGTTTTCTCATGACGGTTGCCGCCATCCTCGTCTTCCTCATTCCGAAGCCCGCGCAGCGCACGCCGTCCTCCAAAGTCAGCTGGAACGAGATGCTGGCCGGTTTCCGCTTCATCGCCGGCGAGAAGATCGTGCTCGGTGCGATCTCGCTCGATCTGTTTGCGGTGCTGCTCGGTGGCGCCGTGGCGCTGATGCCGATCTTTGCCCGCGACGTGCTGGAGCTTGGCCCCTGGGGTCTCGGCCTGTTGCGCGCAGCGCCCGGCATCGGCGCGATCGGCGTTGCGGTCTGGCTTGCCATCCATCCGATCCGCCACCATGCGGGCACGGCGATGTTCATCGGCGTAGCGCTGTTCGGGTTGGGCACGCTGATCTTCGGCCTGTCGGCCACTCCGTGGATCTCGATTGCGGCCTTGATGCTGATGGGTGCGGCCGACATGATCTCCGTCTATGTGCGTGAGACGCTGATCGCGCTCTGGACGCCTGATGAGGTGCGCGGCCGGGTGAATGCCGTCAACATGGTGTTTGTCGGCGCATCGAACGAGCTGGGCGAGTTCCGGGCCGGAACCATGGCGCACGCGATCGGCGCGGTCCCTGCCGTCGTCATCGGCGGCATCGGCACACTCGCGGTCGCCGTGATCTGGTCGATCGGCTTTCCAAAACTTCGCAAGATCGATAATCTGGAAGCGCCGCAGCGCTGAGTTATCCGTTGCCCTGGGCGGGATAGGTGGGCAGGGCCGGGCGGCTTGCCTCGGCGGCGGGTCGATCGAAGACGATGTCGAGGAAGGTCCACAGCCAGTCCTTCAACGCATGGTCGAAGATCATCCGTCCTTCCAAATGCTGGTTTCCCTGCTGCGCATTCGGCATGCCGAAACGTTCGGCGCCGTGCACCACCCATCGATGCATCATGGCGCGGGTGAGTTCCGCATGGAACTGTACGCCCCAGGCATTCTCGCCGTAGCGGATCGCCTGATGCGGATAGGCGTCGCCCTCTGCGAGCAATTTTGCGCCCCGCGGCACATCGAAGCCTTCGCGATGAAAGTGGTAGACCATTTTCGGCCAGTGCATCAGAAGCCTGCCGTGCTCCGTGGCGCGTAGCGGATACCAGCCGATTTCGGTTACCTCGCCTTTCTGCGGCCCAACGCGGCCGCCGAGATTGCGCACCAGCATCTGGGCACCGAGGCAGATGCCAAGATACGGCTTGTTCTCCTTCAACGGCACGTCGATCCAGTCGATTTCCGTCTTGATGAACGGGTCCGGGTCGTTGGCACTCATCGGACCGCCGAAGACGACGGCGCCTGCGTGGCCGGACATCGTGTCGGGGAGGGGATCGCCGAGAGCGGGCCTGCGGATATCCAGCGCAAAGCCCTTGTCGACGAGCATCTGGCCGACGCGTCCGGCGGAGGAGGTTTCCTGATGCAGGATCGCGAGGATCGGGAGTTTAGAGGATGGGCGGGAAGGGGTTCTCATGACGTCACGTCCTGGAGCGTTCCGGGCTAAACCTTTTCTTCCTCTTCCCCTGCGACCGGATGAGACGAGGTGCGCGCGGCCGCCTCCTGCCGCTGCAGAACCCGATCACGGGCAGAGACGCCCAAGAGATCGGCGATCCGCCAGATCACATGATCCTCGATCTCGCTGCGCTGCCCGTCCGCATAGACGATATCCCAGAGAATGCCGAGAAGCTCGATCCGGTCCTCTTCGTCAACCAGATGCTTTCTGAGATCCGATGTGAACCGGTAATAGTCGACGGCTTCGCTTCCAGCCTGCCGGCCCGCCTCGATCAGCGACTGCAACCCTTCCGGGCTCAGATCGTAACGATCGCGCATCAGATCGCGGAATTTCTGCTGCTCTTCCTCGGACATGTTGCCATCGGCTTCCATGACCTGGAAACAGAGCGCCACGAACGCAACGCGCGGGTCGTCTGGCGCAAATTCATCCGTATGGTGCGGGGCTGTCAGCGTGTGGAGGAAGGCCTGGATGCGATCGAGCATATGTAATCTAGGCCTTCTCCGGTTTTTCTAATAAAGCCTCAGCCTCGTGGGAGACTTCTCGGCACTTGCGTCCTTGACACCGGGATCATCGGGCGGACGACCGAAAAAGGGAACGGTCTCGTCCTGCTTTTCTGCCTCCGGAGGCTGCTCCGCTGTCACATTCGTGGCCGTAGGTGTTTTTGCTGCAACAGCTAAGTCTTCCTGAGGCACTACAACGGGCTGCATGTCGGCAGCAACCTGATTGGTGCTCTCGTTTTCCGGTGTTTCGACAGCCGGCGTGACGTCTTCGCGAATCGTGATTGCCGGAAGCGTTGCGATCGCCTCGTCTGCGGCCAGGGTGCCGTCTTCCACGGGTCCTTCGATCTGGCCGAACGGGACTTTCCATTCGAAGGCATCAAGACGTCCTGTGACCGGCGAGAGCGGCAGCCATTTGTCCGAAACGATACCGTCGGCAACCCAGGCAGGGTCACGGCCGGCGCGCAGAGCCTGCGCCATCCAGTGACGGACGCGGCCCTGATCGCCGGTTTCCGCTTCCTCGATATCGGCCAGCAGGAGATAGGCGGCCTCACGCGACTGCATGCGGGCTGCAGCTTCCGCCTTGGCGCGCGCCTTGGGGAACTGCTGGGCATCGAGAGCTGCCTGCGCGACGACCAGCAGCGATTCGATGTTGTTGGGACGCAGCGCTTCGAGCTTTTCGGCACGCTTCAGACGGTCAAGCGTGCTATCGCCGCTGCGGGCGCGAACGTAGGTACGACCGACGTCCGGATGCGGCTCGATCTTCCAGGCGCTTTCGAGGATGCTTGCTGCCTTGCGGATATTGTCTTCGCGCAGATAGGCCTTGGCTGCAATGATCGCGGCCGGCACGAGGCCCTTGGCGAGCTTCAGAGCGGCCTTTGCATCTTCGCGGGCACCGTTCGGGTCGCCTTCCAGGCGTTCGCTCGCCTTGGCGGTCAGAAGAACGGCTTTCAAGCGCTCGGCTTCGCCGCGTTCGAGCACACTTGCCGCCCGCTGTTGATCGAGTAGCTGGATGGCCTCGTCCCAACGGCCGGACTGGCTGCGCGATTCGAGCGTCGCCTGGGCTGCCCAGGGCAGGTAGGGCGCATGTTCGACGGCTTTTTCGGCATACTGGCGAGCAGCTTCGTTGGCGCCGAGACGGCGTGCTTCCATGTAAAGGCCGCGAAGACCGAGTTCACGGGTTTCCGGGTCTTCGGACATCTGTTCGAACTTGGCCCGTGCGTCCGCATGGCGGCCTTCGATCAGGGCCGCCTGCGCTTCCAAAAGGTGAATGAGCGGTTCCTGATCGGCGCTGAGCAGGCCGCGGGTGCGGATGCTCATCTTGCGGGCAAGAACGGCATTGCCGGCACCGGCTGCGATCAGGCCGGTCGAGAGCGCCTGATAGCCGCGGTCACGCTTGCGGGTACGGAAATAGCGACGTACCGATAGCGGCGATGTCCAGATGACGCCGATGACCCACCAGACGATCATGACAGCCGCAATCAGCGCAACGACCATCGTGGCGGCCACCATGATGCTGGTCTCGATCAGATGGTCCTGCCAGGTGATGGAAATCAGCCCGGGGCGATCCGCAATCCAGGAAAAGCCCCAGCCGAGGCCCAGAACCACGAGAAGAAAAATGAAGAGCCTGATGATCATCCGTTTCTTTCTTCTTCAGCCTTAAGAGCCTGATTTCGTGCCAGCAAGCGCGCGCGAAAGAGTTCCGCTCACGAGATTTTCAACCTGTACCCGCGCATCCAGCTTGCGCTTGAAGTCGGTAGACGCCGATTTTGCGGCGTCTGGCAGCGTATCCCATTGCTGGGCAGCCGCCTGAAGGTCGCCGCTCCGCAACCGGTCCTCGATGCGTGAGACGATCGCGTCGACCGTCTCACCCTCGACATCGCCGACGCGGCGAACCTTGACCACCGACATGGCGGAGGACAGAAGCCGGCTGGCAATGCCCTGGTTCGGATCCGCTGGCACGGACGCCTGGATGATCGTATCGGCAACGGCCGGAAACTCGCTCTGCAGCTGCTCACGCGACGGCGCGCCGTCTGCGGCGAATGTCTTGAGCTCGGCGATCGCGGGATCGTCGCCGGCAATGTTCGTGTACGCCTGAAGCTCGGCCTCGAACGAGCCGCCACGATCGATGGCGGCCTTGAGGCCAGCGGCAGCCACCGCGCGGGCAACCTGCTGTTCCGGGCCGCGATCGTTGATCTGGGCCTCTGCCGCTTCGAGGCGGCGGGAAAGCTCGGCCGTCTGCGTGGCTGCCGCAGCTTTGGTATCTGCCAGCTGCTGCTGGAGGGCATTCAAGCTTTCTTCGGTCGGACCGCCGGAATTCTGCGCGACAGAACTTTCCAGCGCCTGAACGCGGCTTGCGAGTTCCGTATCGGGAGACGCCGGCTGGCTGCGCAGCGTCTGGATATCCTGGCGAAGAGCTTCGATTTCGTCCGACAGTTCGGTCGAGCCGGATGCTGCGGGGGTCGATGATGGAAGATAACCGGCATACTGCATGCTGCCCGCCAGCAGAAGCGCGACGATGCCGCCGAAAATGCCGGCAGCAATCAGCGTGGACGCCGAGGTCCCACCGGAGCGGGTGGCTGGCTGGGCGTCCGATGCCTTGTCAAAGGTTTCATGCTTAGCGGCAGGTTCGTCAAAACCGGGCGTGGGCGACGGGGTGAATTCCTCGGTCGGCGAGGGGGCAGCGTCACGAGCAGCGTCTGTCGCAATCGGCGCGTCCGGCTCGGTCACAACCGGATCGGCTGTTCCCGTCACACCTGGCTCGTCTCGCCCATGGGAGCTATCCGGCTGGCCGATCACGTGGGACGTGTCGGTCTCTTCAGGCACGGTCGATGTCACCGGCTCGCCGGCCAGCGGGATGGCATCCGTCGTCTCAGAAGCTTCGACTTTTTCCGAAGCGGTTTCCGGGATGTCGCTGTCATTGCTGCGCACAGGCTCGGCCACCACGCCAGCGCCATCGGCCGTCAGGTCGATCGTGACCGGTTCTTTCTCCGCCATCGATCGGCGGGGTGGTTTTTCCGTTACCATCTCGACCTCTTTTCGCATCTGCTCAGGGAAAGTAGTTGGTGGGGCAGGGTAAGGAAAGGGGAGCGAGAGAATTTGGCTTGGCACTATGGTGAAAGAAACGCGAAAAGTGCGTCTTCGTCGGGTGTTTCAGCGACGAAGATAGCAGGATGAAATTTTTCAGGCACCGCGGTAGCGACGTTTTTGCTGAGGCAGATGACCTGCAAATGTTCGATCGAGGCTGCAAACGGCTGCACGAGTTCGAAGAACAGCGCGGCGTTGTGGCGCGAATAGAGAAGGACTGCGTCGGCCGCCGGGCGGGTCAGAAGCGGTTCGATGATCTCGGTCCGGTAGCCGACCTTGACCATCCGGTAGATCTCTATCGTTTTGCAGGCGATGCCGCGGGCGCGTAATCCGTCCTCCAAATCCGGCGAACGCGGATTGCCGGCAAGATAGAGGAGACTGGATGTTTCGCCGACATCCTGGGCGATCCTCTCCACCAGATCATGCCCGGTGCCATCGCCGCAGCGGATATCGGTAAAGCCGAGGGCGCGTGCTGCCTCGCCGGTCGCTTCGCCGACGGCGTATATCTGCGTGGACAGGCGAGGGCGGATTTCATGTCCAAGTTCGCCAAGCGCGCGAACGGCTTCGGCGCTGGTCACGACAAGCGCGGAATGGGGTTCGGACAGCGCTTCTCGGGCGATCTCCAGGTTATGCTCAACGCGAGTGAGCGGCAGGAAGACAGGCTGATGGCCGAGGGTTTCGAGCCGTGCTGCGGTTCGCCGGGCGGAATGGTCAGGGCGGGTAACGATGACCCGCATGGCGTCAGACCCAGCCTTCGAAGAAGCCCGGTCCGGCAGCGGCGCGGACGGTTTCTCCGGCCTGGCGACCAAGCGTTTCAGCATCCGCCCGTCGGCCGCTGATGTCGACCGCATGTTCGGTCGATCCGTCCGGCGTCAGGATCAGGCCTGAAAATTTCAGGTGATCTCCGTCGCAGATCGCGTACCCGCCGATCGGTGTCCGACATGAGCCATCGAGGGCTGCCAGAAATGCGCGCTCGCAACTGACCGCGTCATAGGTGGGACAGTCGTTGACGGCTTTCAGCAGGTCATCGATGGCCGTGTCGCCGATGCGGCTCTCGAGGCAGATCGCGCCCTGCGCAGGGGCTGGCGGAAAATCGACGGGGTCGAGCAGTTCGGTCGCAACTTCCTCGCGGGCCAGCCGCTTCAGCCCGGCATAGGCCAAAAGTGTCGCATCCACATGGCCTTCGTTGAGCTTGCGCAGGCGCGTGCCGACCGATCCGCGAAAAATCGCAACCTGGATGTCGGGACGGAGACGGCGCACCAGCGCCTGGCGCCGAAGCGACGCGGTTCCGACGGTCGCACCATCTGGCAGAGCTTTGAGGCTCGGCGCCGTGCGGCCGATGACGGCGTCGCGGATATCCTCGCGTGGCAAGTAGGCGGAGATGTAAAGGTCCTCCGGAAGCTTGGTCGGCATGTCCTTTGAGGAATGGACCGCAAAGTCGAGATCTCCCGAGGAGAGCTTTTCTTCCAGTTCCAGCGTGAACATGCCCTTGCCACCGATCTCGCTCAGGGCACGATCGGTGATGCGGTCGCCGGTCGTGGACAGGACGACAATTTCGAACATTTCCTCCGGAAGGGCATGGGCTGCCATCAACCGTGCACGGGTTTCGGCCGCCTGGGCGAGCGCCAGCGGGCTGCCCCGCGTTCCTATCCGGAAAGGTTTTGTTTGCATCCGCGTCATTCCATTGTTACCGGAAGCCCTCGTAAACCTGTTTTCCTCTTCAATCAACGATAGGTCATGGCGGCATTTCTTCGCATCCTCGGCATTGAAACAAGCTGCGACGAAACCGCGGCCGCGATCGTCGTGCGCCACGAGGACGGCCGTGGCGAAATCCTGTCCGATGTCGTCTTCTCGCAGCTCGACGAGCACAGCGCCTATGGCGGCGTCGTGCCCGAGATTGCGGCGCGCGCCCATGTGGAGGCGCTGGACGGTCTGATCGAGGAGGCACTGTCGCGCGCTGGCGTATCGCTCAATGAGATCGATGCCGTTGCAGCAACCTCCGGCCCCGGCCTGATCGGCGGATTGATCGTCGGGCTGATGACGGCGAAGGCGATTGCACGCGCCACCGGCAAGCCGCTGATGGCGATCAACCATCTCGAGGGACATGCGCTGACGGCGCGGCTGACGGACGGATTGTCGTTCCCTTATCTTATGCTGCTGGTCTCCGGCGGGCATACGCAGCTGGTTCTGGTGCGTGGCGTCGGCGATTATGAGCGCTGGGGCACCACGATCGACGACGCTCTGGGCGAAGCCTTCGACAAGACGGCAAAGCTGCTCGGCCTGCCATACCCGGGCGGTCCCGCCGTCGAGAAGGCGGCGCTGACGGGCGATCCCGATCGTTTTCAATTGCCGCGGCCGCTGGTTGGCGAAGCCCGGCTGGACTTCTCGTTCTCCGGTCTCAAGACCGCCGTGCGTCAGGCTGCGACCGAGATCGCGCCGCTGTCCGAGCAGGATATCGCCGATATCTGCGCCTCGTTCCAGAAGGCGATCTCGCGAACGCTGCGCGACCGGATCGGGCGTGGACTTGCGCGGTTTGCCAAGGAATTCGGCCATCTGGATGTCGGTCCTGCGCTGGTGGTTGCCGGCGGCGTTGCCGCCAACCAGGAGATACGCCGAACGCTGCAGGCGCTCTGCATCGAACACGGATTTCGCTTTATCGCGCCGCCGATGAAGCTGTGCACCGACAATGCAGCGATGATTGCCTGGGCAGGGCTTGAACGGCTGGCCGAAGACATGCCGTTTGACGGCATGGATGTCGCGCCGCGCTCGCGCTGGCCGCTGGATGCCAATGCGCAGACGCTGCTTGGCTCCGGCAAACGGGGTGCCAAGGCATGAACGGGGCAGAGATGCCGCAAGAACGGATCGTCGTGATCGGGGCCGGGGCCTTCGGTACGGCACTCGCAGCCGTCATCGCGCTCGAAGGTCGTCACCCGGTAACGCTGATCGGCCGCAATACCGGCCTGATGGCCGATCTCAGAAACGACCGTGTGCATGACGCGGCACTTCCCGGCGTGACGTTGCCGGATGCGCTCGAATTCTCCGCTGAACCCGACGCCATCTCGGATGCGAGCATTGTGCTGTTTGCCATGCCTTCGCAGGCGCAGAGCGATGCGGCGCGGTATTACGGTCCGTATCTCGCAAAGGATGCGGCGGTCGTTACCTGTGCCAAAGGCATAGACCGCGTGTCAGGGCTTTTGCTGACGGACGTTCTGGAGGCATCGCTTCCGAGCCACCCGATCGCGGTTCTCTCCGGCCCCGGTTTTGCATTCGACATTGCGCGCGGGCTTCCGACGGCGATGGCGCTTGCGGCGGAGGACCAACTGCTCGCGGAGCGTCTGGCGACCGTGCTGTCCAGCCGGACCTTCCGGCTTTACGCCTCGTCCGACCGGATCGGCGTGCAGCTCGGCGGGGCGATGAAGAACGTGCTGGCGATTGCCTGCGGCATCGTCGAGGGCGCAGGCCTTGGTGATTCGGCCCGTGCCGCGCTCATTTCGCGCGGACTTGCGGAAATGTCGCGCCTCGTCGAAGCAATGGGCGGCAAGGCGGATACGGTGCGGGGCCTGTCCGGTCTCGGCGATCTGGTGCTCACCGGAACCAGCCACCAGTCCCGCAATCTGCGCTTCGGCATTTCGCTCGGGCGAGGGGAGCCGGCATCGGCCTCCGGCGGACCGCTGGTCGAAGGCGCCTTTGCCGCATCGGTCGCAGCCCAGCTCGCGCAGACCCATTCCGTCGATCTGCCGGTGACCGAGGCCGTTGCCGCGATCATCGATGGACAGCTTGGCGTGGCCGACGCGATGGAACGCCTGATGACCCGCCCGATCACCACGGAATAGATCAACCCCAGGAGAGAACGATGCTGTTTGCCTTCCTCTGCACCGACAAGCCCGGCCATCTCAACGTCCGGATGGAAACCCGTCCGGTCCATCTCGAACATCTCAACAAGCTGAATGCCGACGGCACGCTGAAGTTTGCCGGTCCTTTCCTGGACGATGAAGACAAGCCGAATGGCAGCCTGGTCGTGGTTGAAGCCGCCGATATGGCGGCTGCCCGCACGCTTGCCGAGGCCGATCCCTATTACCTCGCCGGCCTGTTCGAGACGGTCGATGTGAAGCCGTGGAACTGGACGATCAACAAGCCTGCGGAGTGAGATAACCATGGCCTATTGGCTCTATAAATCCGAACCGGATGTCTGGTCCTGGGAGCAGCAGAAGGCCAAGGGAAAAGCCGGCGAGGAATGGACCGGCGTGCGCAACTATCAGGCCCGCAACAACATGCGGGCCATGAAGATCGGCGACAAGGGGTTCTTCTACCACTCCAACGAGGGGCTGGAGATCGTCGGCATCGTCGAGGTCTGCGCGCTGTCGCATCCGGATTCCTCGGCCAAGGGCGATCCGAAGTGGGACTGCGTCGATATTCGCGCCGTCGAGGATGTGCCGAAGCCGATCACGCTGAAGGACATCAAGGCCAATCCGCAGTTCGAAAAGATGGCGCTGGTCACCTCGATGCGGCTTTCCGTACAGCCGGTGACGGAAGAGGAATATCTCGAGATCTGCCGCTTGGGTGGTGTCAAGAACCCGCCCCGCTCGCCGGACTGACGCGTCCTTGAAAACCGACCCTGCGACCTTCATCCTCGCCAACACGGATGTCACCGCGCCGCCGCATGTTCCGGAGATCCGGCTTCATCTGGCGACCGAGGCGCATGACCTCTGGCTGAAGACGGAGGAAGAGTTGCAGGCGATCGGTCTGCCGCCGCCGTTCTGGGCCTTCGCCTGGGCCGGCGGGCAGGGGCTCGCCCGCTATATCCTCGATCATCCGGGTACAGTAGCCGGCAAGCGGGTGCTGGATTTCGCATCGGGATCCGGGCTGGTGGCGATCGCGGCAAAACAGGCTGCTGCAGCCCAAGTGCTCGCCGCCGATATCGATCCCTGGACGGAAACTGCGGTGCGGCTCAACGCCGCGGAGAACGACGTAGAGATATCCTTCACGTCGCAAGATCTGATCGGGCGAGAGATCGAGGCGGAGGTGCTGCTCGCCGGCGACGTATTCTACGATCGCGTCATGGCCGATCTGTTGATACCGTGGTTTACCCGGTTATCGGAAGCGGGAAAGGTCGTTCTGGTCGGTGATCCCGGCAGGAGCTACTGCCCCAAGGATCGGCTTACCGAGATGGCCGTCTACCAGGTACCCGTCACCCGGGCACTTGAAGACAGCGAGGTCAAAAAGACGACCGTGTGGCAGTTCGCCTGAGACGACTATCGGCCGCCTCGAATGACGCAGACGCCGGCTTCAAACGAGCAGGATTTGTTCGAGGCCACCGCGTTGCCACCCATCTCCTGCGCCACATCGATCACCTTGGCTTTCGGGGCGAGTACCAGACTGCGGCCTTCCTGCTGCGGCCAGTAGATATCGTCGCGCACAAGATAGGTCCCATTGCCAGGGACCGAGTAGGCCTGGATCGAACCTGTATAGGTATCAATCCCGCGCGTGAAGGATGACGAGCCCCGATCAAAGCTACCCGATGCATAAGTACGGGTCATCCGGTTGATCTCGGCAGGACGGTTGCGTCGTCCGTCACCCTGGCGATCCCAGCGATTGTTTTCGACGAACTGGTGGCGATGGCCTCTGTCGTATCCACGGTCGGCATAGCCCTGATGATGATGCCTGCGATCTGCCGCGGAAGCGACTGATGCGAAGGCTGCAAGCACTGCTGCGGCGATGACAAGGGGCTTGATCCGGTGACTGATCATGACGAACTCCGCGACACACAGGTTAACGAAACATTAACATGGAGCGAAAGCGGGTTTCTGGCAAGAAACCAATTGTTCGGGTTTGCCAGATATCGTGCCGCGATCTGGCAAACCCGAGACCTTGAGAAAAACACAATCGATTAAATTCTCGATCGTTTAGAATTGTTCTTGTCGTTGGGGAATTCCAAGATTAAACCACGCGAATGATGCAATGCACATTTTCTCGGCAGCGTGCATTGCCAAGGGCTCCCGCTCTTTGACGCATTACGACGCCGCGAGGTTCTGATGGCGAATGTGACTAACAACCGGCCTCTGTCGCCGCATCTCTCAATCTACAAGCCAATCCCCACAATGGTCATGTCGATCGTTCACCGTATCACCGGTGGCGCTCTGTATTTCGGCACGATCCTTGTCGCGTGGTGGCTGATCGCTGCAGCAAGCGGCCCGGCTTACTACGACTGGGCCAACTGGGCGCTTGGCAGCATTCCCGGCAAGCTGGTTCTTCTCGGCTATACATGGGCGCTGATCCACCACATGCTCGGCGGCTTCCGCCACTTCATGTGGGACTTGGGCCGTGGCTTCGAGAAGGAATTTTCGACCAAGCTCGCCATCGCCAACATCATCGCATCGCTCTGTCTGACCGTGCTGGTCTGGGTGGTCGGCTTCATCGTTCGCTAAGGAACAGCTTCCATGGATATGCGCACCCCGCTCGGTAAGGTCCGCGGACTGGGCTCCGCCAAAGACGGCACCGAACATTTCTGGCGCCAGCGGATGACCGCCGTCGCCAACGTGCCGTTGATGACCTTTTTCGTGATCTTCATGATCATCTATGCCGGCAAGCCGTTTGCCGAAGTGGTCGAGGCGCTGTCGAACCCGTTCGTCGCTGTTGTCATGGGCCTTGTCGTGATCTCGGGCATCATCCACATGAAGCTCGGCATGCAGGTCATCATCGAGGACTACGTGCACAGCGAGTTCGCGAAGGTCCTGTTCGTCATGCTCAACACATTCTTCTCGATCCTGATCGCCGGGCTCTGTCTGTTCGCCGTTCTGAAGATCGCTTTCGTAGGATAATCCGTCATGGCATCCGTCACCCCCATCGCTTCAGGCGCCTCTCAGACCGGCAAGGCCTATACCTATGTCGACCATTCCTACGACGTGATCGTCGTGGGTGCCGGCGGTGCAGGATTGCGCGCCACGCTCGGCATGGCCGAACAGGGCTTCAAGACGGCCTGCATCACCAAGGTCTTCCCGACCCGTTCGCACACCGTCGCCGCACAGGGCGGCATTGCCGCCTCGCTGCAGAACATGACGCCCGATTCGTGGCAGTGGCACCTCTATGACACGGTCAAGGGTTCCGACTGGCTCGGCGATGTCGATGCCATGCAGTACATGGTCATGGAAGCGCCGAAGGCCGTCTACGAACTCGAGCACTACGGCGTGCCTTTCTCGCGTAACGAAGAAGGCAAGATCTACCAGCGCCCGTTCGGCGGCCACATGCAGAATTTCGGTGCCGGCCCGCCGGTGCAGCGCACCTGCGCCGCCGCCGACCGCACCGGCCACGCCATCCTGCACACGCTCTACGGCCAGTCGCTGAAGCACAACGCGGAATTCTTCATCGAGTATTTCGCGCTCGACCTGATAATGTCGGATGACGGTCGCTGCACCGGCGTCGTTGCCTGGAACCTCGACGATGGCACGATCCATCGCTTTACCGCCAAGATGGTGGTTCTCGCGACCGGCGGTTACGGCCGCGCCTATTTCTCGGCAACCTCTGCCCATACCTGCACCGGCGACGGCGGCGGCATGGTGGCGCGTGCCGGCATGCCTCTTCAGGACATGGAATTCGTCCAGTTCCACCCGACCGGCATCTATGGTTCGGGATGTCTCATCACCGAGGGTGCACGCGGCGAAGGCGGCTACCTCGTGAATTCCGAGGGTGAACGCTTCATGGAGCGCTATGCGCCCTCCGCGAAGGACCTTGCTTCGCGTGACGTGGTCTCGCGTTGCATGACGCTGGAAATCCGCGAAGGCCGCGGCGTCGGCAAGAACAAGGACCACATCTTCCTGCATCTCGACCATCTCGATCCGGCCGTCCTGCACGAACGTCTTCCCGGCATTTCCGAAAGCGCCAAGATCTTTGCGGGCGTCGACGTGACGCGAGAGCCGATCCCGGTTCTGCCGACCGTGCATTACAACATGGGCGGCATTCCCACCAATTACTGGGGCGAGGTGCTCAACGCAGACGCCAACAATCCGGAACGCATCCTGCCCGGCCTTATGGCCGTCGGTGAAGCGGGTTGCGCCTCGGTGCACGGTGCCAACCGTCTCGGCTCCAACTCGCTGATCGATCTCGTCGTGTTCGGCCGTGCTGCCGCCATCCGCGCCGGCCAGGTGATCGACCGCGAAGGACCGATCCCGGCACTGAACACGGCCGCCTGCGACAAGATCATGGACCGCTTCGACAGCCTTCGCCACGCCAGCGGCTCGACGCCGACGGCGATCCTGCGCGACAAGATGCAGCGCACCATGCAGGATGATGCCGCCGTGTTCCGCACACAGGAGTCGCTGGAATCCGGTTGCAAGCGCATGTCGGCAATCTGGGGCGAAATGCGCGACGTGAAGGTGACCGACCATTCGATGATCTGGAACTCGGATCTCGTCGAAACGCTCGAACTGCATAACCTGATGGCGAACGCGATCACCACGGTCTACGGTGCCGAAGCGCGCAAGGAGAGCCGCGGCTCTCATGCACGCGAGGACTATACGGACGGCGCGTTTTCCGGCCGCGACGATGTGACCTGGCGCAAGCACACGCTTGCCTGGGTCAACGACGCTGGCGACGTGAAGCTCGACTATCGCCCGGTCCACACGGACCTGATCGCCGACGGCATCGATCCTTACAAGATCGAGCCGAAAGCGCGCGTGTATTGATCTGAGGAAACTGGAACATGGTTGAACTCGCTCTGCCCAAGAATTCCCAGATGACCGAAGGCAAGGTCTGGCCGAAGCCGGATGGTGCCACGAACGTCCGGGAATACCGCGTCTACCGCTGGAGCCCGGATGACGGCCAGAACCCGCGCATCGATACGTTCTACATCGATATCGACGACTGCGGCCCGATGGTTCTCGATGGTCTTCTCTACATCAAGAACAATATCGACCCGACGCTGACACTGCGCCGTTCGTGCCGCGAAGGCATTTGCGGTTCCTGCGCCATGAACATCGACGGCACCAACACGCTTGCCTGCACCAAGGGCATGGACGACGTGAAGGGGACGGTCAAAGTCTATCCGCTGCCGCATATGCCCGTGGTCAAGGATCTGGTTCCGGATCTGACGAACTTCTACGCCCAGCACCGCTCCATCGAGCCCTGGCTGAAGACCGTCTCGCCGACACCTGCCAAGGAATGGAAGCAGAGCCACGACGACCGCCAGAAACTCGATGGCCTCTACGAGTGCATTCTCTGCGCCTGCTGCTCGGCATCCTGTCCCAGCTACTGGTGGAACGGCGACCGCTATCTCGGTCCAGCTGTTCTGCTGCAGGCCTATCGCTGGCTGATCGACTCCAGAGACGAAGCCAAGGGCGAACGCCTCGACAATCTCGAGGATCCGTTCCGGCTCTATCGCTGCCACACGATCATGAACTGTGCGCAGACCTGCCCGAAGGGTCTGAACCCTGCCAAGGCGATTGCCGAAATCAAGAAAATGATGGTCGAGCGCCGCGTCTAGTAAAACCTTACAGTATCCCGACCCTGCAGACGCACGGTCGGGATTTTTCGATTAAAACAGCTCGCGTAATCGTGACAGTTGTCGTGCCTTCGCCAAATAGCGCCGGTATGACTTGATTAACTAAGTCCTTTTACGGTAATTCCGTCTCAATTGAATGGATCAGTTCCATGCAGAGATGCGGCTGAAAGCAGGAGTTTTGTGATGCAGTTCAGATATGTGGCGACAGGCGTTGTTCTTGCGCTGGCTCTTGCCGGTTGCCAGCGGACGTCCAATACCTCCTCTTATGCTGATCTGCCAGCACAGCCCTCCCGGCCCGCGCCGCTTCAGGCACAGCCTGTTCAGGGTGTGCAGGGCGGCCAGCTTCCACCTCCGGGTGGTGCAGCCCAATATCCGACGGCGCCTCAGGGTGGCCAGCAGATGGCATCCGTCGATCCGAATGCTGCGGCACCTGCCAATGCTCTCGATATTACCAAGCAGCAGATGGTCGGCAACTGGCGCGTTGCCAATGGCGGCTCGTCCTGCGACATGTTCCTGACGCTCACCAATCTCGGCAGCGGATCGCGCGGCGGCACCCGTGGCTGCTCCGGCGAACTGACGACGATGGGTTCGTGGGAAGTGTCGGGCAAGATGGTTCAGTTCAAGAACCGCGCCGGCGACGTCATCGGCCGCGTCTACAAGAGCGGCGATACCCGTTTCGACGGCACCACCAATTCGGGCCAGCCTCTCGGTCTCAGCCGGTAAACGGTCTGCGGAGGCGGCAGGGTGGAGCCGATCCCGGACTACACATCGAGCGTCGGTGAAGAGCTGAAGGCACTGGCGGCGTCCGGGGTGCTGACGCCGGACACTGCGCAGATGCAGGTGGCCGCCAAGCTCGACCACATACTCAAATGCTTCAGAGACACGAAGCCAGCCAAGAAGACGAGTGCTCTCGGCTGGCTGTTTGCCCGCGGTGGCGGCAAGCCGCGGGAAATCCGCGGGCTTTATGTGCATGGCAGCGTCGGTCGCGGCAAGACCATGCTGATGGACATGTTCTTCAAGAAGGCATCCATCGCAAAAAAGCGGCGTCTGCACTTTCACGAATTCATGGCCGACGTGCATGGACGTATCCACGAGCACCGTCAAAAGCTGAAACGCGGCGAGACGAAACAGGCAGATCCGGTGCCGCCGATCGCTGCGGCCCTGTTCGCAGAAGCGGAGCTTCTCTGCTTCGACGAATTCTCGGTGACCGATATCACCGATGCGATGATCCTTGCACGTCTGTTCACGGAATTGTTCGGCCTTGGATGCGTTCTCGTCGCGACCTCGAACGTAGCCCCCGACGATCTCTACAGGGATGGCCTCAACCGTGGTCTGTTCACGCCGTTCATCGCGCTGCTCGGCCGCTACGTGGATGTCGTCACGCTGGACTCGCCAACCGACTACCGGATGCAGAAGCTGGCGAGCCTGCCCGTCTATGTGACGCCTCTCAGCCCCCAGGCGGATCTCGCGATCGAAAACACCTGGCATCAGGTGATCGACGGCGAGAAGGCGAGCCCTGTCGAGTTGCCGATGAAAGGTCGCACCATCAAGGTGCCGCTGGCGTCCGGCCGGGCTGCACGGTTCAGCTTCTCGGACTTGTGTGAACAACCGCTAGGCGCGTCGGACTATCTGGCGATCGCCGATCGCTTTGACGCTGTCTTCATTGAGCACGTCCCGCAGCTCGGACCCGAAAAGCGCAACGCAACCAAGCGCTTCATCAATCTCGTCGATGCGTTCTACGACCATTCGGTCAGACTCTACGTCTCCGCCGCGAGCGAACCGGATCAGCTTTTGTTGGAGAAGCGCGGCACCGAGGGGTTCGAGTTCGATCGAACAATCTCCCGTCTCTGGGAGATGCGGAGCGCCGATTACCTCGCTCTGCACAACGCAAAGCGTCAAGAAGCCTGACACTTTCATGACAGAAGTTCTTACGTTTACGTAAGGTAATTGATATCTAACCGATTGAAAAATATCACTCCGAAATAATCGATTGCGATTTTTCCGATATGGCGCTATCGGTGGCGCCGCACGTGAACCTGCTATGACTTGACGCAGGTAAAGTCTTGAGAGGAAGCTTTTCGATGGCGCGCAAGAAAATTGCACTTATTGGTTCGGGCATGATCGGTGGCACGCTGGCACATCTTGCCAGCCTGAAGGAGCTGGGCGACATCGTCCTCTTCGACATTGCCGACGGCATCCCGCAGGGCAAGGGCCTCGATATTGCCCAGTCCGGTCCCGTCGAAGGCTTCAACGCCAAGCTTTCCGGTGCCAGCGACTATTCCGCCATCGAAGGCGCTGATGTCTGCATCGTCACTGCCGGTGTTGCCCGCAAGCCCGGCATGAGCCGCGACGATCTGCTCGGCATCAACCTGAAGGTGATGGAACAGGTCGGCGCCGGCATCAAAAAATACGCCCCGAACGCTTTCGTCATCTGCATCACCAACCCGCTCGACGCGATGGTCTGGGCTCTGCAGAAGTTCTCCGGCCTGCCGAAGAACATGGTCGTCGGCATGGCTGGCGTGCTCGACTCGGCTCGCTTCCGCCTGTTCCTGTCGGAAGAGTTCAACGTTTCCGTCCAGGACGTCACGGCTTTCGTTCTCGGCGGCCACGGCGACACGATGGTGCCGCTCGCTCGCTACTCGACCGTCGGCGGCGTTCCGCTGACCGATCTCGTCAAGATGGGTTGGGTCACTGCCGAGCGTCTTGAAGAAATCATCCAGCGCACCCGTGACGGTGGCGCAGAAATCGTCGGCCTGCTGAAGACCGGTTCTGCCTATTACGCACCGGCCGCTTCGGCGATCGAAATGGCCGAATCCTTCCTCAAGGACAAGAAGCGCGTTCTGCCTGCTGCTGCTTACCTGTCCGGCCAGTACGGCGTGAAGGACATGTATGTCGGCGTTCCCACGATCATCGGTGCCGGCGGCATCGAGCGGATCATCGAAGTCGAATTCAACAAGGACGAAGAAGCTGCCTTCGCAAAGTCGGTCGGCGCTGTTTCGGCTCTCTGCGAAGCCTGCATCAATATCGCGCCTGCGCTGAAGTAATCGCCTTCGGGCGCACGGATTTAAGGATACGTCGATGAACATTCATGAATATCAGGCCAAGGCCCTCCTGAAGGGTTATGGCGCACCGGTTGCGGAAGGTGTTGCAATCTTCTCCGCAGAAGAAGCCGAAGCTGCTGCAAAGCAGCTGCCGGGTCCGCTTTACGTGGTCAAGAGCCAGATCCACGCAGGTGGCCGCGGCAAGGGCAAGTTCAAGGAACTCGGACCGGAAGCCAAGGGCGGCGTTCGCCTGGCTTTCTCGATCGATGAAGCCAAGAGCCATGCCAAGGAAATGTTCGGCAACACGCTGGTAACCGCGCAGACCGGTGATGCCGGCAAGCAGGTCAACCGCCTCTACATCGAAGACGGTGCCGACATTGCCCGCGAACTCTATTGCTCGCTGCTCGTCGACCGTTCGGTCGGTCGCGTTGCCTTCGTCGTTTCGACCGAAGGCGGTATGGACATCGAAGCTGTCGCTCACGACACGCCCGAGAAGATCCACACGATCGCGATCGATCCGGAAGCCGGCGTGACGGAAGCAGACATCGCTGCGATCTCTTCGGCGCTCGAACTTTCGGGTGCTGCCGCAGAAGACGCAAAGTCGCTGTTCCCGCTGCTCTACAAGGCCTTCAACGAGAAGGACATGGCGCTCCTCGAGATCAACCCGCTGATCGTCATGAAGGACGATCACCTGCGCGTTCTCGATGCCAAGATGTCCTTCGACGGCAACGCGATCTTCCGCCATGACGACGTCAAGGCGCTGCGCGACGAGTCGGAAGAAGACGCCAAGGAAATCGAAGCCTCCAAGTGGGACCTCGCTTACGTAGCGCTCGACGGCAACATCGGCTGCATGGTCAACGGCGCCGGTCTCGCCATGGCGACGATGGACATCATCAAGCTGTACGGCAAAGAGCCTGCAAACTTCTGCGACGTCGGCGGTGGCGCCGGCAAGGAGAAGGTCGCTGCAGCCTTCAAGATCATCACGGCTGACCCGAAGGTCGAGGGCATCCTCGTCAACATCTTCGGCGGCATCATGAAGTGCGACGTCATCGCCGAAGGCGTTGTCGCAGCGGTTCAGGAAGTCGGCCTTACGGTTCCGCTCGTCGTGCGCCTCGAAGGCACCAATGTCGAGCTGGGCAAGAAGATCCTCAACGAATCGGGTCTCGCGATCACGGCTGCTGACGATCTCGACGACGCTGCAAAGAAGATCGTCGCGGCGATCAAAGCCTAATCTGGGGACCTGATAATGTCTATTCTCGTTAACAAGAATACCAAGGTCCTGGTTCAGGGCCTGACCGGCAAGACCGGCACATTCCACACCGAACAGGCGCTTGCTTACTACGGCACGCAGATGGTCGGCGGTATCCATCCGAAGAAGGGTGGCGAAACCTGGACCGGTTCGAAGGGCGAAAGCCTGCCGATCTATGCGACTGTCGCCGAAGCCAAGGAAAAGACCGGCGCCGATGCGTCCGTGATCTACGTTCCGCCGGCAGGGGCTGCTGACGCGATCATCGAGGCGATCGAAGCCGAGATCCCGTTCATCACCTGCATCACCGAAGGCATTCCGGTCATGGACATGGTTCGCGTCAAGGCTCGCCTCGACCGTTCCAACTCGCGCCTGCTCGGCCCGAACTGCCCGGGCGTTCTGACGCCGGAAGAATGCAAGATCGGCATCATGCCGGGCTCGATCTTCCGCAAGGGTTCGGTCGGTATCGTGTCGCGCTCCGGCACGCTGACCTATGAAGCCGTGTTCCAGACGTCCAACGAAGGCCTCGGCCAGACGACGGCTGTCGGCATCGGCGGCGATCCGGTCAAGGGCACCGAGTTCATCGACATCCTGGAAATGTTCCTCGCAGACGAAGCCACGCAGTCGATCATCATGATCGGCGAAATCGGCGGCTCGGCTGAAGAAGAAGCGGCACAGTTCCTGATCGACGAAGCCAAGAAGGGCCGCAAGAAGCCGATGGCAGGCTTCATCGCCGGCCGGACCGCTCCGAAGGGCCGCACCATGGGCCATGCCGGCGCTGTCGTTTCCGGCGGCAAGGGCGATGCGGAATCCAAGATCGCTGCCATGGAAGCAGCGGGCATCAAGGTTTCGCCTTCGCCAGCACGTCTCGGCACGACGCTGGTTGAAGTCCTCAAGGGCTAACGCCACATAAAGGTCACCCATCGCCGATAGATAGACGGCGATGGACCAGACATCAAATGACCCGCGGGTTGCTGCATGCGACCTGCGGGTAAGTCGCTCAAGGGTAGGTCTACCCGAGGTAGGTCTACTAAAGAGCGGCGCCGCTCGCAGCGGTATCGAGCCATACGTCAGAGAATGCGGTTTCCGGTCAATTCATCCGGTGCCGATCAGGTCAGGAGGCGGGCGCGGCGCCCGCGGGAAGCAATGGCACGGCAAGAAGCCAACGAACAGTTCCTCATCACGTCTTTCCTCGATGGTGCGAACGCTGCCTATATCGAGCAGCTCTATGGGCGCTACGAAAGTGATCCAACGTCGCTTTCCGAGGAATGGCAGGCCTTCTTCAAGGCGCTGGCAGACAGCCCCGAAGATGTCAGGAAGGCCGCGCAGGGCGCCTCCTGGAAACGTTCGAACTGGCCGATCCCCGCCAATGGCGATCTGATCTCGGCACTCGACGGCAACTGGCCGATCGTCGAAAAGGCGATCGAGACCAAGGTCAAGGCGAAGGCGGAAGCATCCGCTGCAGTGACCGGCCAGCCGGTGCAGCAGACCGACGTTCTGCAGGCGACCCGCGACAGCGTTCGCGCCATCATGATGATCCGCGCCTACCGCATGCGCGGCCACCTTCATGCCAAGCTCGATCCGCTCGGGATCGCGAGCCCGGTCGACGATTACAACGAGCTGTCGCCGAAGTCCTACGGCTTCGAAGAGAGCGATTACGATCGCAAGATCTTCATCGACAACGTTCTCGGCCTTGAATACGCGTCCGTTCGCGAAATGATCGAGATCCTCGAGCGCACCTATTGCTCGACCATCGGCGTCGAATTCATGCACATGTCCAACCCCGAGGAAAAGGGCTGGATCCAGGAGCGTATCGAAGGTCCCGCCAAGGGCGTCACGTTCACGCCTGAAGGCAAGAAGGCAATCCTTTCGAAGCTGGTCGAAGCCGAAGGCTACGAGCAGTTCCTCGACGTGCGCTTCAAGGGCACCAAGCGTTTCGGCCTGGATGGCGGTGAATCGCTTATCCCGGCGCTGGAGCAGATCATCAAGCGCGGCGGTCAGGAAGGCCTCGAGGAAGTCATCCTCGGCATGGCCCACCGCGGTCGTCTGAACGTCTTGACCAACGTCCTCGGTAAGCCACATCGCGCCGTGTTCCACGAGTTCAAGGGCGGTTCGTTCAAGCCCGACGAAGTCGAGGGTTCGGGCGACGTGAAGTACCATCTGGGTGCCTCGTCGGACCGTGAATTTGACGGCAACAAGGTTCACCTGTCGCTGACCGCCAACCCGTCTCACCTGGAAATCGTTAACCCTGTCGTCATGGGCAAGGCTCGCGCCAAGCAGGACATGCTGACCAAGGTCTGGGACAAGGACAACATCATTCCGCTGTCCGAGCGCGCCAAGGTTCTGCCGCTGCTGCTGCACGGCGATGCGGCCTTTGCCGGCCAGGGCGTGACGGCTGAAATTCTCGGCCTGTCGGGTCTGCGCGGCCACCGCGTGGCCGGCACGATGCATGTCATCATCAACAACCAGATCGGCTTCACCACCAATCCTGGCTTCTCGCGTTCGTCGCCTTATCCGTCGGACGTTGCTAAGATGATCGAGGCGCCGATCTTCCACGTCAACGGTGACGATCCGGAAGCGGTCGTTTACGCGGCCAAGATCGCCATCGAATACCGGATGAAGTTCCACAAGCCGGTCGTGGTCGACATGTTCTGCTACCGCCGCTTCGGCCATAACGAAGGCGACGAGCCTGCGTTCACGCAGCCGAAGATGTACAAGGTCATCCGCGCGCACAAGGCCGTGGCGGAGATCTATGCCGAACGTCTGATCGGCGAAGGTGTCATCACCGAAGGCGAATTCGAGAAGATGAAGGCCGACTGGCGAGCCAATCTCGAAACCGAATTCGAGGCCGGCCAGAGCTACAAGCCCAACAAGGCCGACTGGCTTGACGGCCAGTGGTCCGGCCTGCGTTCCGCCGACAATGCCGACGAGCAGCGTCGTGGCAAGACCGCGATGCCGATCAAGGATCTGAGAGAGATCGGTCGCAAGCTTTCGACCATTCCGGAAGGTTTTAACGCCCACCGCACGATCAAGCGTTTCATGGATAACCGTGCGCAGATGATCGAGACCGGTGAGGGGATCGACTGGGCCATGGCGGAAGCGCTGGCGTTCGGTTCGCTGACCGTCGAAGGCACGAAGATCCGTCTTTCGGGTCAGGATTGCGAACGCGGCACGTTCTCCCAGCGTCACTCGGTTCTCTACGATCAGGAAACCGAAGAGCGCTACATCCCGCTTTCCAACCTGCAGGCTGGCCAGGGCAAGTACGAAGTCATCAACTCGATGCTGTCGGAAGAGGCAGTGCTCGGGTTCGAATATGGCTACTCGCTGGCGCGTCCAAACGCGCTGACGCTCTGGGAAGCCCAGTTCGGCGACTTCGCCAACGGTGCGCAGGTCGTGTTCGACCAGTTCATCTCATCGGGCGAACGCAAGTGGCTGCGCATGTCCGGCCTCGTCTGCCTTCTGCCGCATGGCTATGAAGGGCAGGGTCCGGAGCACTCCTCCGCCCGCCTGGAACGCTGGCTCCAGATGTGCGCCGAAGACAACATGCAGGTCGCAAACGTCACGACGCCATCAAACTACTTCCACATCCTGCGCCGTCAGGTGAAGCGCGACTTCCGCAAGCCGCTGATCCTGATGACGCCGAAGTCGCTGCTGCGCCACAAGCGCGCGACCTCGACGCTGGCGGAAATGGCGGGCGAAAGCTCGTTCCACCGTCTGCTGTGGGACGACGCGGAGATGATCAAGGACGGTCCGATTAAGCTGCAGAAGGATGCGAAGATCCGTCGCGTCGTGATGTGCTCGGGCAAGGTCTATTACGATCTGCTGGAAGAGCGCGAAAAGCGCGGCATCGACGACATCTACCTGCTGCGCATCGAACAGCTCTATCCGTTCCCGGCCAAGGCGCTCATCAACGAGCTCAGCCGCTTCCGCAATGCGGAAATGGTCTGGTGCCAGGAAGAGCCGAAGAACATGGGTTCGTGGTCGTTCATCGATCCGTATCTGGAATGGGTTCTGGCGCATATCGATGCCAAGTATCAGCGCGTCCGTTACACGGGCCGTCCGGCAGCAGCATCGCCTGCAACCGGCCTGATGTCCAAGCATCTGGCACAGCTGGAAGCCTTCCTCGAAGACGCTCTCGGCGGCTGATTTTTCAGCCGTCTCCACCAATTGCTCCGAAACGATATCTGACAAACACGGAAAATAGATCATGGCCACCGAAATCCGCGTCCCTACCCTCGGCGAGTCCGTCAGCGAGGCAACCGTCGGCACCTGGTTCAAGAAGGTCGGCGACACGGTCAAGGCCGATGAGCCGCTGGTCGAACTGGAAACCGACAAGGTTACCGTCGAAGTCCCAGCTCCAGCCTCCGGCGTTCTGACAGAGATCGTCGCCCAGAACGGCGAGACCGTCGGCCTCGACGCGCTGCTCGGCCAGATCTCGGCCGGCGGTGCAGGTGCCGGCACTGCCGCACCGGCTGCACAGCCGGCGGAAGCTGCTCCGGCGAAGGCTGCCGAACCCGCAGCTGCTGCCCCGGCACCTGCTGCAGCGCCTGCCGGCGGATCGTCCATGCCGCCAGCACCGGCTGCCGCCAAGGTTGCTGCCGACAACAACATCTCCACTTCGGATGTCGACGGTTCCGGCAAGCGCGGTCAGGTGCTGAAGGGCGATGTGATCGCTGCCATTTCCAAGGGCCCGGCGGCTCCTGCCGCACCGGCTTCGGTTCCGGCTGCTCCCCGCCCGGTCTCGTCGGCTGACGATGCATCGCGCGAAGAGCGCGTGAAGATGACGCGTCTGCGCCAGACGATCGCCAAGCGCCTCAAGGATGCGCAGAACACCGCCGCCATGCTCACCACCTATAACGAGGTGGACATGAAGGCTGTGATGGACCTTCGCAACCGATACAAGGACGTGTTCGAGAAGAAGCATGGCGTGAAGCTTGGCTTCATGGGCTTCTTCACCAAGGCGGTCACGCACGCGCTGAAGGAACTGCCGGCCGTTAACGCGGAGATCGATGGCACGGACCTTATCTACAAGAACTACTGCCACGTCGGCATGGCCGTCGGCACCGACAAGGGTCTCGTCGTTCCTGTCATCCGCGATGCCGACCAGCGCTCGATCGCTGGCGTCGAAAAGGAACTCGGTCGTCTCGCCAAGGCTGCCCGCGATGGTACGCTGTCGATGGCAGACATGCAGGGCGGTACGTTCACCATCACCAATGGTGGCGTTTACGGTTCGCTGATGTCGTCGCCGATCCTCAACGCGCCGCAGTCGGGCATTCTCGGCATGCACAAGATCCAGGAGCGTCCGGTTGCGATCGGCGGCCAGGTCGTGATCCGTCCGATGATGTATTTGGCACTGTCCTACGATCACCGCATCGTCGACGGCAAGGAAGCGGTCACCTTCCTCGTGCGCGTCAAGGAAAGCCTGGAAGATCCGGAACGTCTGGTTCTCGATCTGTAATTTGCGGAGAGCAAAATGGACGCCGCTTCAGCCAATGCGACTTACCTCCTGGTACTTCTGTGCCTGAGCGTCGTCCTGCTTCTCGTGCATATTCTGCTGCAGGGGAATTTCGCCACCAAGGATCGCGGCACGGCATGGAATGCCGGTCCGCGGGACGGCGACAACGAACCCAAGAGCGTGATGGCCGGTCGTGCGGCCCGCGCTTCGCGAAACTACCAGGAAACCTATCCTGCCTTTATCGGCCTTCTCCTGGCGATGATCCTCACGGGTGACTCGTCGGGCTTCGGGCTGTTCGGGGCTGCGGTCTGGCTGGTGGCGCGGATCGTCTACATTCCACTTTATCTCAAGGGCATTCCCTATGTCCGCTCGCTTGTATGGCTGGTCAGCCTCGTCGGCCTCGCGCTGATGATGATCGCACTGTTCGTGTGACCGCCTCCTGCTCAATCAAAAGGATAGTCTGATGGCTTATGATGTTGTCGTAATCGGATCTGGCCCGGGCGGCTATGTCTGCGCAATCAAGGCGGCCCAGCTCGGCCTCAAGGTCGCTGTCGTCGAAAAGCGGTCCACCTATGGCGGTACCTGCCTCAACATCGGCTGCATTCCGTCCAAGGCGCTGCTGCATGCTTCGGAAATGTTTGCGCATGTGGCGCATGGCGTGGAAGAACTGGGTGTCGAGGTTCCGGCACCGACGTTGAACCTTTCGAAAATGATGGCTCACAAGGATGCGACGGTAAAGTCGAACACCGACGGCGTCGCCTTCCTGTTCAAGAAGAACAAGATCGACGGCTTCATCGGCACCGGCAAGATCGTTTCGGCCGGCAAGGTTTCGGTCACCGGCGAAGACGGCAAGGTCCAGGAAATCGAGACGAAGAACATCGTCATCGCCACCGGCTCCGACGTTGCGGGCATCCCGGGCGTCAATGTCGACATCGACGAGAAGGTCATCGTCTCCTCGACGGGCGGTCTCACGCTAGACAAGGTCCCGGCCAACATGATCGTCGTCGGCGGCGGTGTCATCGGCATGGAGCTCGGTTCGGTCTGGTCGCGTCTCGGCGCCAAGGTTACCGTGATCGAATATCTCGACAAGCTGCTCGGCTCGATGGATGCGGACGTTTCCAAGCAGTTCCAGCGCATGATGGCCAAGCAGGGCATGGACATCCGTACCGAAGCCAAGGTTACCGGCGTCGAGAAGACTGCTTCAGGCGCCAAGGTCACCTATGAGCCGGTGAAGGGTGGCGAAGCCGTCAGCCTCGAAGCCGATGTCGTGCTGATCTCCACCGGCCGCAAGCCATACACAGCAGGCCTTGGCCTCGAAGAAGCAGGCGTTGCGCTCGACAATCGCGGTCGCGTCGAAATCGACGGCGGCTACAAGACCAATGTTGCCGGCATCTACGCGATCGGCGACGTGGTGAAGGGTCCGATGCTGGCGCACAAGGCCGAAGACGAGGGCGTCGCTCTCGCAGAAATCCTCTCCGGCCAGCACGGTCACGTGAATTACGACGTCATTCCGTCTGTCGTTTACACCCAGCCGGAAGTGGCATCGGTCGGCCGCACGGAAGAAGAGTTGAAGGCTGCAGGCATCGCCTACAAGGTCGGCAAGTTCCCGTTCACGGCGAACGGTCGCGCCCGCGCAATGCTCGCCACCGACGGCTTCGTCAAGATCCTCGCCGACAAGGAAACCGATCGCGTTCTCGGCGGCCATATCGTCAGCTTCGGCGCCGGCGACATGATCCACGAGATTGCCGTGTTGATGGAATTCAGCGGTTCGTCCGAAGATCTCGGCCGGACCTGCCACGCTCACCCGACCCTGTCGGAAGCCGTGAAGGAAGCCGCACTCGCGACCTTTGCCAAGCCGATCCATATGTGATCGGCGACAATATCGCATCGGAAAACCGGCCCCGTAACAGGGCCGGTTTTTTTGTGTCCGGTTGACGGGTGTACGTCCCTCGCCAGAGGGCTCAGTTCACAGCGGTGACTGTAAAACCCTGCTTGCGCAACAGCTCGACGAGACCGTCAACGCCCGGCAGGTGCAGTGCGCCGACGGCGATGAAGGTGCTGCCTTCGTTAAGGATAGGGGATGCGCGCTCGGCCATCAGCAGGTTGCGCTTGCGCACCACCAGTTCCTCGAATTCGGCATAGCCGCTATCATCGTCCTCGCCCTCAGGCACGACGGTCTTCAGGAAGGGGATGGTCATGCCCATGTCGCCGGACAGATAGAGCCCGGTCATCGTCTCGAACACGTCGTCCAGCTTGGGACCGAGCTTGATCGCCTCGATCAGCGACTTCATGTGGATATCGACCGGAATGGCAGCCAACGTCGAAAGCTGCTCGGCAAAGGTCTCAAGCCCCTTCACCGACTTGCCGGCTTTCGCCGCATCCAGCGCCAGCTGCTTGTCGAGGAAAGGGGTGTTCTGGGTCTTGCGGGCCATCTCGCAGGCGGGCATCGAGACGAGGCCCATCAGCAGCCAGGGCTTCATTCTTGAGACGGCAGCGAGCGGCACGCCGCGCTGTTTCAGGGCATCGCTGAGAAGTGCGAGATCATCCTTCGTCAGCAGGCTCTCGATCGAGGTGCCATCGGTAAACATCGTCAGCTCCGGCTTGGACAGCATGCCGGCCATTGCCTTCTGCTCGTCGAGCACTTCGTCTGACTCGACGACGATAGTCTTTGCTTCCTCGCGCGCGGCATCTGCGCCCTCAGGCATTTTCAGAACGCGTGGATCGGTCACATGCATGGTGCCGAGAAGGTAGGACGGGGGGAGGCCGGCTTTCTCGATTTTCCAGAAGATGCCGCGGCCGTTGGGGATTTTTTCGCCCTCTGCGACAACCTGCCGATAGGCGGCCGGATCGTTGGCCTTCATCTCCGCGATCAGGTCCCGCCCGGTGCAGGCCGGCGTCTCCGCGCGTGCGGCAAGCGAGGTGATCACGAGGCAGACCGAGGCCAGCAGCAGAACGTGCAGGGCGGCAAGCAACCAAAGCGCAGCCGTCTGGGCGCGTTGAAGGATTGTGCCGGCGAAAATGCTGCGGATCATGTCATCAGTCCCAATTGTAGGGCTCACCCTAGCGGGACTGCTCGAACAGCGGCTTAACCGATGTGGTTAAGGATGGGTTCATGCCCTTGGATGGGCGCGATCGTAGACTTCGAGCAGTCTCGACGTATCGACGCCCGTATAGACCTGCGTGGTGGAAAGGCTGGCATGTCCCAGCAGTTCCTGGATCGTGCGCAGATCGCCGCCTCCGGCCAGAAGATGGGTCGCGAAGGAATGGCGCAGCGCATGCGGGGTGGCGCTGTCGGGCAGGTTGAACGCGCTTCTGAGCTTCTGCATCTCGCGCTGGATGATCGCCGGCTGCAGAGTCTTGCCGCGCGCACCACGGAACATCGGGGCATCGGCGGACAGATGGTAGGGGCAGAGTTTCCTATAGGTTTCGACAGCTTCGAGAATGACGGGAAGCAGCGGCACGATCCGCGTCTTGCCGCCTTTGCCAAGAATGCGAAGCGAGGTGGCGCCTGCATCGATATCGGCGGGCGTCAGGCCAAGCGCTTCCGAAATGCGAAGTCCGCAGCCATAGAGCAGCGTCAGGATGGCCGCGTCGCGTGCCGCGATCCACGGCTCCTCGTGCAGTTGCGCCTCTGAGGTAACGATGTTGAGGGCTTGGGCGTCGGTCAGCGGCTTCGGCAGCGATTTCGGTTGACGCGGGGCACGGATAGCGCCGGCGGCTGCCGCATTCACCAGTCCCTTGCGCTCCAGGTACCGCAGGAACGAGCGCAGCCCCGCGAGATGACGGCCGAGAGAACGCGCACCGGAGCCTTCGCGCCGCCGTGCTGCCAGAAAACTTCTCAAGTCTGCCGGACGCAGCGTATGGATATCCGAAATCGTCGGCGGTCCGGCGAGGTGCGTGGTCAGAAAAGTCAGGAATTGCCGGGTGTCGCGCTCATAGGCATCGAGCGTGTTGGGCGAGAGCCGGCGCTCGCCACTCAGGCTTTCCAGCCATTCGCGGCGCCTCTCGAGAAGATCGGGGGCGGCGATAATGAGCAGTTCGTTCATGAGGGCGACGTTGATTTCCGTGGCATGCCGCCCCAGATTGCTCCCAGCATCGTTACGGAATCCCTAAAGGCACGGTAACCCTGCCATCGTAATATCATGCGGGCCTGCTCCAGTTGGGACCCGCTTCAAGGAGTTTTAATGGACCGCCGTGATTCCATGACGAGCTTCGGCCAGGTCGCCGAAGCCATCGCACGCGTATCTCAAGGGCGTCCGGGCCACATCGTCGATACCCTCATCGCCGAGCGGGGCAAGCGGATCGTCGGCAGTCCGTTCTGGCCGGTCATGCGTCCGTTTCTCTATACGCTGCTGCGCTACGGCCGAGCGATCGAGTTCGCCGACGACATCGCGCCGAAATCCGGTTACCAGTGTTTCGAATATCTGAGCGAGCATCTGAAGCTGAAACTTTCGGTCAAAAACGAGGAGCGGATCCCCGAAAATGGCGGTTTCATCCTCGTCAGCAACCACCCAACCGGCATTGCCGACGGCGTCGCCGTGTTCGACCTGTTGAAATCTCGCCGGCCCGACCTGATGGTGTTTGCCAACCGCGATGCGGTGCGGGTCAATCCGCGTTTTGCCGAGATGATCATTCCCGTCGAATGGCGAGACGATCACAAGAGCAAACTCAAGACCCGCGAGACGCTGGTTCTCACCAACAAGGCGGTCGAGGAGGGCAAGGTGATGATCCTGTTCCCATCCGGCCGCATCGCCTACTGGGAAAATGGCCGGCTGAACGAGCGTCCCTGGAAGACCTCCGCCGTCGGACTTGCCCGCAAATACAATCTGCCGATCCTGCCTGTCCACATGACGGCGCGCAATTCCGGGCTGTTCTACTGGCTTGCCAAATGGTCGACCGAGCTGCGCGACATGACGGTGTTCCATGAACTCCTGAACAAGAAGGGCAACCAGTTCGATTTCACCATCGGACACATGATCCAACCGGACCAGCTGGAGGGTGACGTCGTCGAGGTCACCAAGGCGCTGGAGCGGCATACGGTGTTCGGACTTGCCGCCGATGGCGACGCGCAGTTTGCGCCACAATCAGTAGTCCTCGAGGAAGCGCTCCAGGCCCCGGTTCAGGCGTAGATACTGCTGGCGATCGAGCTCTTTGATTGCCCGCTCTTCGGTCGCAGACACTGCCGATGTCGCAGGCTGTTGCCTCGGCCGCGCGGGCGCCGTCGGCGTCATCTTCTGCGGCTTCGGTTTTTGTCTCAATTTCTCTTTCTCTTCCGTCAGCGTCGGCATGGAGAGTGCAAACAGCAGCCGGTGCTTGTGGATGCGCGACGCGGAATTCGTCATGCCGAGGCTCGATATCGTGACACCTGAGGTCACCGGGTTGAGCTCGATCTTCGGATCGATATTTCCCTTCAGCGTGGTCGAGAATTCCAGCGTATCGGCCATGGTGATCACGTCGGTGCCGCTTGGGGCTTTGAGATTGCCTTTCTCGTTAAGCCACACGAATGTCTCGAGCGTTTCCTTCAAGCCGATCCGTCCGACGATCGGGTAGATGAGGTTGCCGCTTCTCGCTTTCGGCGCACAGTATAAATCGTTGACCTCGGTCGCCAGCTTCGCAAATTCATCGGTGACGCGGAAGCTGCGGTTGTTTTGGCGGGACAGATCGACGCTGCTGCCCAGTCCGAGACTGCGGGTGCCGTTCGAGAACGGGTTGAGCAGGCCCAACGAAAACCCGTGGCTGTCCATTTCTGTCATGTTGAGCTGAAAGTCGTAAGCGATGAACGACTTGGCATAGCGGTCGAAATAGAGACTGATGTCCGGGCTGTAGCGGCGTGTGAAAGCATCGGCATAGGTTACCGTCCCGGCTAGAAGCTCTGCAGAGAGCTGCTTCTCCGCCGGGGATCCGTATTCGCGCAGTAGCCCCGTGGCGATCTCGCGGATGGCATCGCGCGCCTCGCAGCGCACCTTGGCGACAATCTGGTAGGTCGTATCCGGCTTGGAGAAATCCTCTGGCAGAGGATGAATATTGCAGCCGGCCAGCAGAATAGCAGGCACGACAAGCGTCGTCATCGACTTGCAGAACATCCGTAGCCCCCACTCCGGTTAGGGCTCTACCTATAGTTAATATTTATTTATGATACAACCTAAATTTCACGCCGCGATGTGTGTCGTCAACGGCGGGGAGCGCCAAACAGCGGTTCCCTTTCGTTCCGGTTTTGGGCATGGTCCCGCCATGGACACAGATTCGTCCGACCTGTTCGGTCCGCTCCTCGATAAGCCCGTCGCGGCCGTCGTGCCGGTCCTGGTGCCTTTGCCGGTGCCGGGTCCGTATAGCTATGCCGTGCCCGAGGGACTGACTGTTGTGCCCGGTTCGGTCGTGCAGGTGCCGGTCGGCCCACGCCAGATGATCGGCGTCGTGTGGGATGGCGCAGACGACAGCACGCTCGACCCGAAGAAGCTTCGACCGATCACGCTCGCTTTCGATTGCCCGCCGCTCTCCAAGGAGATGCGCGATTTCGTCGACTGGGTCTCGGCCTACACGCTGTCGCCGCCGGGTTTCGTGGCCCGCATGGCGATCCGGGCGCCGGCAGCGCTCGATCCGGAACCAATGGTGGAGGGTCTGCGCTTTGTGGGCGGCGAGCCGGCGCGATTGACACCGGCCAGAACCCGGGTGCTGGACCTTGCGAAAGAGCAGGAAGCGCCCTGGACCCGCAGCGGCCTTGCGCATGCGGCCGGCGTTTCCCTGAGCGTCGTTGACGGATTGATCAAGCAGGGTGTGTTCGACACGATTTTCCTGCCGCCGCCGCCTGTCGTGGCACGGCCTGACCCGGATTATACTGCGCCCCGCATCGAGGGACCTCAAAAGGGAGCGGCCGAAGAGATCGTCGCTTCGGTTAGCGCCGGCGGGTTTGCCGCCTCGCTGATCGATGGCGTCACCGGGTCCGGCAAGACGGAAGTCTATTTCGAGGCGATTGCCCAGGCGCTCCGACAAGACAAGCAGGTTCTGATCCTGTTGCCGGAAATCGCACTCACGTCGAGCTTTCTCGATCGGTTCGAGCAGCGGTTCGGGGCAAAGCCTGCCGAATGGCATTCGGATCTATCCCCCCGTATCCGTGAGAAAGTCTGGCGCGGCGTCGTGACGGGGGAGGTGAGGGTGGTTGCCGGGGCCCGTTCGGCTCTGTTCCTGCCGTTCGAGGATCTGGGGCTGATCGTCATCGACGAAGAGCACGACCCTGCCTACAAGCAGGAGGACCGCGTCTTCTACAATGCCCGCGACATGGCGGTGGTGCGGGCCCGCATCGGCGATTTTCCGATCGTGCTGGTGTCGGCGACGCCTTCAGTGGAAAGCCAGGTCAACGGGCTCTCCGGGCGCTACACGACGGTCCACCTGCCGACCCGCTTTGGTGATGCAGCACTGCCGGACCTGCATCTCGTCGACATGCGCCGCCATCCGCCGGAACGCGGTGGGTTCCTCTCGCCCATTCTCCTGCGCGGCATGAAGAAGGCGCTGGAGCGCGGCGAGCAGTCGCTGCTGTTTCTGAACCGTCGCGGCTATGCGCCGCTGACGCTCTGCCGTGTCTGCGGCCACCGCTTCCAGTGCCCGCAATGTTCGAGCTGGCTGGTGGAGCATCGCTTCAGAAACCAGATCCAGTGCCATCAGTGCGGCTATCACGAACATACGCCGGAAGCCTGCCCGGAATGCGGGACGTTCGACCACCTCGTCGCCTGCGGGCCGGGCGTGGAGCGGATCGCGGAAGAGGTGGAGAAGCATTTCCCGGAGGCGCGCACGATCGTCATGTCGTCGGACCTGCTCGGCGGCGTCAAGCGGCTTCGTATGGAGCTCGATGCGATCGCCAAGGGCGATGTGGATATCGTGATCGGTACGCAGCTGGTGGCCAAGGGCCATAACTTTCCGCTGATGACGCTGGTCGGCATCGTCGATGCGGATCTCGGTCTGTCGAACGGAGACCCGCGGGCGGCCGAGAGGACGTTCCAGCTGCTCAGCCAGGTGACGGGCCGCGCCGGGCGAACAGGGTTGAAGAGCCACGGCCTGATCCAGACCTTCCAGCCGCAGCATCCCGTCATGCAGGCGATCGTCTCCGGCGATGCGGGCGCCTTCTACGAGCGTGAGATCGCTGAGCGCGAGAAGGCGATCCTGCCGCCGTTCGGGCGGCTTGCGTCGCTGATCGTTTCGGCCGATACGCGGGCCGATGCGGAAACCCACGCCCGCGGATTGCGGGCGGCCGCACCAAGGGTGACCGGCATTTCCGTGCTCGGACCGGCGGAAGCGCCGCTCGCACTGGTGCGCGGTCGCCACCGCTTCCGGCTTCTGGTGCATGGACGGCGCAATTCCGACATGCAGGCTTTCCTGAAGGCGATGATGTCGGCCGGCCCGAAGGTGCGTGGTACGGTGCAGATCCAGCTCGATATCGATCCGCAGAGCTTTCTCTGACCTGATCTTTGCGAGTTGTTTACTGCTTTCGATAAAATCGCCGCACAAGAACGATTCGAGGATTTCATGGAACTGTATTTCCCCACCGAGACCGGCGAGCAGCTGGCTTTTGTCTGCGCTGCCGCAACGGCTCTCATCGGGCTCCTCATCCTTTTGTTCCCCGGACCCTCTCTGCGGTTTTCAGCGTTCAGGATCGGCGATGTCCGGCCGGAGGGATACGGATCGGTGCGGGCCGCCGGCGCTCAGTATGTCGGCCTCGGTGTCGTGCCGATCATCTTTGCCCAGGATTGGTTCTATATGGTGCTCGGCATCGTGCTTGGTCTGGGGGCATTCGGAAGGCTGGTCTCGTTTGCTTTCGATCGTGGCGCAACTGTGAAAAACACGCTGATTTTCCTACTACAAGTTGTCCTTTCAGCCGGCCCGCTCGCCTATGTCTTCGGCTATCTCTGAGCTTTCCAATCAAGAGTGTTCATCTCAGACGCGGTCAATTCCAGCGGTGTCCGACATAAAAACGACTCAAGCTCTAGTCCCAGGGGCGTTTTCCCGCCTCTCCCGTGTTGCGAGTCCCTACATCCTATGCTAGACGGACCGCGAAAGTCGGAAAGGGTGGGGTGGAGGCCTCGCTGGTTCTGATTAAAAATCAAATATTTTCAAGGTCTTGCTGATCCTCTAAAGAAGGGCACAGCGCTTGGATGGCAATTCAGGGAAACTGTGCCCGTGGCTGACACGTCCCCGCTTATTTCCGGTGTCGCAGAGCGTTACGCTTCTTCGCTTTTTGAGCTCGCGCTCGAAACCGGTTCCATCGATAAAGTCAGCGCCGATCTCGATCGGTTTCAGGCGTTGCTGGATGAGAGCGAAGACCTTCGGCGTCTGGTTGCAAGCCCGGTGTTTTCCGCCCACGATCAGCAGAACGCGGTGACAGCCGTTGCCGAAAAGGCTGGCATCACCGGTGCCGTTCTCAACTTCATCAAGGTCGTTGCCGGAAATCGCCGTCTGTTTGCGCTTCCGGGCATGATCCGCAGCTTCCGCCAAATCGCTGCCGAGCATCGTGGCGAGGTTACCGCAGAGGTAACGTCTGCCCACGCGCTCACCCCAGCGCAGGAAACTGAACTTAAGTCGGCGCTGAAGGGCGTCACCGGCAAGGATGTGACAATCGCCGTTACGATCGATCCGTCGATCCTCGGTGGCCTGATCGTCAAGGTCGGGTCGCGTCAGATCGATACGTCCCTTCGCACCAAACTTTCCACCCTTAAGCTTGCATTGAAAGAGGTCGGCTGATGGATATCCGTGCAGCGGAAATTTCCGCAATTCTCAAGGACCAGATCAAGAACTTCGGCCAGGAAGCCGAAGTTTCTGAAGTCGGCCAGGTTCTGTCCGTCGGTGACGGTATCGCTCGCGTTTACGGCCTCGACAATGTCCAGGCTGGTGAAATGGTCGAGTTCCCGGGCGGTGTCCGCGGTATGGCGCTGAACCTCGAATCCGACAATGTCGGCGTGGTTATCTTCGGCTCCGACCGTAACATCAAGGAAGGCGACACCGTCAAGCGGACCGGCGCCATCGTTGACGTTCCTGTCGGTCCGGAACTGCTCGGCCGCGTCGTTGACGCGCTCGGCAACCCGATCGACGGCAAGGGCCCGATCAACGCGACCCGCCGTTCGCGCGTCGACGTCAAGGCTCCTGGCATCATCCCGCGCAAGTCGGTTCATGAACCGATGTCGACCGGCCTCAAGGCCATCGATGCTCTGATCCCGGTTGGCCGCGGCCAGCGCGAGCTCGTCATCGGCGACCGTCAGACCGGCAAGACCGCGATCATTCTCGACGCGTTCCTGAACCAGAAGGCGATCCACGAGACCGGCCCGGAAAACGACAAGCTGTTCTGCGTGTACGTGGCCATCGGCCAGAAGCGCTCGACGGTTGCCCAGTTCGTCAAGGTTCTCGAAGAACGCGGCGCCCTGCCTTACTCGATCATCGTTGCTGCGACAGCATCCGACGCTGCACCGATGCAGTATCTTGCTCCGTTCGCCGGTTGCGCGATGGGCGAATACTTCCGCGACAACGGTCAGCACGCGCTGATCGCTTATGACGACCTTTCGAAGCAGGCCGTCGCTTATCGTCAGATGTCCCTGCTGCTGCGTCGTCCTCCGGGCCGCGAAGCTTATCCGGGCGACGTCTTCTACCTGCATTCGCGTCTTCTTGAGCGCGCTGCAAAGCTCTCCGACGAGCGTGGCTCCGGTTCGCTGACGGCTCTGCCTGTTATCGAAACCCAGGGTAACGACGTTTCGGCGTTTATTCCGACCAACGTGATCTCGATCACCGATGGCCAGATCTTCCTTGAAACCGACCTGTTCTACCAGGGTATCCGTCCGGCCGTTAACGTCGGTCTGTCGGTGTCCCGCGTTGGCTCGGCCGCGCAGATCAAGGCGATGAAGCAGGTTGCCGGTTCGATCAAGGGCGAGCTTGCCCAGTATCGTGAAATGGCTGCGTTCGCGCAGTTCGGCTCCGACCTCGACGCCTCGACCCAGCGCCTGCTTAACCGCGGTGCACGCCTGACCGAACTTCTGAAGCAGCCGCAGTTCTCGCCGCTGAAGACCGAAGAACAGGTTGCGGTGATCTTTGCGGGCGTCAACGGCTACCTCGACAAGATCGCGGTTTCCGATGTCGGCAAGTTCGAGCAGGGTCTGCTTTCCTACCTTCGTTCCGAAGGCAAGGCGGTTCTCGAAACGATCCGCAGCGAGAAGCAGGTTTCCGACGACACGAAGGCAAAGCTCAAGGCAGCTCTCGACAGCTACGCCAAGTCTTTCGCCTAAAACGGATCTAGATCGAGGACCGATAACGGATGCCTTCACTTAAGGATCTGAAAAACCGGATCGCCTCCGTCAAGGCGACGCAGAAGATCACCAGGGCGATGAAAATGGTCGCCGCTGCGAAACTGCGCCGTGCACAGGAGGCGGCCGAGGCTGCCCGTCCTTATGCGGAGCGTATGACCAAGGTATTGGCCAGCCTCACGGCTGCCAATGCCGGCAATGCCGAAGCACCGCTTCTCTTGTCCGGGACAGGCAAGGATCAGGTTCATCTCCTGATCGTTGCGACCGGCGAGCGTGGTCTGGCGGGGGGCTTCAACTCCTCGATCGTCCGTCTGGCACGCGAGCATGCACTGAAGCTGATTGCACTGGGCAAGACGGTCAAGATCCTGACCGTCGGCCGCAAGGGCAACGACGTGCTTCGCCGTACGTTCAAGGACAACATCGTCCACTACGTGACCTTCCGCGAAGTCAAGCAGCTTGGTTTCGTCCAGGCCGACGAAGTGGCCCACAAGGTGCTCGAGCTGTTCAACGCCGGCGAATTCGACGTTGCGACGCTTTTCTTTGCGCGCTTCCAGTCGGTTATCGCACAGGTGGCAACTGCCCAGCAGATCATCCCCGCAAAGTTCGACGTCAGGGATGCAGCACAGCCGGATGCCGGTTCTGCCGCACTCTACGAATACGAGCCGAGCGAACAGGAAATCCTGGAAGACCTGCTGCCGAAGAACATCGCAGTGCAGATCTTCCGTGCACTTCTTGAAAACAACGCTTCCTTCTATGGCGCGCAGATGTCTGCAATGGACAACGCGACGCGCAATGCCGGTGACATGATCAACAAGCTGACGCTCTCCTACAACCGTCAGCGCCAGGCACAGATCACCAAGGAACTCATCGAAATCATTTCGGGCGCGGAAGCGCTCTGAGGTAAAGAAAGAGGGTAATAATCATGGCTACCGCAACGGGCACGTCCCTCGGCAAAGTGACCCAGGTTATCGGCGCTGTCGTCGACGTGGCGTTCGACGGCGAACTGCCGGCGATCCTCAACGCGCTTGAAACAGAGAACAACGGCAACCGCCTCGTTCTTGAAGTCGCGCAGCATCTTGGTGAAAACCAGGTTCGCACCATCGCCATGGACTCGACCGAAGGTCTTGTTCGCGGTCAGCGCGTTACCGATACCGGCGCTCCGATCACCGTTCCGGTTGGTCCTGAGACGCTCGGCCGCATCATGAACGTCATCGGCGAGCCGGTCGACGAAGCTGGTCCGCTGATCACGTCGGGCAAGCGCTCGATCCACCAGGAAGCACCGTCCTACGTCGAGCAGTCGACCGAAGGCCAGATCCTGGTAACCGGCATCAAGGTTGTCGATCTGCTGGCTCCCTATTCCAAGGGCGGTAAGGTCGGCCTGTTCGGCGGCGCCGGCGTTGGCAAGACCGTTCTCATCATGGAACTGATCAACAACGTCGCCAAGGCGCACGGTGGTTACTCGGTATTTGCTGGCGTGGGTGAACGTACCCGCGAAGGCAACGACCTTTACCACGAAATGATCGAATCCGGCGTGAACAAGCATGGCGGCGGCGAAGGCTCGAAGGCAGCTCTCGTTTACGGCCAGATGAACGAACCGCCGGGCGCCCGCGCTCGCGTCGCTCTGACGGGTCTGACGATCGCTGAAGACTTCCGCGACAAGGGCCAGGACGTTCTGTTCTTCGTCGACAACATCTTCCGCTTTACCCAGGCAGGTTCCGAAGTGTCGGCTCTTCTCGGCCGTATTCCTTCGGCCGTTGGTTATCAGCCGACGCTTGCGACCGACATGGGTCAGATGCAGGAACGCATCACCACCACGACCAAGGGTTCGATCACCTCGGTTCAGGCCATCTACGTTCCCGCCGACGACTTGACCGACCCGGCTCCTGCAACCTCGTTCGCCCACTTGGACGCAACGACGGTTCTGTCGCGCTCGATCGCTGAAAAGGGTATCTACCCGGCTGTGGATCCGCTCGACTCGACCTCGCGCATGCTCGACCCGCTGGTTGTCGGCGAAGAGCACTACGAGATCGCTCGTAAGGTTCAGACGACGCTTCAGCGCTACAAGGCTCTGCAGGACATCATCGCCATCCTCGGCATGGACGAACTGTCCGAAGAGGACAAGATGACCGTTCAGCGCGCCCGCAAGATCGAGCGCTTCCTGTCGCAGCCATTCTTCGTCGCCGAAGTCTTCACCGGTGCGCCGGGCAAGCTGGTCGCTCTCGAAGACACGATCAAGGGCTTCAAGGGCCTCGTTGCCGGCGAATACGATCACCTGCCGGAAGCTGCCTTCTACATGGTCGGCTCGATCGAAGAAGCGATTGAAAAGGCCAAGAAGCTTTCCGAAGCTGCTTGATCCTATAAGACGGCGCGCGGGACATGATCCGGCGCGCCATTCCTGCTTGAAACACTCGAGGGAAGTGGACCTTGATGGCCGACGCTTTCAAATTTGAACTGGTATCGCCCGAGCGCCTGCTCGTTTCGGAGAATGTCTCCGAAGTGGTGATCCCGGCAACGCTTGGCGAAATGACGGTGCTTGCCAACCATGCGCCGACGATGACGACGATCAAGCCGGGCGTCGTGTCCGTGAAGCTTGCCTCGGGTCAGGTCACCAAATACGTCGTTTTCGGTGGCTTTGCCGATATCGTTCAGGACAGCTGTACGCTGCTCGCGGAATCCGCTGTGCCGGTCACCGAACTGAACCAGGACACGCTGCAGAAGCGCATCGATGCCACGCAGGCTGCCATCGACAACGCCAACAGCGACGAGCACAAGACCAAGCTCGAACAGTTCCTCTCCGAACTGACGCATCTGAACGGTATCGTCGTTCCGGCCTGATTTTTCAGAGTTCGCTATAATTTACGAAGGGCGGTCCATCGGGCCGCCTTTTTCGTTTTTGCGCTGTCGGTGCCTATGGGTTTCCAAGCAGGTGCTGGTGGAGACGTGCGGCGCCGGGGGTGAGTGAGCGGTAGCGCGGCATGCCGAGATAGTAGCCATAGCCCGTATCCAGCTGCGCCGTACCAAGCTCCACCAGTGTTCCGGACGCGAGCTCCTCGGCGATCAATCCCCTGCTGCCAAGCGTCACGCCCTCGCCACGCAAGGCTGCATCGATCGCCAGTGAATAGGTCGAGAATGACAGGCGCGGCTTGATCGCTGCCTTGGGTGGCTTCGGCAGGCGCGCGAACCATTGCCTGAGCGAAATCCAGTGGGCGTTGGCTCGCTCGTAATCGATCAGGTCCAGCTGGGTCATGGCGTCTGCGGTGAGCGAGGCTGCATCGAGCCCCCGTCTTTCCACATAGGCGGGGGAGGCGACGGGCACGAGGCTTTCCCGGATCAACAAAGTGAGGTTCCACCGCGGGTGTTCGCCGGCGGCATAGAGGATGACGAGGTCGTTGGCTTCCGAGGCCAGTTCCGACGGCACGTCGGTTGTCAGCAAACGCACGGAGACAGACGGGCTCTCATTGTCGAAATCCTTCAAGCGCTTGCCGAGCCACAGATGCGAGACCGAGCTGCTGGCGGCGATCGAGATGGTTTCCCTTCCGCCGCCCCGGAACGGCTCCAGACTTTCCTCCAGATATTCCAGCGTTGCGCGCACCCTTTGGGCAAGCCGGTCTCCCTCCGATGTCAGGCTGAGATTGCGGCCGCGCCGCGTGAAGAGTTTTGCGCCGAGTTGGTCTTCCAGCCCCTGGATACGCCGGCTGACGGCGGCCTGGGTGATATGAAGCTCACGACCGGCGCGGGAGAAATTCATGAGCCGGCAGGCGGCATCGAAGACGCGGAAGGCTTCCAGCGGAATTCTGTCCAGCATCGACGTCTCCATGATCTGAAGTCATCATTAAGCCTGAAAAACCGATGGATTTGAAGATGTGAAATTGTGTTGCACACTCACGGCTAGCGATCCTGTCAGGGTGTTTCCGTCATGCAGTTTCAGACGTCATCAGTTCCAGATATCCGCTTCGGCTCCGGCCTGTTCGGCGATCTCGCATCCGCGGCCAAGGGCTTCGAGAACGTCGCGATCGCAACCGTGGTCATGGATGGGTTTCTGGCATCGAGCGGTCTCGCCGCAGCGCTTGCGGCCGAGCTTGCCGCCGCGGGCATCGATGCGCGGTTCTATTCGAATTTTTCGGGCGAACCCAAACTCGCGCATCTTCGCGCCGCAAGTGAACTCGCCCGCGGTTCCGATCTCGTCATCGGTATTGGCGGCGGGTCGGCGCTGGATATCGCCAAGATCGCTGCCTGCTGCGCCGCGTCCGACGAGGATCCGATGCATTATGCACTGGCGGCCAATCCGCTTCCGCGTAACCCCTTGAAGAAGATCATGGTGCCGACGACGGCGGGCACCGGATCGGAAACGTCTGCGACCAATATCTTCGCTGGGCCGGAAGGCAAGAAGCTGTGGATCTGGGGAGCGGAGACCAAGGCGGATCTCGTGATCCTCGACCCGGAGCTCACCATTTCGCTTCCGCCGCACCTCACGGCATGGTGCGGCCTCGATGCCTTTATTCACGCGTTCGAGGCGGCGACCAACCGCAACTCGCATGCCGGCGCGAAACTCTATGCCCATGAGGCCATGCGGCTGGTGGCAGGTTCGCTGGAGACAGCCGCCAAGGCTCCAGGCGATCTCGATGCCCGCGGGAAGGTTCTACTCGGCTCCTGCTATGCCGGTATCGCGATCGACAATTGCGGCACGGCTATCGCCCACAATATCAGTCATGCGCTGGCCGGGCTTGCGCCGGTTCATCACGGGCTTACCACAGCGCTCGGCTTCGAGGCGACGCTTTCTTGGCTGTGCGATGCCGACACGCGGGATCTGAACGACGCGTCCCGTGTGCTGGGTCTTGCCGATGCGCAGGCGCTGCCCGGGTTCGTTTCCGACCTCATGGATCGCTGCGGAGTGCAGCGCTCGCTGCCGAAGGCGTTCGAGGCCTTTTCGGGTGCAGACCTTGCCGCCGAAATGCGGGCGCCGGAAAACCAGCCGATGCGGCGCTCGACCGTTCGCGAAGTTTCGGACGCCGATATCGATGCCATCGCGAACACGATCATGGCGCTGCCGAAGACGCTTTAGGAACAGGGACACTCCGATGACCACGACCTATACCCGCGACTATTGGGAAAGCGCGCTTTCCACGCTCAAGCTCGAAGGCCGTCTTTTCATAGAAGGCGACTACCGCCCGGCGCAGTCAGGCGAGACCTTCACCCGTCCACGCCCGATGGACGGCAAGCCGGGTGTGGCACTCGCGCGCGGGGTCGGCGTAGATATCGACGCCGCCGTCGCGTCTGCCCGCGCAGCCTTCGAAAGCGGTGTGTGGCGCAAGAAGGAGCCGCTCGAGAAAAAGAAGATCATGCTCCGATGGGCCGAACTCATTCGTGCCCATGCGGAAGAGCTGGCGATGCTGGAAACGCTCGATGTCGGCAAGCCGGTTCTGGCCTCGCTCAATGTCGATGTCCGCCTCTGCGCCGATGGCATCCAGTATTACGGCGAAATGATCGACAAGCAGTATGACGAGGTCGCACCGACCGGGCCAAATGCCCGGGCCCTGGTGCGAAAAGTGCCGCTTGGCGTGATCGGTGTCATCACGCCCTGGAACTACCCGATGATCATTGATGCCTGGAAGCTCGGTCCCGCAATCGCGGCCGGCAATAGCGTCGTCCTCAAACCGGCCGAACAATCGTCTCTCTCGGCGCTCCGGCTTGCGGCACTGGCGGTGGAGGCCGGTCTTCCCCCCGGCGTGTTCAACGTCGTCACCGGCTACGGCGAAGAGGCGGGTAAGCCGCTGGCGCTGCATATGGATGTGGACATGATCGCGTTCACCGGTTCGACCGAAGTCGGCAAGCTGATCATGGGGTATGCAGCCCAATCCAACGTCAAGCGAGTGGCACTGGAGCTCGGCGGCAAGTCGCCCATCGTCGTGTTCGAGGATGCGGACCTTGATACCGCCGCCTCGGCTGCCGCCTGGGGATGCTTCTACAATGCCGGCGAAACCTGCCATGCCTCGACCCGGCTTCTGGTGCAGCGCTCGGTTCAGGAGAAGCTCATCGCAAAGATCGAGGCGGTGACCGCAAGCGATATCGCGCTTGCCCATCCGTTCGAACCGTCCTCCCAGATTGGTGCCCTGATCGACGAATCGCATATGGAGAAGGTGCTCGGCATGATCGCGGCCGGCGAGACGGAGGGTGCAAAACGCGTCTTCGGGGCCGAGCGGGTGCTTTCCGAGACGGGTGGCTTCTACATCTCGCCGGGCGTGTTCGTCGACATGACCAACGACATGAGCCTGGCGCGGCAGGAAATCTTCGGCCCGGTGCTTGCCGTCATCCCGTTCGATACGGAGGAGGAGGCGCTGCGGCTCGCCAACGATACGATCTATGGCCTGGCCGGCGCGGTCTTCACCAAAGACATGGACCGCGCTCACCGCGTTTCGGAAGCGATCCATGCGGGCACCGTGTGGATCAACACCTACGACATGGCGAATTTCTCGACGCCCTTTGGCGGGTTCAAACAATCCGGGTTCGGACGTGACCGGTCGGTGCATGCGATCGACAAATACTGCGACTACAAAACCATCTGGCAGCAGTTTGGGTAGGAAGGCCCTCTCTGGCCTGCCGGCCATCTCCCCCACAAGGGGGAGAAGACTCGTGGCGGTCTCTCGTCTGGAATTGATCTCCGGCGTTGCGGCGGGTTAAAGCCCTCCCCCTCGTGGGGAGGGTGGGGAGGGGTCTTCGTCAGTCCGGCAACATCAGCGGAGGAAAGAACATGAGCCGTATCGCATCGATCGAGATCACCCATCATCGCCTGCCGCTCGATCCGCCGTTCAAGGCGAGCTGGGATGGCAGGCCGCGGCGGCATTTCGACGCCACCATCGTGCGCGTCAAGGACGACGAGGGCCGGGAGGGGATCGGGTCGGGCGACCTGATGAAGGGTTTCGAGGGTCACGAGGACCTGTTCATCGGCCAGGACCCACGTCATCTGGAGCGGCACTACGAGGTGCTCTCACATATCAACTTTCACTATGGCCGCTGCTGGCCGCTGGATCTGGCGCTTTGGGATCTGTCGGGCAAGATCAATGGAGAGCCCGTCTGGCGCATGCTCGGAGGGCGGTCGGACAAGGTGCGCCTCTACGCATCCTCGGGCGTGCTGCGCGATCCACAGGCGATGGCGGATCAGGCGGAGCGTTACGTCGAGGAAGGCTTCCCGGCCATGAAGGTGCGCTTCTCGTCCTCTGCCGGCGGACGGTCGAGCTGGCGGGATGACATCAAGGCGCTGGGGGCGATCCGTGCCCGCGTCGGCGATCGCATGGAGCTGATGGTCGACTGCAATCAGGGCTGGCGCATGCCCTGGGATACGACACTGCCATGGACGTTCAAGGATGCACTTGCGGTTGCGAAGGAACTGGAAAGGCTCGATATCTACTGGATGGAAGAACCGCTGTTCCGGTCCGATCGCAAGGGCATGCGGGCGCTGAAGGAAGCGACATCGGTCAGGATCGCCGGCGGCGAGATGACCCGCGAGCTCTCGGAATTCCGCGATATCATCGAGGAGCGCGCGTTCGATGTGATCCAGCCGGATGTGGCGCTGGTCGGCGGCATTACCGGTTGCCGGCGCCTCGTCTATCAGGCGCGCGAGGCGGGCGTGACGTTCACGCCGCACAGCTGGACCAATGGCATCGGCGTGCTTGCGAACGCCCATCTGACCGCTGGCGTGGGGGATGCGCCTTTCCTCGAATACCCATATGACAATCCGGAATGGAGCGAGGCGCGGCGGGATTATCCGATGGCTTCGCCTCTGAAGCACAGTCACGGCTGGCTGGAACTGGGCGATGCGCCGGGTCTCGGCATCGTGCTGGAAGAGGATCGTCTCGCGTCAACCCGGATTGCCTGATCCCGGGCCGTCTGCACCCTGAGTTCGCAGAGCCTGCGGTCTACCAGCGTCGACCAACGAAGAGGTGATTGACGACGCCGAAATCTCCTGCGCATTCGATTTCTTTTGCCGCTATAAGTTGCCGGCAGAGTGATTTGATGGGATGTGGCGCCGGAAGTTCCGGCAATTCAGAGCCATATCGTGTGGGAGCGGGCTTTGATCGACAAGCTGGAATTCTTCATTGCGCTGGCACGGGAAGGCCATTTCGGTCGCGCGGCCGAGGAATGCGGCATTGCCCAACCTTCCCTGTCGGCGGCGATCCGGCACCTCGAAGACAGTCTCGGCGTCCAGCTCGTGGTGCGCGGTTCGCGCTATCAGGGCCTGACGCCAGAGGGACAGCGCGTGCTGGAATGGGCAAAACGCATTGTAGGCGACGCCCGCACGATGCGCGAGGAAATGCGCGCCGCCCGCAAGGGGCTAGCAGGCCACATCCGTCTTGCCGTCATCCCGACGGCGCTTGCCATGGTGCCGAGCCTGACGGGGCCTTTCCAGACCCGGTATCCGGATGTGACGTTCTCGGTCGTGTCCCGCACATCGCTGCAGATCCTGACGCAGCTCGACAATTTCGAGATCGATGCGGGCATTACCTATCTCGACAACGAGCCGCTCGGTCGTGTCGTCAGCATTCCGCTCTATTCAGAAAGCTACAATCTCGTCACGGCCGACGGCACGCCGCTTTCCGACCGTAAACAGGTGACCTGGACCGAGATGGCCGGGTTGCAGCTCTGCCTTTTGACGCCGGATATGCAGAACCGCCGGATTATAAGCCAGCACCTCGCGGAAGCCGGCGTGACGGCGAGGCCGATGCTTGAATCCAATTCGATGGTGACGCTGCTGGCGCATGTCGGTACCGGCCGCTGGGCCAGCATCATGCCGCAGAACGTGGCCGAGTCCTTCGGCTTCTCGCAGAATATACGCACCATTCCGATCGTGGAGCCGCATGTCAGCCATACGGTTGGTCTTGTCGCTCCACATCGCGAACCCAATACGCCACTGGTTTCAGCGCTGCTCCACGAGGCGCGCCTGCTCGGAAAGTCCTGATGTCCACGTTGAATGATGAACACAAGGGCGGCATCGCGCCGACCGTTTCGCTGGCTGAAACGTCCTATCGCGATGGGCTCGTCAAGGAAACGAGCCGGTTCGTACCCGAAGAGGTGCCGATCGCCTTTTCCTACGGTGGCTCAACCCAGGCGGTGATGATGGGCACGCCTGCCGATCTCGAGGACTTCGCGGCCGGTTTCACGCTGACGGAAGGCATCATTGCTTCCATCGCCGAGATTGAAGGGATCGAGGTGCTCCAGGAGGGCGACGGTCTCGATGTTCAGGTCACGCTTGCCGAAGACAAGGAAGATGCTCTGCGCGCCAGACGACGCCATATGGCAGGACCCGTCGGCTGCGGTCTTTGCGGCATCGAATCGATCGAGCAGGCCATGCGTCCGGTGCCTGATGTCTCCGGTGTCGACATGCTTCTGTCAGCCGCCGACATTGCGCGTGCCAGCAACGCGCTCAACTCCGCCCAGCCGTTGCATGCCCAGACTCGCGCGGTTCACGGAGCCGGTTTCTATGTCCTCGGCGAGGGACTGGTTGCGGTGCGCGAGGATGTCGGCCGGCACAATGCGCTCGACAAGCTTGCGGGCGCCGTGATGCGCGCAGGCCGCACGGGCGCCGAAGGCGTCGTCGTCGTTACCAGCCGCATCTCGGTAGAAATGGTGCAGAAGGCCGCCATTCTCGGTGCCCCAGTCTTGATCGCCATATCGGCGCCGACCGCACTGGCCATCCGCACGGCGGACGCCGCAGGCATGACCCTTGTCGCACTCTCACGCGGCGAGGATTTCGAGATCTTCACGCATCCGCACCGGATCCGTTTCGAGCCAGCCGAGGTTGCCTGAACGCCGCCCCGGCTGCTCTTGAGGGTGTCTCAGAAATCTTCCCAGCCACCGGCGGTTTTCAGATTGCCTTGGACCATGCGCAGCGGCGCCACGTTGGCTGCTGCCGGCGTATAGTTCGATTCCGGCCTGCGGACCTGTGAGGTGACGGAGCCGATATCGAATTGGCTGAGCAGAGCCTTCAGGCTATCGGCCTCGTTGGCCAGTGAATAGCTGGCAGCGGTGGTTTCTTCCACCATCGCGGCGTTCTTCTGGGTCGCCTGGTCCATGTGATTGACCGCGCTGCTGATCTCTCGCAGGCTGGTTGCCTGTTCGCGGGATGCCTCGACGATCGCGCCGACATTTTCATGGATGCTTGCCACCTGCACGAGGATTTCCTGCAGTGATCGGCCGGTACGCCCGACCAGTTCGACACCGCTGGAGACCTGATGCGCCGAGGTGTTGATCAGAGTCTTGATTTCCTTGGCGGCCTTGGCCGAACGCTGAGCGAGTTCGCGCACTTCCTGAGCAACCACGGCAAATCCCTTGCCCGCTTCACCAGCGCGCGCCGCCTCGACACCGGCGTTCAGGGCCAGGAGGTTGGTCTGGAAGGCGATGTCGTCGATTACACCGATAATGTTGTTGATCTCGTTCGACGAGGCGGCGATCTCGTCCATCGCCGAAATGGCACTGCGGACGACAAGGCCGGATTGTTCGGCATTTTCCTTGGTGGCCCTGACCTGCTTGCCGGCCTCGTCGGCGCGGCTGCTGGAATCGGTGACGGTGCGCGTCACTTCCTCAAGGGCTGCTGCGGCCTGCTCAAGCGCGGCTGCCGCCTGCTCGGTGCGCTTTGCGAGCTCTCCAGATGCGTCACGGACTTCGGTTGAAGCCGCGGCAATACCGGCTGCATTCTGCGCCACGGTACGCATCGCATCGGTCAGCTTGGCGGCGACCTCGTTGAAGTCGCTTCGGGTGGTTTCCATGCTCGGCACGAAGGGCGTATCGAGTGACTGGTCAAGCTTGCCGTCCGCGAGATTGCGCAGGCCTTTGCTCAGCATGCCGATTGCGTTCATGCGCGGCGTCACGTCGGTTGCAAACTTCACGACCTTCGTGACCTTGCCGTTGAGATCGCGGATCGGGTTATAGGCGGCCTGGATCCAGATCTCGCGGCCACCCCTTCCGTAGCGGACAAACTCGTCGGCGATGAACTCGCCTTCCGACAGCTTCTTCCAGAATTCCGCATAGGCAGGTGACGCCGCATAGCCGGGCTCGCAGAACATCCGGTGGTGGCGTCCCTTGATCTCGGCCAGATCGTAGCCGACAGCGTTGCAGAGGTTTTCGTTGGCGTCGAGGATTTCGCCCTGTGGTGTGAATTCGATGACGGCCTGCGACCGGCTGATTGCCGAAAGCTTGCTCGCGTCGTCGGCTGCCTTCAGCTTCGTGGCCGTGATGTCGGTCGCGAACTTGATGACCTTGTATGGTTTGCCGTTGCGCATGACCGGGTTGTAGGAGGCCTGGATCCAGATTTCCCCGCCTGATTTGGTGATCCGCTTGTACTCCCGCGCCTCGAACTTGCCGGCAGCGAGGTCTTTCCAGAAAGAGCGGTATTCGTCGGACGCAACGAAAGCGGGCTCGCAGAACATGCGGTGATGCTTGCCTTTTATTTCTGCGAGCGTGTACCCCAGCGCCTGGCAGAAATTCTCGTTGGCATCCAGGATGGTGCCGGTCAGATCAAATTCAATAACGGCCTGCGAACGCGATATGGCGTCGAAGATCCGCGCCACATCCCCGGCTTTACCCAATCCCAGCATGATGATCCCCTTGCCGCGCCGCGTCGGACACTTGGCTGCGTACTTTTGACGCCTTTTCCCAACAGCGGGATGGTCGTCGCCCCGGGATAATATTAGAAAGCATAAATATTAAAAAGTGATGGATGAAAACGGATTGTGAGCAAGTATTACGAAGCAAACGACAAAGGCCGCATGACTTAGTCATGCGGCCTTTGTTCAAATCGCGGGGATGGTTTAGGCAGCGAGTTCTTCTACTTCGGTGCCCTTGAACATCTTTGACAGGTTGAGGAAGCAGATCATGCCGTTTTCGTTGGCGATGATGCCTTCAGAGAATGACTTGTCGAACGAAGCGGAGACTTCCGGAACCGGCTGAACCGTGTTTGCGGGAATGGTCAGGATGTCGGACACGCGATCGACCAGCATGCCGATGACCATGTTATGCACCTCGGCGACGACGATCGCGCTCCGCTCGTTGGCGACAGTGCTCTTCATGCCCAGCTTGAAGGCCAGATCGATGATCGGGATGACGGATCCGCGCAGGTTCATGACGCCGATGACGTCGGCCGGTGCATGCGGGAGCGGTGTCGACGGGGCCCAACCGCGGATTTCGCGGATGGTGGTGGTCTTCACGCAGAACTCCTGATCGTGAAGGCGGAAGGCGATGATCTCAAGCGTATCGCCACTGTAAGTCTTCGAGTTGATCGTCGCGGACATCAAAGTTCTTCCCGGTTCGTGCAGGCCTTTCCGGCGACAGCGGCAGGTCCGGTTCAAGGCTTTCAGCTGGCGCTGCTAACCTTTCCGCAACGGTGCTGCAAACCGTATGGCAAGTTTCAATTCGCTAACTGTATGCGAAGAGTATTTCGCAATTCTAAACTTGCTCACCAGTTCGCTAATGTTCTGGCATGTCTCCGCAGGCAGGGCAGCTCTTGCTGCGCCCGGTTGCCGGCCACGTTCAGGGCAGTCGGATGTTTCCCGTCTGGTGGGCTGTGGGTGGCTCTACGTCACCTGGTCAGTATTCTTTTTCGTAGAATACGCCTGCGGTGCCGCCTTCGCTGCCGGCGCCGGCCTTCAGCTTGACGCCACGCCCGACATCCAGATTGATGGTGGCCTGAGCGCCGTTCTGGCCGCCCTGCTCGACCTGGAAGTAGGTGCGCTTGTTGATGTAGCGCCCCACCGATACCGTCGTCTGGCCCGTATCGTCTGTGCTGATGTCGAGGTCATCGACGCCGAGGTTGCTGCGCAGCTTTTCGAGCAGCGACGTCGAGCCCCCGCCGGCAAGCTGGGTCACGGCATCGGCCAGCTGTGCAATCTGCAGCGGCGACAGACGCGACATCGACTGGTTGAAGATCAGTCGTGCCAGAACCTCGTCCTGCGGCAGGGCAGGGGCGGAGGAGAAGGAAATCGTCGGATCGTTGGCAACGCCGGTAATGTTCACCGTGATCGTCGTCTGGCCGGAGCTCGTGTTTGCTTCCATGTCGAGGATCGGTACCAGACCGCCGCCGAAGGTGATCTTGCCTTCGGTAAAGTCCAGCCGCTTTGACAGGATGACAATACGGCCTCTACGCATGTCAAAGCCACCGGAAATGACAGGGGTGACTGCGTCGCCCCTGATCGTCAGGTCGCCGCCGAGCTCGGCGTCGATACCGCGGCCTCGCACGAAGATACCGTTTGGTGCCAGGATCTGCAGGTCGAGTGCGATCGGCTCGCTGGCACCCTTTGCGCTTTTCGGCCGGATTTCCTCCATCTGGCGCACAACGTCGCGTGGGGCGTTGCGGTGGCGGATATCGATCGATGACAGTGATGACGGAAGCCGGGCCGGCACGGTGATCGCAGCCTTGGTCAGCGACACCTTGCCCTTCAGCGCCGGGCCCGACAGCAGCGGGCCGTTGATCGTGAGGTCTCCGTCAGCGGTGACCGCAAACAGGTTTCCGTCCGCATAGCTCGCCTTGTTGAGGACGATGCGCAGATCGGCCGGAAAGCCCTCGGTCGTCTCTACGGAGCCTGTCACGGCGACGGTGCCGCCGCTTGCAAGCGTTCCGCCCAGCCGCTCGATCGTGGCGCGGGTGCCGTCGAGCCGAACGTTGAGAGCGAGATTGTTGATGGCGAGATTGCGCCTGGCATCGACGAACTTCGCCCCTGAGGAGGTGACGCTGCCCGAGAGAAGCGGTGCCTTGGCCGTTCCGCGAATGCCGAGATCGACATTGCCGGTGCCTGTCAGCACGAAGCCCTGGGCGGCAAGTTGGCCCGCGAGTATGGAAAACGGAAAGCGCCCATCGAATTTAAGGTTCAGCGCCTTATCGCCTTCGAGCGAGACAGCGCCGCCACCGGTGAGCGAAATACCGCCGCCGCCGGTGAGACCGAGGTCAACGGTTACGCGCTTACCCTCATAGGTACCCTTGGCAGTCACATCCACCGAAGCAACGCCTGCGGATGTCGACTGGCTGACGGAGGCGTTCGCCCAACGCAGATCGTAACGAACGGCCGGCGCCTGGGGACTTCCGGTTGCCACCACGGTCCCGGAGATCGCGCCTTTTGCGCCGAGGCCCGGTACGAAGGCATTTGCGAGACTGGCCGGGACAGATCTGGCCCTGGCATTGATGTCGAGCGCCGGCGCGCCGTCGGCGTTGAGGATCACGCGTCCGTCGGCGGTCAGTTCCAGACCATCGGATCCCGTGAGACGGGTGCGGTCTAGTGTGACTGTACGGTCGGCGAAGCTTCCGGCAGCCTGGAGTCGAAAGGGTGCGATGCCAGCGTCGCGCATCTGGCGAAGCTGTGCATCACTCCATTCCAAATCATATTTGATCGCCGGGGCAGAGGTCGTGCCCGTTGCATTGATCGTGCCGGAAATGACGCCGGCTGCATTGATCGAAGGTACGAACGTGTTGATCAGGCTGGCCGGCAGGGACGTGATCTTGGCGGAAAGATCAAGCGCCGTGCCGGCGGTCCCGTTCAGAGACAGACGGCCGTTGCCGGTGGCAATGGTAAAGTCGGTAAACCGCGCGTTGCCGTTCTCGACAACGATCCGGGTTGGGGCAGCGAGGCGCACGGGGATCTTGCGTGGCGTCGCATTGAAGCTGTTGATCTCGACAGCAAGCCCGTCCGCGGTCTGGATCGCGCCGGCACCCTCGAGTGGCGCATTGTCGTAGGTCGCGGACAGCTTGAAGTCCGTCGTCGTACCACCGTGGGTGATACCCAACTGCATGTTATCGATGACGTTGGTGCCGCTGCCGATGCGCGCCGCACTGATCGAACCGGCAGCCGCAATCGCCTTCAGGTCCGGGATCGTCAGGTCGACCTTGGGTTGGGCGATCTCGATAGCACCTCGCTTCAGCAAGGAACCTTCGGCCTTCACGACAGCGCTCGCCTTGCCGTCGACATTGGCAAAGGTCGCCGAACCGCGAAGGTCGCCTTGCGCCTGCTGGGCTGCGAGTGCGGCAAGAAGTGCCACATCGGGGAAGTTGAATGTGACTTCCCCGGTGGGAAGGAATTCCGGCGAGAAGGTCAGTGCGCCGTTCAGGCGGTTCGGGCCGATTTCGGCGACGATATTGGGGGCAGACGTCTGGCCGTTCGCCGACTGCACATCGGCATTGATGCGGATCGGCTGGCTGTCCAGAGTGCCCTTGGCGACGATCGTGCCCTGCGGCGCCTGTGGATTGGCGGTGCCATTGATCGTGAAGCTCAGATCTTCGAGCTTGCGGCCGACGAGCCTTGCCTCGGCGGAGTTGACGACGGCCTTGACGGCCAGTGCCGTGGTGGGGCCGCTGGTGGTGATGTCAAAGCCTGCGGCGCCTTCGGCATCCGGCAGCCAGCGCTTGATGTCCGGAAGGCGTCCGGCAAGGTGGCTGACCAGCGTGCCGTTTTCATAGAGCACGTTGCCGCGAGCTTCGAGTGCGTTCGATTTAAGCGTGACGTTTTCCAGGCTGATGCGGTTTGCCGAGGAGGCGTCGACATAGCCTTCGGCGGCAATTGCGCCTTCAAACTTCGGTGCCAGCGACGGCGGCAGGACCGAGGCATTGGTCGAAATGCGGAAATTGCCAGTGACTGTCTGCTTCGACGTATCGAATGCGCCGCTGACCGTGCCGCTGATGCCGGCGCTTTCGAGCGTCGCTGCATCCAGGCCGATGGCCGGTGGTGCCAGCCGAAGTGGTGCGTCGAGCGTCAGCGGCCCGCGGATCACACGGTTGAGGTCGGGATTGACGAAGCTCATCTGACCAATCGTGAGGCGGCTGCGGATGCTGCCGGCCCGCTGGATCAGGTCGAGATCCTCGCTTTCAGCCTGTAGCCTCACCTGGCCGAACCGGCCTTGCGGAAGCTCTGCCGAATTCAGCGCTGCCGTCGCATTGAAACGGGCAGAGGCTGCGGCACCGGTCAGGGTGAAATTGATCGTATCAATGGAGAAGCGGCTCTCCTGGCCGTTGATCGGCCACGCGATCGAGACCGGGCCCTTGGTGCCGGAAACGCCGGCCGTCAGGCTGTTGTCGCCGTTCGGGTCCCATGCGCCCTTGGCGGTAATCTTCACGGCGCCGGAGGTGAGGTCGCCGCGCTGGATGTCGACGCGACCCGAAGGCGCGTAGATGGCGGCGACATTGATGTCCGTTGTACCTTCGACCAGCGACCGGAAGGCTGGCGGCATCAGCGTTGCAAGCTGGCCGCCACCGATGATTTCCACGCGGTGGGCGCCGTTGTCGACCAGGACATGTTTGCCGTCCACGGAGATGACAGGTGCGCCATCGACATTGCCGACGAGACGGCCGGCCCAGTTCGAGAGAGGTCCTTCGCCATCCAGCCCCAATGCGACGGCAGGAGCGCCGGGAAGGCGCAACAGGCGGGCGAGCAGTCCGCCCTGCGGTTCGGAGACCGAGGCCTTCAGCTGCAGGCGGTTTTCCGACGGTGCGTAGACGATATCTGCGGATGCCTTCGCATCCATCTCGTCCTTGCGGGTTGCTTCTAGCTTGAGCGAGATGTTGGGGCCGGTCGCATCGATCGAGCCCTTCACCGACAGCGCAAAATCGCGTCCGGAGAGGGCCTGCGACAGGTTGATATCCGGCAGATCTATCTGCGCGACCCGAATGCCGACCGGCAGCGGCGAGCCGGACGACTTTGTCGTGCTCTGCGTCGTTATGGTCGCATCCGGCTGCGGCGGACGAATGAAGTTCACGGTCGATGCGGAAACCCGGTCTGCGCGGAAGACGCCGGAGACCAGTGCCGATGGCGACCAGTCGACCTCGATGCCGCCGATTTCGGCATAGGCACCGTCCTTGTCCGACAGCGTCAGGCTGTCGATGCGCAGATCACCCGACAGCAGACCTTCCGGTCGAGAGAAACTGACCTTGCGGTCCGGGGTGGACACCAGCGCCGAGATCCGCTCTGCCGCAATGTTTCCGCCGAACGGCGTCAATGCAACGAACAGGACGACGCCGAGCGCCATGACGAAAAGGACCCCGACCGCGGCAATCGCGGCCTTGAAGACCCATCTCAGCAGGCAAACGAAAAGCGTCATGCTGGCAACTTTACCTTTCAGAATGCCTGGCCAATGCCGGCATAAATTCCATACTGGCTACCGTCGTCATAGCGTCGCAACGGAAGCGCGACGTCCAGCCTGATCGGCCCGAAAGGAGTGGCGTAACGCAACCCGATCCCCGCTCCAGCTCTTATATCAGAAAAATCAGGCACGATTTCGGTCGAAACCGTACCGACGTCGAGAAACGGTACGATGCCGATGCTATCTGACACTTTTACGCGCATTTCAAAAGAGGCCACAGTGTAGGATCGTCCGCCCAGCGCTTCGTCATCGCCGTTATAAGGCGAAATTTCGCGATAGGAATAGCCGCGCACCGATCCGCCGCCGCCGGCATAAAAGCGCCTGGTGGCTGGGATGTCCTGCAGCTCGTCGGCGCCGACCAGCGTCCCCGCACTCAGCTTGCCTGCAAACACGACCCGATCCTCTGCACCCAAACCGAGATACCCGGAAATCGAGCCCTCGAAAGACGAGAAAATGCTTTGATTGAAGAACTCATAACTAGGCTTGGCGGAAAGCGTTGCGCGGTAACCTTCGGTTGGGTCCAGTTTGTTGTCACGCGCGTCGCGTTCGAAGCCGACAGGCACGCTGAACGTCAGGTACTCATTCTTTCCGAAGGCATCGTCGGCGAGAATATACGCGACTTCACCGCCGGCGGTGAGCTTGTCGGTGTCGTTGAGTTCGTAGGAAAAGCCGGCCGAATAGGCGATCGACTGCGCGTCGTAGATATCGTCTGGATTTTCGCTCTTGGCTTCCAGGCGCGATTCGAACGTTGCCTCAGGCACGGGAAAGCCCGGCTTGGTAAAGACGATACCGGCGGAATAGTCGAATGTGGTGACGTCGGTCGTTGCGCCGATGCCGGAGACCTTGCCTTCCACGCGCAGCGATTCGGCTTGGCCAAACAGATTGCGATGCCCCCAGTAACCCGAGAGACCCGCTCCATCGAGCGAAGAGTATTCGGCACCAAGGCCGAAATACCGCTGCTTGCCGTCCGAAACCTCGATCATCAGCGGCAGCGATCCATCCGGTGCAAGAGCATCGGATTCCTGAATCGTGACGCTCGAAAACACGCCGAGCTCGCGCAGCCGGTCATTGGCCTTTTTCAGCTGCACCGGTGAATAGCGGCCGCCCTTGTCGAGGCGGGAATAGCGTTTGATGAAGGCTGGGTCGACCGTGCGCGAGCCTTTGACCGTGACCATGCCAAACGGTGCGATCGGGCCCGAGATGGCGCCAAGCACGACATCGACCGTGTTGGTGCGATGGTCGGCGGTTACCTGCCGTTCGGTCAGCTTGGCAAGCGGTCGACCTTCTGCCTTGACGTCGACCAGCAGCTTTTCGCCGGCCTTCAGAATCACGCGCGAACCAGCTTCGCCGCCAGGCTCCAGATCGTAGTCCGCGGGGTTGCGACCGGCCGCATCCTTGTCGAACCGTACCGAGCCAAGTTTGAAAACCGGACCGGGTTCGATCTGAACCGTCACGGGAACGGGTGATGAGTGGTCGAAGGTGGGGTTGGGTGGCAGCGCGTCGATATCCGTTCCGGCAACAGAGATACGGACGACCCCACCATACCGGGCTTCTTCGTAGAGAACAGCAACCAGGCGGTCCCGGTCTTCGCGGGCCTTGATGACGATGCCAAGATCACCGGATACAGGCTCGTCCTTGTCGGCGATCAGCGATGCCGCGGTTTCCAGGCGATCCTTGAGTTTCTTGTCCGCATCACCGGCTTCCAGAGTCGCGTCGTAGCGGACCGGGTCGATCACCTCGACCTTGTCCTCGTCGTCGCCAAACAGTGTAATGCCGAAAAGCTTGAAAGCGTAGGCGCTCTCGATGAGCGCAGGCGAACAAAGAAGGGCGGCCGCAATCGCTGCGACGGAACCGGTCCTCCGGTAATTCATCTTCTTCCGCCCGCTGCTTACGTTCTGCATACGCTAACTTATTGCCGACTTATCACCGCCCCGGCCATCATGACCAGCTCCTGGTCTTGTGTAGCCGCAAATTGTTTAACGGGGTACCCCCGTCTCGTCGATAAGTATGTCTTCATAAATGAAAAAGCCCTGGAGCATGCTCCAGGGCCACAGTCTTGCGGAGCTCGTCGAGCGCCGCTCCGATTAGTAACGGCGCGGGCAATCGTCGATGTAGCGACGGCCGTAGCGATCGCGATAATAGCACTGGCCCGGCTGTTCCGACACGTTGCCGATGACCGCACCGGAAACGCCGCCGATGGCTGCGCCAACGGCTGCGCCGCGGACGTTACCGGTGACTGCGCCGCCAATGATGGCGCCGGATGCAGCGCCGATACCGGCACCCTTTTCAGTCGCGGTGCAGCTCGCGAGAGATGCGCCGAGCACGAGAAGCATCAAAGCCTTTTTCATGAATTCCTCCTGAGTAGTTCCTGCCGGTTGATTGTGTCCGGCGAAACCCTTGCAGGTGCGCACGCCGGGCTTTTGTGCATCCGATGAACAATAGGCCGGCTCTTCAAATAGTCCATATAAGCAAGACACATTCTGATCTCATTCTTCGATGGCTGTGGCAAAAATCCGCTTTCAGTCAGGTTTCGCCGGTATGAAATGGGGATTGATCGGCTGGCCGACTTGGGGAATGATGAGAAGGTGGGGGAAGTCGCATCACGCCAGATCGAGCCGATTGTTCGGAAAGTCTTTCGTCTTTTCGGGGTCGCCTGACTCGTAACGATTTTGGCAGATTTCAATGGTAGTTTCGCTTCATTGGAATTGTTCCAAAAAATCGGACTTTTCGCCGCAGGTCGGGGCAAATTGACCTATTCGGGCTTGACGCATGGCGAAACCGGACCCAAAACCGGGGTAGGTTCTGGAGTGTGACATGGATTTCGAGGCATTTTTCAAAAGCGAACTGGACGGACTTCATTCGGAAGGCCGCTACCGCGTGTTCGCCGATCTCGAGCGGCATCGCGGAAGTTTTCCGCGCGCGACGCGTCATACGCCCGAGGGACCGAGAGAGGTTACCGTCTGGTGTTCCAACGATTATCTCGGCATGGGCCAGAACCCGGCCGTGATCGAGGCCATGCACGAGGCCATTGATCACTGTGGCGCGGGTGCGGGAGGCACCCGGAATATTTCTGGCACCACCCACTACCATGTTCTTCTGGAGCAGGAGCTCGCTGACCTTCACGGCAAGGAATCCTCGCTCGTGTTCACGTCCGGATATATCTCCAACTGGGCGACGCTGGGTACGCTTGGCCAGAAGATCCCCGGTCTGATCATTTTTTCCGACGCGTTGAACCATGCCTCGATGATCGAGGGCATCCGCTATGCCAAATGCGACCGGGTGATCTGGAAGCATAACGATCTGAACGATCTGGAAGCAAAGCTTGCGGCAGCCGATCCGAAGGCGCCCAAGATGATCGCGTTCGAGAGCGTCTACTCGATGGACGGCGATATCTCGCCGATCAAGGAGATCTGCGATCTTGCCGACAAATACGGTGCGATGACCTATCTCGACGAAGTTCATGCGGTCGGGATGTACGGCCCGCGCGGCGGCGGCATTGCCGAACGCGAAGGCCTCATGGACCGTCTGACGATCATCGAAGGTACGCTTGGCAAGGCTTTCGGCGTCATGGGCGGCTATATCGCGGCATCAACGGCGCTGTGCGACTTCATTCGTTCGTTCGCATCCGGTTTCATCTTCACCACGGCTTTGCCACCGACACTTGCGGCCGGCGCGATCGCTTCGATCCGCCACCTCAAGGCAAGTCCGTTCGAGCGCGTGCGTCACCAGGACCGCGTCAAGAAGCTGCGGATGATGCTTGATCAGCAGGGCATCCCCCATATGCACAACCCAAGCCATATCGTGCCTGTCATGGTCGGCGATGCGGCCAAGTGCAAGTGGATCTCCGACATCCTGCTCGACACCTGCGACGTCTATGTCCAGCCGATCAACTATCCGACGGTTGCGAAAAAGACCGAGCGCCTGCGCATCACACCGACGCCGCTGCATACGGATGCGGATCTGGAACATCTGGTCAGCTCGCTGCATCAGCTGTGGTCGCGCTGCGCATTGGCACGCCAGGTCGCCTGACACGACGTCTGCCTCATCCCCGTGCGTGTCACGGGGATGCCGGGCGCTCCAAGTCGCCCCGTCTTCCCATCACCCAATGAACTTGTCTTATCACGCGGCCGTCCTGCCGTAGCCGATGGCTTTCGGCGCTTAGGCGGCCAGTTCCCGTTTGTCGATGATTTCGTCGGCACGGCGGCGTGCTTCAGCGTCTGCTGCAAACACGGCATCCATCGTTGTTGCCGCGTGGCCCATCATCGCGTCCATCACGTCTTCGACGACATCCGCCATGGTGAGAAAGCCGATCCTGCCGGCGCAGAAGGCATGAAACGCCATCTCTTCCGCGGCATTCATGATCGCGCCCTGCGCGCCGCCGCGCTCCAGCGCAGTGCGGGCAAGCCTGAGTGCCGGAAACCGAACCTCGTCCGGCGCCTCGAAATCGAGCCTTGCCAGCTTGGCGAAATCGAGCCGGTCCACATTCAGCTTCGGCCGCTCGGGATAGGTCAGCGCATAGCCGATGGCGGTGCGCATATCCGGACTGCCGAGCTGCGCAATGACGGATCCATCCTGGTAACCCACCATGGAATGAATGATGGATTGCGGATGCACGATCACCTCGATCTGGTCCGGCCTGATATTGAACAGGTGCTTCGCCTCGATGATTTCAAGCGCCTTGTTGAACATCGAGGCGCTGCCGATCGAGATCTTCAGTCCCATGGACCAGTTGGGATGGGCGCGGGCAACCTCTGCCGTGACGCCGGCCATCTCCTCGCGGCTCCATGTCCGGAACGGTCCGCCGGACGCGGTCAGAACGATGCGTTCCACCGCATGGTGCTGGTCGTCTTCCAGCGACTGGAAGATCGCGCTGTGCTCACTGTCGACCGGGATCAGTCGACCGCCGCCCTCGGCCACCGCCCGAACGAAGAGTTCGCCGGCGGAAACCAGGCACTCCTTGTTGGCAAGGGCGATGTCTGCTCCGCGCTCCGCAGCAGCAAGCGTCGGCGCAAGGCCGGCAGTCCCGACGATTGCCGCCATCACCAGGTCGGATGGTCGTGCACCCGCTTCGATCAGCGCCGCGCGTCCTGCCGCGACCTCGATCCCGGTGCCTGACAGTGCTGATTTCAGCGCGTCGTAATGGGCATCATCGGCGGTTACGGCCAGCGCTGCACCGCAGGCTATCGCCTGCTCGGCCAGCAATGTGACATTGGCGTTGCCGGTAATTGCCACGACATCGAATGCGTCGCGCCCGCCAAGCTGGCTCACGACATCGAGCGTGTTGACGCCGATCGAGCCGGTGGAACCAAGAATGCTGATGCGACGCTTGCCGGTTTCGGCCATGGTATGTCCTGTCTTTACGGTGACCGCTGGTCTAAAAGAGAAAGCGGCGGCTCACAAGTGTAAGCGCTCAACTCCGAACTTTCGAAGAGCCCGATAGGTCATGACGGATATGCAGACGATCGAGACCCAGACGATCGAAACCCAGAAGATCGAAACCCAGTGTGTCATCGCCGGGGCAGGGCCGGCGGGCCTGATGCTGGGCTTTCTTCTGGCGCGGGCCGGCGCCGATGTGGTCGTGCTCGAAAAGCACGCGGATTTCCTGCGCGATTTCCGTGGCGATACCATCCATCCCTCGACGCTGGAAGTGATCACAGAGCTCGGCCTGATCGACGACTTTCTGGCACTGCCGCACACAAGGGCGCCAAAGCTTTCCGCGCAGATGGGCGGCGAGACGATCACCATGGCGGATTTCTCCCGCCTGCCGGTCAAGAACCGTTTCATCGCCTTCATGCCGCAATGGGATTTTTTGAATTTCATGGCAAGGCAGGCGCAAAGCTATCCCAATTTCAAGCTGATCATGGATGCCAAGGTAACCGGGCTCATCGAGGAGAAGGACGCAATTGCCGGCCTCTGCGTCGAAACGCCGGATGGTCCGCTGACCATCCGCTCGCAACTCGTCGTCGGGGCCGATGGCCGCAATTCCATCATCCGGGAAAAGGCCGGCCTCACTGTCGAAAGCTTTGGAGAGCCGAGCGAAGTCCTGTGGATGAAGCTTTCCAAGCAGAAGGATGACCCGAACGAGGTGATGGGGCATGCCGGTCCAAGCCAGGGTCTGGTGCTGATCGACCGGGGTGACTACTGGCAATGCGGCTATGTGGTCCGTCGCACGACCTATGCAGACATCCGCGAAAAAGGCATCGAGGCTTTTCGTCAGCGAGTGGTGGACGTTTCGCCGCTTCCGGCCGCGCGGATGGCGGAGATCTCCTCCTTCGACGACGTCAGCCTTTTGACCGTACGGATCGACCGGCTGACACAATGGTGGCGCAGCGGCCTGATCTGCATCGGCGATGCGGCGCATGCGATGTCGCCGATCGGCGGCGTTGGCGTCAACCTTGCCATCCAGGATGCGGTGGCGACGGCAAACATTCTGGCAAAGCCGCTGCGCGAAAACAGGCTCTCGGATGCGGATCTCGCGGCCGTGGAAAAGCGCCGCAGCTTTCCGACGCGCGCCACGCAGAAACTGCAGCTGATGATGCGCTCGAGCCGCCGCAGCGATGAGGTCGATGCGCAAAAACGCAAAGGCCCGCCAGCTTTTATCCGCGGCATCGCCCGATTTCCGCTTCTCGCCCATCTCTCGGGACGACTGATGGGCCTCGGCTTCCGTATGGAGCATGTCCGCAAGACCTGAACCGTTTGCCGTGGGTTTTCAGATCGACGAGGTCGGCGCAGCGGGTAAAGCGCAACTTTGAGGCGCCTCAAAATGCCACCAGTATTCCTGCCCGCAACCTTTCCAGGTATCTCCCGTTGTGAAAGGGGTCCACGAACGGGGTGATGCGATGCTGATGTTCGGACGAATGCTGACGATGGCTGCAGCGATACTGGGCGGCCTGTTTTTCTCTCAGGCGCCCGAGTTTGCCCAGCAATACCGCCAGCGCATCGGCGGCGCGCTCGATGAGCTGAAGGTGATGATCACCCAGTTCGACACCCAGGCCAACCACCACGGTCTTGGCCGGCAAGAAGCGCTCAACGTCTATTCGAGCTCGCCGGAAACCTTTCTGCGCGACCAGGGCGACACGATGCGCGGCATCTTTCAGCGTTACGAGACTTTGCTGACGCAGCAGGATGAACTGATCAAGGCCCCGCTGCCGATCAAGCCATTCGTGGTGATGCGCAACGCCGACCCCATGACCTTCACCAACACATGGCGCGACTATGTGCCGGCCGTGCCGATCGACGCCGCCGGCCTCACCTGGGCCGGCGGTGGCTTCTTCGCCGGCTGGGTCGCCGCCGGCATTCTCGGATTCGTGCTCAAGGGGGCGACCCGCCCATTTCGCACAAACCGCGGCAGCAAGCAGGCCACGCCGCAAGTATAGACGAGGAGGGTGCGGAATTGCTGATCCCGAATGGACGGCGAAATCTCCGAGAAGGTAATCCCGAGAAAACGGAATATTCGTAGGCAGAAACGCGACATCCTTCCGAAAGTTCGCGTTCTCAGCTACGGGAGCGGGCCTTCTGTAAATGAACGGCGTGGCGCAGTATGTAGACATCGTGCACTGGTATAAGAGTTTGGCCTGCTGGCGCCACACATTGGCCAAGTACCCGCTTTCTATAGGTATCGACCTCAAGTCGATCTCGTACATTGGCGCCGATCTACTACGTCGCCAGGTCCTCTTTTCCACACGACAGTCACCAGCCCCGCTCAAGTATTGCCCGCTAAATTAGCTCTACTTGCGGATTGGGCGAGCATAGCCATGGCTGAATGGGACAACGTCGTCACCATCGAGTTGCGGGGGGAAACCAAGACCTTTGTGCGTATCAAAAGCACGAAGGAGGCGGCGAAGTATTTGATCGAAGCGTGGCCGGGTTCCCGGGACGCAGCTTACCATGATGCCGTGGTCGCCTGCGCTGGAGCATTGAGGGGCCTCACGAACGAAAGACGCGTTGTCGAAGTGCTGTGTAAGGCGGCTTCGTCGTCCAACCTGATCGCCTACGACAGCATCGATGCTTTTGAGGCAGAGATGATCAGCGCAATCAGAATGGCCTTGGACACCGATCTTCAATCTTGTCTCAAGGCAACGTTAGATAAATTCGAGCCAAAAAGTATAGATTTCGTCGAGGTCGGGATTTAGTTGATCCGCTGTTTGATGAAGTTTGCAGGCGCTCTATTGTGTGTGAAAGAGCCATGCGAAAATTGAAGCCTGGCCAAAATCGAGACGTTGAGCATGGCCGCAGCAAAGCAGTTACGATGGCTTGGGTCGAAGAAAATCCTTTGCAACTACGAGTTCTCGCCACGGTTCTGAGTTTGCGTATTTCGACGGTAGCGGATGGTTGTGGTGCTGAGCTGTTTTTACTGTGCAGCAACGCATCACGTCGCGGGTAACGGCTGAGCGAACTCGGACGTAATCAGCCAGCGAATGATCGGGTTGTGGGAACGCGGGAACGCGGAGGTCCCAAATGTCCTGCAAATGGTGGTGATCCCAATTGGACAGCGAAATAATCGAAATTCGCGTGTGATTACAACGATTTGTCGCGTAGGTGAGGGGTTGATAAGAGCCTTTGATATTGCTTTGGAAATTTAGACGGTCCCCGCACATACGTGACCCGAGACAACCTCATAGTTTCAACATATGGTTGAGTGGTTTGATTAACGAGCGAAGGGAGCACGATCATGAGTGATGAGGAGAAGCCGGTACATGGCGAGTTTAATACCTTTTACGGCAACATTGATCCGGAGGTAATGAAGCGACTAGGAGGCGGCCGCGGCAACACCGTCGTTGGTGCTACTGATTCGCGCGGCAACACGATAATCACAACACCAATGTCCGTAGGTTTTGCAGCCAGCGGTGGACCAGGAAGTATTGCCCTTGGAGCTTTCGCGGGTGGCAGAGGCTCCGACTTGGAAAAGATTGTTGAGGAACTCGAAAACGGTCAACTTCGCCTCGACAGCGCGTTTGTCAAAGTAGGCGTTTCTACCGATCTAGCGAGCGAAGTAAGTGCTTTTGCTGTAACTGAAGATGAACCTACTGCTTTAGCTAGACTACGGACCTGGGCTACCGAAAAGCTGACAGACCCGCAGCAAGTAGTAGCGATGACCGAGCTCGGCACGAAACTTTTCCAAGCGTTCTGGAAAGCGTCGGCTGATTGAATTTTGTTTAGACGCAGCTTGGGAAGCTTCGAGAACAAGCAGGAAAATCAATCCAGCGTTTCACTGGAAAGAGGCCCCGCTGGTCTGCAACCGACGGGGCCTTTGCTACATTTTAGGAACGGACTATAGGAGCGCTAGCGCTCCCGCCGGCCTATCTCGCGTTGAATCCGCAGTTCTTCCCTGATGCGGTCAAGTTCCGTCGCCATAAGGTTATCAACGCGGATCTTCTCTTTCGCGACCTGTATCCCCTCGATTAGCGTCATGTTCAAAGCTTCGGCAGCCGCCGTGAGCCGGTTGAGAGCGGTGGGGTCGACAATGACCGCGGCGACCTGAGCAACCGATGAAGATTTCTCTGGCGGTGTCTTTCCGCCGGAAAGGAGTCCGAGGTATCTCACCCCAAAGATGACCGCCAACGTTGCACCGAAGAAAGCGAGCGCAAGAGGGGGCAATTCAGATAGCTGCTGTTCCATTGCGTGCTTCCCCTTGATCGTGCGCAGCGCGGTAGATGTTGACGACCTCGTTCACTGCGAACAGTGGATAGATCGAGAGCCACGTTGAGACGACATCAGAGGAGAAAAATCCGTATGCGATGCCTGACCAGACCATGCAACCAGCTCCCGCCGAGTAGACCCTGATCTGTGGTGTCACTGTCTTTCGCGCGCCGTTGACCATGAGGCCGATGATGCGGAGGCAACCGACCACAAGCATAGCCCAACCGAGAAAGCTCTCGGACGGCACCAGCTGGCGGAAAGAAGCGAATGCAGGTTGGTTGAACGTTTGAGAGGGAAGCAGCAGAACGTAACCGAACAGGATCATGTGCGCCGCCATGAACCACTCCGGCATGCGAGGGCCGAAGCGGTGTTTAACCCGGATCCAGATGCCGGGACCGGAATAAGCTTCGCTCATCTAGGCCCCTCTCCATGCTTGGCACATTCTTGCGATGTCCAGACGCGTGCACTGCAGAGACCGACTGCTGTTCGGTCAATCTTTCGCTGATCAGACGGCGTTGCACCCCTCGCTCCGATAAGATCAGTTCCCACGACGCGCCGTAGGCCCGGCGCACTTGCCGGAGCCGAAGTCCCACACCCGGCCGCCATCAATGCACAAGTCATAAGCGCTGCGAGCGCGATCAGAGTGTTCGCCTGCTTCATTGTTTTGCCTTTCGATTGTGTTGAGGGTGCCAGCGCCGCCGGCATTGTAGAGCCAGGTCGCCGCGCCGATGATGGCCGTGACGATCGCGAAGACGATGATGATGCGCAGGGTGGAAGACATTACCGGCGCGCCCCTTCCTGGAATGCCTCGACGCCTTTCCTCTCGCCGCGCTGGGCGATGTAATAGGCGCCGCCGGCAAGAGCGACGAGAATGCCGAACTTAACCCAGCCAGGCACATCGCCGACGTATTCAGACATGTCGCTGAGATAGCCCCGAGCCGTGCCGAGCTGGGACACGATGCCGTCGAACAGCGCGCCGGCCGCGGAGAACCCGCCGGCGACGATGGCGCCGATCTTGATCCGCCAGTTGCTTTTGACTTCGGGCACGCTCTGGCGAACCTCGTCGGCCGTTGCATCATTGCGCGCGAGCTTGCGCCTCGGAGCGGTGTCGAGCGCCGTCAGGAGGTCTTGATCGATGGTGCCGACCGATGGCAGACCATTGTCCGCGCGGAAGATGAGGATCGCCGCCTGGGTCATACCGCCGAGCTTGCCGTCGAATGATCCGTCTGGTTTGCGGCTGCCGACTTCGGTATAGCCGAGGTCGTAGAGCTTACGCTGAACGACTTCGACGGTGATGGTGTCGCTCACGGGCGCTGGCGCTGCTGGTTCTGGAGCAGATGGCGCAGGAGAGGCTTTCTGGCCACCGGTGAGGAACAGTGTCCGTTCAGCCTGCCGACGCGTGGTGAGGCCCTTGATTGCGACCTTCTTGCCGTTGACTGTGCCCTTGTTCCAAACGAGGAACTGAGCGCCGGCGCCCGCAATATCGCCCGCGTTCAGCTTCTTGAGCAGCGAGGACTTCCGGAAGGCAGTGCCCCCGATATTGAAGACCAGCGAGACCAGCGCGTCGAACTGGTTCTGGGTGAGAGGCACCTTCACGAGCCGGTTGACGTCGGCCTCGACAGCGGACAGATCGCGCGCCAAGATCTCGTCGCATTCGGCTGCGGTGATCTTCATGCCCTTCTTCGGGGCCGGCGCGCCGGCGGCTGCCGTATGCCCTACCCCGATCGTCCAAACGCCGACCGAATCTAGGTAGGCGGTCAGCCGTGTTCCTTCATGCTGCGCAATAGCCTTGCGGCCCGCAGCGCTGGTGCGAAGCGTGGTCATGGTGTTCTCCGATGTTGAGATGTGGTTTCGACCTCAGGCTTGCGGCCCGAGTTGAATAATGTAGCTTGCGGCGATGAAAAAGATTCTCGTCAAACTCGCCTCCGCCGCGGTCGTACTGGCCGCATTCCTGCCAGTCTCTGAAGCATCAGCATGGACCAGACGCGGTCACCAGATCGTTGCAGACATAGCCGAAGCGAACCTCACGCCGAGGGCAAAACAGGAAGTCTCGCGGCTTCTGGCTATGGAAGGCAAGAAACGCCTTAACGAGGTAGCCTCATGGGCGGATTCGATCAGGGGCGTGACTTTCCCCAAGCAGCCGTCGCACGCCGTCCGGATCCCTGTCGACGCGAACTCTTACAGCCCCGAGCGAGATTGCGGTGACGGCAACTGCGTGCTTGCCGCGATCTCTCACAACATCGAAGATCTCTCGAACCGTGACGCACCAGACGAAAGCCGACTGGTCGCTCTCAAATATCTGACCCACTTCATTGGTGACCTTCACCAACCGCTTCATGCCAGCAAAGACACGGGGCAGAGGAAGGTCATCTACCAAGGTGAAGAGAAAACGCTTCACGCGGTCTGGGACAAAGACCTGATTGCCTGCCCGCGCACAAAATTCCAGGAGACAGCCAAGAGGCTGATGAAGGACGAGGACTCCCCGCGCGCCGGTGGCGATCCGGCATCATGGGCAATGGAAAGTCACGACATCGCGCGAGACAAAATCTTCCCGGATCTCGCAGGATTGTCGGGTGACCCTGCGGTACTCCCGGACAGCTACTGCGACGCAAACTGGCCGATCGCTAGTTCTCGGCTCAAGTTTGCCGGTGTTAGACTGGCATCATTGATCAACCAGGCGCTTGATAGGTAATTTGTGACTGGGGCCTAGATGAAGCCCAACTCCCGCTGTATGACGCTTTTGCGACAAACAGCGTGCAGGAATGCAATGAATATCGACGCTCTCATTCAAGGTCTAGCAAACGCCACTGGCCCACATCGCCGTCTCGATGAAGCAATCGGGCGCGCGATCGGGTTCAACCCAGTTGTGGAAGGTGAAGCAGGAGCGAACCAACGTGTCGTATGGCTCGACCCAGCCAAGCGAGCCGCCGACCGACTTCCTCAGTTTACCCGGTCCTTCGAGGAAGCTCGAGAACTGATATCGATGACGTCACCCGGAAAATCCGTGGCAATATCATGCGACAGGATCAGACAGTTCAGAGCGGTCATCGAAGGTGGTGAGCCGTGCGTTGCGGAGACTGGTCCCCTTGCCATGTGCATGGCTGCGCTGAAAGACTTTGCAAAAACTAATGAGATCGTAGCCGAATGAGCATTGTTGAACTCGTCCATGACCTGCAGAGTTGCCGAGAACCTGATCGCGAGCTCGACACCAGAATTGCTGAATACATCGGCTACGAAAAGCGGGTGGAAGCACCCGGCACCCCCGCAGAGCGGGTTACGTGGCACGTTCCTTGGGACCCTCGCCCGACAAAGATCCCGCATTACACGCGCGTCATCGATCACGCGATCGCACTGCTTCATCAAAAATGCCCAGGGCAGACGTTCGCTTTCTCATGGCGAGACGACGAGCTGGCCCATGCGAAAATAGCAACCGACGAGCCCGTGGCCGCGGTTACAGCAGCGGCGGCAATATGCCTTGCTGTATTTCGTCACCTAATCCCGAAGGGGTACGGCGGATAATACCCGCCGCCTTCAAAGCGATTCGAACCACTTCCTGTAGTAGCCTTTCCGGGGGCGGAGCTGAACGGCCTTCCCGGCGCATTCCTTTGCCAAGGCTTTGTTGCCGAAGCGCTCAAGCGCACGGGACAGCTGGAACAGTGCAGCAGGGTCGTTGGTCGAATCCTGCGTCATCCCTTCCACCGCTTGTTTCGCTTCTTCGTTGCGGCGAGCGCGGGTTAGAAGGAAGGCATACTTTGTCCGGATGAACGCATCTTCTGGTGCGAGCTCAAACGCAATGCCGGCATGCTTCAATGCCATATCCTTTTTGCCTGCTGCCTCGTAACATTCGATGATCTGGCGGTGGAATATTGGCAGGTTGCGACCTGCTCGTATCGCTGAAGCGAGAGGATCAAGCGCCTCGTCGTGCTTCTTGCACGCGAGGAGAGCTTGAGCGTAGTTGGCGAGTAGGACGTCGGATGCTGGTTCCAGCAGATGCGAACGACGGAACATCACCAGCGCAGCCTCTGCGCCTTCCCGCTTGGTCAGGTTGTGCGCATAGAAAAGCGAGATGAACGGATGTTCGCCTATCGTGGCCGGCTCTAGGAATGGCCGCGCGATCCGATCCCCCATAAGATTGAAAGGGTGCATGAACTCCTGTGAACGGCCACCATTGCTTTCAAAGTAGGCGGTCGCCTGCTCCCGGAGGATATCTTCCGCCGCCTTGTAGAGCTTGCGCCTGGCGAACGTCAGCGCCCGGAGGTGGTTATAGGTCTGGTTCTCGGGGTCTAGCTCAGATGCTCTGGATAGAAGGCTGTCGCGCTGGTCGTATGTCAGTCCCTCGGACAGCTCGTTAGCGACCCATTGCAATTCCTTAGCCTTATCAAGCGTCGTGTAATCGTCGGGGTTGCTCTCGACGTCGTCAAGGATGGCGAGCCTACGGCTGGCAATGTCGAAAGCTTCGCGCGGATCGTACCGCGGTACCTTGTTGATCAAGCTTGCCAGGATTGCGTAGGTGCTGCCCCGCGCGATGATCCGAGAGCACCGCGACATCATCGCGAAGTCGAAGACTGCCCGTTCCTCGCTTGTATATTCACCAGCGCCGAAATCGTCCGTGGTGCCGACCGAGTACCGATCGCGCATCATTTGCAAGATACGGCTGTCGTCGCTGAAAAGCAGCAACGGCGATCCCTTATCAGCCTCGCCACGAAAGATTGTCTTGAACCAAGAGATCGGAACGTACCGCTCGTTGAACAGACGCATCCTATAGACGCCGCTGATCGTGTCGCCCCGGCGCGCATGGACGGCAACGGCGTTGCCCGGCACTGCCGCCTCGGCTTTTGCGATGATCTCTTTGAGCCGATCGGAGAAGTCGATTTTCTGCCAGATCCGCGGGAACACTTCTCGCGGAATGTCGGCCCCTTTAAACTTGAGCTGATCTTCGCAGACCATCATGTTGATGCCGTGCAGGTTCTTGTCCTGCAAGACCTGTTTTATCGTCTCGTCCGAAAGCGGCTCGTGCACGATCTCGCGATATTTCGAAAGATCGAGGCTATCATCATAGTGCTCAGCTAAGAACGACTCCGAGAAGATGTTCCTAACCGATGAGACGGCGTGGAACTGGCTGTCGCCCTTCATTGGCAGCCAACTGAACTTGAACGGCAAGTCCAGCTGCTCGGCAACGTACATGCCGTGGATGAGTGCCATAAGCCTTGCGCCGAAGCCGTCTGTGCGGACGGAAATTACCTGCTTGGTCTTGGTACCGAAAATCATTTGGTGACTGCATCCACTAAAGGCCGGGCATCGTAGAAGGCGTATTCCGCCATAGTGAGAAGGTAGCTCATACCCATCTGTCCAGGTATCCAACCCTCGCGCAGGAGGATGTTATTTTCCGTCACGGACATCACGTAGAACACTCGATCGATGTATTTCCGATCCATGGTCCGGCGGTTAATGCTGACCGTGACCGGCATCCCCTCCGTCAGTTTCTTCGGATCGACGCCGATTTCGATCTGGGTTGCGATCTCGATATCCATCCCGTTCGGGCGGATTGTGACCTCGTCCTCGTCATGCTCGGTCAGAAAGCCATAAAGCTCGTCGTTGTACCCATCTTGCATCGAATTGCTGGCCATACCGCCCTCCGGAGACATTCCGAAAGGCGGTATCATGGCCTATTATGCGGCGCAACTCGTTCGCCTACGCTACGCGGGCCGCTTTCTCGTACTCGAGAGGGTCAATGGCAGCCAGCAGCGCGGCTTTGGCGATCAAACCAAGCGGGAACTTGTCGATGCGGACCAAGAGCAGGCTCTTGTCTGACACCGTAAGATCCTGCTTGCCGCCTTGGGCCGCGGCTGAAGCGAGAAGGAAGTATTTCACGGCCTGTTGCGCGCTGAGCTGGTCGCTTTCCATGGGGCGCGTAAGGAGCATGTAGCAGAGCGAGCCCACCGTCAGCGGCTCCTGCCCATCAGGCTTTCCGTCGTCGTTAAACTTGGTGTCCATCATCGGTTTGCCGTTGGGGCCGACGAGGACCGCATCGAAGTCCACCGCGAATTTCTTGTCAGATGCCTTAGTCATGTCTTCTCCTTTTGGCGATCGCGCAACTCTTTTGCCATCGCGGTTAACTCTTCTAGATTGTAGATGAATGGGCCAAGCTGAAGCAGGACAGCACCGTCGAACCGGTGATTGTCGGTGCTTCTGCACACCGGTCCCACTCCCAAATTTTCGGCAATTCCCGAGACGAGCCATTCAACTGTCTCGTACGGCAGAGTCGCGCAGCCGATCAGCACGCTCCTGCTTATGTCCAGCGTCATGTGGTCACCTCGGAAATCTCAGCTGTAGTAAAATATAACCGCGCGAGTTGCCCAAAAGAGCAGCCCGGAGAAAAGCGGGTGATGCCGACATTTGAGAGGGCGCCGTCAACTTTAGCTACGTCGACATCCCGCTCTTCAAATGGGCGAAATTTAAGCTTGCTGAGGTCGCGGTCCACCCTGTCTACTATTTCCTTTGAGTGAGGCACCTCATTCCCTTTCATAATTAAGCAGCAAGACCGTAATTGATAAAAGCGGTGCGCATGCTGTTAGCAAGCGCCTGCGTTGTGGTTGCGTCAGTAGCAGCCGCAGCAAGCGTCGGCTTGACGATGGCCGTGTTGCCGTTGAAGCCGATACCGGTGTTCGTGATATTGACCCGGTTGGCGTTGCCAGCGCGCAGAGACAAGATATCGCCTGTGTGCGTGTACTGGAGACCGCCCTGACCGCTTCCTTCTGCGTCCGCAAACAGAAGGGAACCGACTGCGGTGTTCGGGGTGCGGATGGAGATACCCGCTGCGCCGGCGTTCTCGACTACAAGTTCGTCGGCGCCAGCATTGGCTGCTACATCTGCCCCGAAATAGCCTGTGCGAACGTGAAGAGTGCCTTTGAGGTCACCAAAGGCAATGTTGACGCCGAGACGAGGTGTCGCAAAGTCACCGGAAAGCAGAGGCGTGCGCGTAGAAAGGTTCTGCAAGATGAACTTGTCATCGGTGTTGACATTCAGGCCACGGCCGGCATCGCGACCGATCCACACATTTCCGTTCGCCTGGATAAGTGTTGTTTGCACACCAGCGTTGCGACCGATGATGATGTTGTTGTCACCGCCATTGAGGCCAGAACCGGCGGCGTGCCCGAAGTAGGAGTTGCCGTTGCCAATCTGGTTGCAGAAGCCTGAAGAAGTACCGAAACCTGCGTTCTCATTGCCCCACAGATTGTCCTGTCCAGCCCGATAGCCGTACCAGCTGTTGTTGCTGACGCGGATGCCTTTCTGGCCGGCGCGGTAACCTACGCCAGTGTTATTCACACCCTTCAGAAGGTGAAGGATCGAGTCCCGGCCGACAGCTACGTTATTCGCGACATCATCGCGGGTTGTCGCCCAATCGGTGTATGCGACCAGTGTCGCCTGCAATGTCCCCGTTGGGTCATTCGTTTTGAGACTTTCGTAGTTCCACGCCGGGTCATTGATCGTGACGCCGCCGTTGTACCAGATGTCATGCGTATAGAAGTTGGCGTTATCCCGGCGAAGGTTTTGGCCGAGCCACTGCATGACAAGCGTTCCGACGCCAGTGTTGCGCTCGCTATAACGCGCAAAGCCGAACGCAGAATTGCCAAATGCCTCTGTACGCTCCGCATCTTCCATGATGCGGAAAGCGCCTGCACCGACTACGGTGTTGCGCCACATTCGGTCCTTGACGTAGTTCGAGCCACCCGGATTGAGGAATACGTTGGAGTAGCGCTGAACGCCCGCTATGGCAGGCGGTGTGGTGTTTCCGATTATGGGGTCGGTTGGATTGATGGGTGGGTCGAAATAGGCCCCGGGCGAAAAGAAGAAATTGGATCGGTCAGCTTCATATTGAGGCTGAAAACCTCCTACCTCAGAACCTCCAATGATTAGCCGGCCAGGCCCA
>NZ_CP191450.1:0-60000 GCF_050500185.1 Neorhizobium sp. DAR64862/K0K3
GTAGACAGGCTTAGTAGGCAGTGCATCGCCGAGGTTGAACACAGTGTTGGACGGAAGAAAGATGTTATCGTTCGCCACCTCCGCCAAAGCATACTTCGCCGCATCGTTCGTCGTGCCATTGCCTTTGGCACCGAAAACGAGTGGCGAGTTAGCCAGCTGGCTGTTCTGCGCAACGATCGTCTGGCCGAATTCGAGCTCGGTACCCCATACCGCAACCTCCGCCTCGGAGATCGAGCGAGCAGCACCATCCTCGTCAACGGACGCGAAGATTTGCTCCGCTCGCTTTGTAAAAACAACCATGAAATGCCCCTGTGGTTAGCCGCCACCGCCGCCCGACGATGGATTGATGAGAAGCTCGTCGCCAACAGAACCGTCCGACACGAGCGACTGGGCGCGCCATTGCGGCACGCCGCTGCCCGTGGAAACGATTTCGGAAAAGCTGACTTGCTGGTTCGGCCTGCTGTTCTGCGTCAGCACGGTGGACCAGGAACCGGAAGGCGAGATCCGGCGCTGAAAGCGGATGGCCGCAACACGGAGTTGCCCCGCCTGCACGGTGATGTTGATGGAAGCCGTGACCGTTCCCGAGTCCGAATTTGCGCCACCGCTAACGAGTGTCGGCGCAGTGGGCGGAGTGTTGCTCTCCCCGACCACCACGTTCAACGGTTCGGAAAAATAGCTACCGTCTTCGCCGTCGAACACCCGCACACGAGCGTCGATGGTTCGACCAAGAACGTTGACCGCGTCATAAGCCATCGTTGCCGTGGTGGTGGACGGGTACTCGCTCATGGACTGATATGCGCTTGGCAGGTCGCCAGTGTAGATGCGGTAAGTCGCCTCCACGAAATCATAGTCCTGATCAGGAAGGCTGAACGAAACACGCAGTTCCTTCGCCCCACCCGGATATGTGATCTGCAGCGCCGCGGTCGGCGCAGCCGGCGTGATCATGTCAGTTTCGTAGCCGAGTTCCGGAATGGGATCTGGCGCAGGCGCCTCGTCCGTCGCCGGGTTCCACGGCGTCAGGGTGGGCCAGATCGTGAAGGGTATCTCGACGGACCCGTTGTCATCATCGACTCTGGGCGCCGCCAAGCGCAGCAGCTCGATATCGCCCAGATCCGGCTCCTCAATTTCGGCATAGAGCAGCCCCCATGCCGCAAGTCCCACCATGTTGGTGATCATCGTCCCGCGATCGGCGCGCTCCAGAGCGAACTTTCGGCGCAGGATCCGCTGCGCCTGTGATGCGGACGGGCAAAACGGCAATTCGAGATCGAAATATTTCGGGCCGTATTTATCGACTTCGGACTGGATCTTTGCCCAGGCGACCTTGTCTTCCACCACCAGGTCGGACAGCTCGTAATTGCGCTCAGGCGAATAGTATTTCACCCGGGCGATGTTCGGCCGCTCTACTGCCTCCGGACCGGCCGCCCAGGAATAGTCGTAGATGTCTTCGGGCGTGAACGAGATCTCCGGCGTGATCTCGTCATCGATGAATTCGAAGTAGATCAGCCCGTCGCCGTCGAGACGGATTTCGAGACCCGCGGAGTCAAGGAACTGCCGCATGGTTTCGCCGCGCTCGCTCTCCCACGCCCACATGCCCCAAAGGCGGCAACGCTTCTCCACGCCGGTCAGGGTCGTCACGAGGACATCGGCCTTGTCCGCCGCCTCTGCCACCTTTGCCCAGTTGAACCGCTCGAATGTAAAGGCCGGGTCACGGCGCAAAACATGTGCGCAGATCAGCGGCCCGTTGTCCGTCCAAGTTACGGCGCCAAGGCGCGGATCGTAGATGCGTGATGCCCGTGCAACCCATTCGCTCTCAGGCGCGCCGGATTGATAGAGGGAAAGATACTTCTTCTCCTCAAGGCCGGGGTTATAGAACAGCAGCTGGGACTGCGCGATGCCGCGAACACGATGCGCGGAGGTCCATAGCGATGGAAACAGCGACATGAGGCCCGCCCATGCGCTCTCCGAGCCGGTCCCGATCTTGTCCTGCCAGTTGCACCAGGAACCGCCCCGGCGTGCCCATGGTGGCGAGCTGACATCGCCGTTCGCCTCAACAGTCACTTCGCGCTGACCGAGGTAGTAGGTCTCAACCGCATCGATCGGTCCCTGCAGCCGGCACAAAAGCCGTGCGCGGGTGCTGCCATCCGTGTTTCCGAACGCCTTGAGACCGCCCACCCGAACACGTCCCACGCCCTCGATGACGGAGCTTTCGCCGGTCTCGAAGTTGCTCTTGGCATCGGCCGGCTTCACAGCGCCGCCTTTCTGCTGACCGCCGAGGAGTGCCGCCCCAACCACGGCCGCGCCGGCAATGCCGTAACCGATCACCGTTGCAAGCGCGCCAGTCGCAGCGGCCGAGATCGCGGTGCTGGAAAGCAGGAAGCCATGAATGCCGATGATCAGGCTCTCGATGCCGGCATGGGCGGGCGTTGTGCCAACCCAGCAGGCGGCACTTGTCAGAAGCAGCAGTCGTGTTGTTTTCATCGATCGAACGTCCAGGCCTTTACGATCGTGCGCGGCATCAGGAACGAGACGCCAATATTGACCCGCCAGACAAACCGCCCGTGGTCGAGGAATATGCCACTCACTTGCCCGGTGATGCGCGTTTCCACGATCCCGACGTCACCGAACGAAGGCTGGTAGGTCTCCGTGAACGAAGTTCCGAACAGAGCTTCCTCCCACAGCGCGCAGAGTGAGCCTGCCGCGTCAATCTTGGCTTTCGCCTCTTCCCAGCTGCTCCAGTCAGGTTTCTCCATGAAGCGGGCGCCGGTGAACTTCGCCTGCCAGGCATCCACCCAGGGCGTGCAGTCGTCGACGCCGAACACGGCCTTTCGGTCAAAGGTCGCTTCGATATGCTCTTTGAGCATTGCACGGACATCGGTCATGCCTTGATGATCTCCGTAACCTTGACGCCGACGTAATCCAGACCCTTGTCGCCGGGATACCGACGCCGCTGGTCGGCTGACGTCCAGCGCCCGCCGAACGGGAAATTCTGGCTCTGCCACATGGTCTCGATGGTGAACGACACCAGTCGCATGCCGATGCCCTGGCTCTGCCGTTTGGGGGCAGACAGATAACCTGGAAACAGTTTCTTCAGCCCACCGGCCCAGACTTCCTGCGTCTCCTGGTCGAACGCGCACCAGTAGACATCCGCGACTGCGCCCTCGATCTCGCGAGCGGTCGATTTGACCGAACGAAGGAATTCGATGTTGACGCCGGAAAGCACGATGTCGATTTTCGCGGCCTGCCCGAAGCGTGGATCTTCGACCGCAGACACCGAAACCAGTTGCCGGCCGGCAGGATCGGAAACGCCGCTCCATTCAATCCCGCCAACGAATTTCTTGCCGACACCGTTGTGAACGTTCCATGTGCCGCTCGGCAGATACAGCGTCGCAAACCAGGCGCGAGCGATATGCGGTCGCCGCAGAAACGCGCGGTCCTCGTCAGAAAAAAGGGGCATGATCAGCCGTTCGCCTGTTGCCATTGGCCAATCTCTTGCCGGTGCTGGTTCACCAGTGCGGTAACTGCGCACTGGATCTGCGACTTTTCCTCACCGGTCATCGCGTCGTCGTCCCGTTCCGGGGCCGGAAACAGCGCTCGGTTCAGTTCGGAGGCGTGCAGCGATGCGAGATCGCGACGACGCATGCCGATGATTTCTTCGTGTCTGTCAGCGGTCATGGTCAGTCCGTAAAATAGGTTCGAACGTCGTAGTCGAAGACTTCCGACAAGGTGAGCGTCGTCTCTTCGCCCACATCCACGTTTCTCGACAGGTCAGATCCGCTTTCGTTGTCGAGCGTCATCGCCAGTGTAGGCTCCAGTGTCGCGAGATCACTCATCGTGATGGCCTTGCGAAGCGGGGGCCAAATTCTGTAGATGCCGTCGCCCTGGTCCTGCGTGATCATGTATTTGCCGAAGTGAAACGGGACGAAGCCGATCTCGTCGCCAGGTCCGAGACTGTGGCCCCAGAACTGCGGAGCCAGCTGAATGACGGTGGCGTCGAACGGACTCGGAGCCGCGACTGCGACCGTCGGCGGCGACACCTTCCAGTTCTTTCCATTCAACCACGGCTTTCCGTTCTGCCACGGCATGCCACGCCGCTCCTGCGTGGTCGTCACCGCCGTGCCGGCGTCTTTGAAGGTCAGACCATCCGGAACCGGCCATGCTACCCGCACCGCGTTTGCGCCACCGTGCAAGCCCGTCACGAGGCCTTCGATCCGGCGGTAGAGCCGGCCACGAGCCACGGGCAAGACGATCTCGTATTTCCAGTAGCCGAATGCCGAGGCGACAGACTGATATCGGCCGCCGATGCTTTCCTGCCGACCACTGGCCCCTTTCGAGCGCGGCCCGGACAGAGGGCGCCGCGCGCGGATGCCAAGGCCAACCGGCCAATCCAGCAATCGAGCCATCAGCCACGTACCCCTCTTGTGTCGCGCACCTTGCCACGCGCATCGACCATTTTGCCAAAGTTGCGCTGCATGTCGTCAAGCTGACGCTGCACGCGGGAAAGCCCCGCCTGGTCCGCACCACGAGCGTCGATCGTTGGAGAGAAGACCAGCGTTCCACCGCCGCCTGTCCGCTGGCCGGGTTTGGTAACGCTGACGGTCTCGTTCGGGCTTGCCTTGAAGGCGACCAGCTGGCTGTCGATCCCGCCGGCACCACCCACGTTGAACGAGCCGCCATTCGCAAAACCAAACAGACCGCCGAGCAATCCAGTGAAGATGCCGCCGAGACCGCCGCCACCACCGCCCATCTTCGATGTCACCGAGGATAACAAGCTGCTGGCAACGCTGCGGATCGCATCCAGCGCGACGTCCTTCCAGTCTTTCGTGCCCTTGATCGCGTCTGCGATCGACGACCCGACGCCCGAAAAGGCGCTCTCCATACCCTGTCCAAGACTGGAGCCGACGCCATCAAGCCCGTCGAATGTCGTCTTGATGCCAGACGCCGTGTTGCCGGCGACGGCCAAGACAGGTCCCTTCGAGCTCGTCATGCCGTTACTCAGACCCTGCATCACATTGACACCGATCTCGTGCATGACGCGGGACGGCGAATGAACATCGAGCGGGTTTTTAACCCAGCTCACAATGCTGCTCGCAATGCCCATCACATTGGTTTTGAGAGCTTCGGCCTTCGCCTTGATGCCCTGCCAGAGACCGTCGATGATCTGCCCGCCGATCGCGATCATCTGGCCAGGCAGCGCCGTGAACGCCGCGACGATTTCAGTCGCCATCTGCTTCACGCTTTCCACCAGAGCCACCACCTTTGCCGTGAAGCCCGGGATGATCGTGTCTGCGATGGAACCGAAAGTCTGCCAGAAATTGTTGACGAGAGCGAGCGCACTGGTCCACGCGCCTGCGAAATCGCCAGTCAGCGCCATGGCGACGCCGGAGGCCATCAGTCGCGCGTTCTCAAGGAGGCCCGTTAGACTGACCTTCATAACGGCTAGCGTTGTTTCGACGGCAGTTGCTACGCCGGGAAAAGACGCCCGCACCTGGTCCCAATTGGTGTAGAGCGCGATCCCTGCAGCAGCGAGGGCCGAGACAGCAGCCACAGTCGCAATGACAGGTGCGCCGATCGCGGCCACCGCCGAGACAAAGAGACCGGCCGCAACAACGACGGGGCCAAGAGCGAGGCCGGCACCTGCCACCACAGTTCCCCACTTGAGGATTTCAGGGTTTGTATCCGAGAGCCTGTCGACAAGGCCGCCGAGAGCGCTGACCAGCGAAGTGGCGAAAGCCAGAAGGCCGCTGTTGGCAATATTAATGGAGAGCGTTTCGAGCGCACCGCTCAACTTCTCCAATTCGCCATTGAAGCCTTTCATGCGCGCAGCAGACTGTTCGTTCGCAGAGCCCGTTCGTGCGACGGTCTCCGTCATCCTGTCGATGCCGGCCGCTCCCTGGTCCGCGAGCGCAATCGCAGTCCGCATGGCATCGATGCCGAAGATCTCTTTGACAGCATTGTTCCGGGCTTCGTCGCTCAATCCGGCGAGGCCAGTCTTCAGCTCTTCCGCGATCGCCGACATGGATTTCATCGACCCATCGGCGTTGAAGAACTCTAACCCGAGTTCTTTCATCGCGATCTGCGCTGCTAGGCTCTTCGGCACAAGCGTCGTCAGGAACGTCTTGAACGAGGTGCCCGCATCAGAGCCGCTGTTGAACACAGACGAGGTGGCAGCGATCGCTGCGTTGAACTCCTGAAGGCTGACACCAAGCGAACCGGCCACGCCGCCAGCCTGCCCCAGCGCATCCTTGTAGTCGTTGAACCCGAACTGGGAAGCGAGCGTGACGTTGGTGATACCGTCGACGACCTTGCCGAGATCCTTCACCTCGATCTTGAACTGCGCCATGACGTTCGTTGCGACGTCAGCTGCCGTCGAGAGATCACCACCGGTTGCCTCCGACAGCTTGATCGATGCCGCCGCTGCGCCGTTCAGTATGTCCTCGGCGCCGACGCCGTTCTTTGCCAGCATCTCCATGGAGTCGGCAGCCTCAGAAGCCGACTTGGAGGTGTTTGCCCCCAAGTCCAAGGCCAGCTTCTGCATCTGCAAGAACTGATCAGATGAGGCACTGGTCGCCGCCTGAACACGGTTCATCGACGATTCGAAGTCGCCGGCCGTCTTGATCGTCAGTGCACCCATGGCCGCAAGCGGCGCGGTGAGATAGGCGGACATGCTTTTTCCCGCCGACTGCATCGACTTGCCGACGCCGCTGAGGCTGGCCTGCGCCTTCTTCAGGCCGTTCTGAAACTCGGCGCTGTCAATGCCGAGGTTCACGCGGAGCGCGCCGATAACAGCTGATGCCATCTACTTCTTCCTGTGTCGCGAGGTCAGCCAGCTGCGGGTCACAGCCTCGATCTGTTCGGCGGTCATCTTCTTGCCCGCCGGCCGCTTCTTGCTGCTCAACATGCTGTCGAGCTTGGGCATTTTCTTTTCACGAGCCAGCGCCTCGATGTGCCAGGCGAGAGACATCCGTTCGTCTCTTTCCCGTATTCTTCGGTCGGTGACGCCCCGAAGGATGTTACCGATTTCGCGAAGCGTGAGCCGCCAGAACAGCTCATATGGCTGCTCTGCTTCTACCCACGCCGCAATCAGCGACGGCCAGGCTATGCCGCCGTCGCCTTCCTGGGGCGCGAGCCGGCATCCTTCTTGGTACCGGGTTGCTTCTGGGGAAAGGCAAGCTGGAACGCCTCGCCGATCAGTTCGCCGACACGCTGCACGCCGAGCTCGTCGATCAGATCGTTGCACGCGCGAATGGTCACACCATCATGGTGCTGCTGCAGTGCGCCCCAGAAGACTGCACGCATCAGCGTCAGGCTGGCAGTTTTCTCGCTGTTGAGGGCCTGCCCGACCTCGGAAATGCTCTTGCCGGTTTCCGCTTCGATCTCGCACATGCCGCCCGTGCCGATCTTCATAGTCCAGGGCTTGCCCGCGGCTTCAAAGCCGACTTCGCCTCGTTCCTTGTTGGCCATTATTCGACGACGCTCCACTCTTCCTCACCCGAGACCGCCACAGTGACGGTAGCCGTCATGCGATCGTCGACCGGGATTTCCTTCTCGTAGCCGGTGATCGCGGCGTCGTAGGTGACGGTGACGTCATTCGGGAACGTGATGCGGTGCGGTACGGTCACGCCGGACGACATCAGAGAGCGCAGAAGCTCGTCCGTCGTGCTGCCAGGCACCCAGTTGATCTCGAACGAGGCCTCGCCGTTATCGATCAGGCCCGCGATATACTCGCGCCGACGGCCGGGGCTCATCATATGCGTGGCATCGATGCGGTCTGCCGATGCAGCACCAGGCGTAACGCTGGTCACTTCAGCGACGAAAACGAAGGCGGGAACAGGCAGGGTGGCATTCCAGATTTCATACTGGGTGCCGTAGCCGATGCGAGCTTCAGTCATTGTCTTATTCTCCGTGTAGAACAGTGATGTCGATGGAAATGCGGAACACGCTGCTGACCTCTCCCGCGTCCGCTGCGGAAAGGCTTCTTTCGCTCTCGACGAAAATTCCTTGAATGGTACCGCCCTGATATCCGGACACGAGCGCCGTCACGTTTGCGGCGAGCGCGGTTGCGTCCGTATATTTGTCCGCGTAGCAGTCCATCTGGACGCGGCTTGATACGAAGCCCGAGGGACCCTGCATGTGATAGTTCGGCTGGCCTCCGACACGGTTGAGCACGACAAACGGTCTCGTCGCTTTCTGGGGAGCGCGGCCCCAATAGCGGTGCCCGCCGGCGACCGATGCCAGCAGATCAGTCAAAGCCTGTTCCATCACTTGCCCCGCGCTGCTTTGCTCGCGACCCGGGCCGCCGACTTTTCGATTTCGGTCCAAAGCAGAAGCGTAATGCGCTCCAATGCTGCATCTTTGGTCGAATCCCAGGCCGGCCGCATGAAGGGCTGCGGGCCGTGACGCTCGTTACCAAACTCCTGCTGGATATCGGCAGGGTTATTCGAGCCCACGAACATCTCCTGAAAAGCCTGACCGCCTTCCTTCCGATGAAGGGACCGCTGACGCGTGGTCAGCTTTGTAGAGACGTCGATGCTCTCATAGAGATAGTGCTCGTCGACTGGCGCCCTCCTACGCGCTGCACTGGCAATCAGCTCGCCACCCTCGACGAGAACACGGAGCAGCGCCGCCTTTGCGGTGGCTTTTGGCAACTGCCCGAGCGCCCGATCCAGCTCTTTCAGACCGTCGATTCTAACAGTGATCTTTGCCATCAGTCGGCATCTCGTGAGGCAGTGATTTCGATAAAGCGACGGCGACCCTCATCTGCTTCCTTCACGCCCTTGATGTCCCAGACTTTCCCGTCGTGCACGATCTGATCAACAGGCGTGACCGAGCGGGTGACGGTGCTTGAGCGGACCGTGAACCGGGCGACGACGAACGATCCGGTCTGACCGGCCGCAACGAACTCGATTTTCTGGCTGTCGGACGCATCGCGGCGGCGCGCCCAAACCGTTGCAAGATCGCTCCACGTATCCACCGGCTCATTGAGCGGTCCTGCGGCTGACGTGGCGCGCTGAAGCGTGATCCTTCTGTCCAATTCATTCGCGGTAATCATGCGATCGCCGGATCCCTTAGCCGATACAGAAGCGCTATGACGGGGTTTTTGGGGTCTCCTGTACCTAGTCCGGACAACATCGTAGCTTCCGCGCTTTCGTCGAATAGGCTCTGCACGACAAGCATCACCGCAGCGGAGACGCGACCTGGCACGGTCTGTTCTGTCCATCCGTGGGCCGGCTTTTTCAGATAATCGACGACAGCGTCTTCCGCCTGCCGGATCTTGAGTTCGATGTCGGGAACGCGCTCGTCACCGTCAACGAGGTCGAGGCGAAGCGCGAGATTGACTTGAGCGAGGGTCACTAGGGCCATGTCATTCCCCCTTCGCCGGAACGCCAACGCGAACCGGTTGTTGAGGTTTGGCATCCTTCACGACGCCGTCTTTGCCGTCGCGGCCTTTCTTAGCGCACAGGGTCCAGTCCTTCGAACCGTCTCCGGGCTTGCTGTCGGTTTTATCGGCATCGCAGTACCAGAGAGAGCCGCCCCAAGTGACCGTATCGCCTTTACTGTAAGTGCCCTCGGTGAAGACGCCGCGGTAAAGCATGACGGGGAAGCCGAGTTCGACACTGTAATCGATATTCTTGCCTGTGAAGGCCAGAAGCACGGTGCGTCCGTCATCCATCACTGAAGCGTCGAAATCCTCCAGAGCAAACCCATCACGGCCAGGCTTGCCCGGATCGCCGTCTTTCCCAACGACAGGCCCGAGTTTTTTCGTGGCACCGTTGGTCAGCGTCACGACGAGTTCCCCACCGCGATCGATCAATGCGCCGGCCAGTCCAACGCCGTCTCTGCCATTGACGCCGTCTTTTCCGTCCTTCGCAACAGGAAGCCCGCTGACACGCTTCTCGACTTCAGAGGCAATTAGCGGAGCAACATCCTCGACAGTTACTCCCTTGCCATCCTGCGGGGCAGGAATGGACGCTACGACGGCCTTGAGGGCCTCAAGGTCTGTCGAGAGATCGACTGGCGCGGGGATCTCGGAGACCGCTGCGTCCACGAGCGCCTTGATCGTTGCCGGGATATCGTTCTTCATTTCTTCCATCGCTTCACGAATGGGCAACAGGTCGCTTTCGAACTTGCGGGTCACCTTCAGGACAATCTGATCGCTGTCAGCGTCTTTTCCGTCTTTCGGCATGGGCAGAGAATCGAACCGCTTCTCCAGTGCGGAGATGCGCTTCAAAATTGGGTCGAGCTGCGCCTTAACCATGCCGGCAAGCTCTTGTCCGAAAGCTTTTGCATCAATCATGCGGCTAGACCTTTCTGAAATTCCAGCGCCGCTTCAGCAACAAAGGCTCGGGCTTCTGCCTGTTGGCGTTCTTCTTTCGTCTCGGCCGGTGGATCAACGGGCGCCGAAGCCTCTATCGGCTGCGCATCACGACGGGATAACCATTCGAGGCTGTGGTCCTGCTCCTGAAGATAGACGGTGTTGCCGCCCTCGACAGGCTTGAGATCGAGCCGCTTGCGCTGCTCGTTAACCGTCAACTTGCCCTTCGACTTATCCAACACGTCCATCTGCGTGATCGAGTCCATACGGAGCAGCCCATCGAGATCGAACTCTGTCCCGATATTCTCGCCCATGCCCAGACCTTCATCTAGGCAGAGCTCGATGCTCTCAAACAGGACCTGAAGGCACTGCGAGTAGTATTCAATGTTCAAGGATTGGACGTTCGAGTAGGTCGGCATGGTCCCGACGCCGATCTTGTAAGGCGGGACGTGATACGTCGAGCAGACAACCTCGCTAGACCACTTCAGCTGCTCGATCATCTGCGAGTCTGTTGCCTTTGCCCGCATGGCCTCATACTTAAGGCCATCGCCCAAGACCGCGACCTTGCCCGAATTTTTTCCGGAGAAGTTTGCGTCCCAATACTCCTTGAGACGCTTCGCCGTTTCATTCTCGATCGCGCCCGGCGCCGTGAGCACGCCCCCCGGCCGCGCTCCGTTCTGGAAAAAGAGAGTGCTGTCGTTCTGCACCGCGAGACCCTGCATGGCTGCAAGTCCGCCGGCAAATATGGGGGACAGCCCGACCAGGGGATGAAAGAAGCAGTTGAACCGATCGTGGATGATTTCCCGAGCCGGAACGATGATGCTGTCTTCGACGCCGCCGAGCGGATCCTCGCTTAGCTGATAAAAGACGCTGCCATCTTCGGACACTAGAGGCGTCACCAGAGTGGGATCGAGGACGTAGAGCTTGACTACAACTCCGCGGCCGTCGCGCTGCTTCAAAATGTAAGCATTGCCTCGCTGCAGCTTCGAGAGAACCCACGACTCCATGAACTGGATCCGGTTCTGGAAGCTATTCGGCTTGCGTAGGACCGGCGAATAGGCCGCATTGCTGGTCTCGCTCCATATCCCGTCGCTGTCCTTCGCCACGAGCTTGATACGAAGCTTCGAGATGTCCGAAGCGATCAGCGTGCGACACGCAAAGTCGGCATGATTGGAGAGAACCGAGTCATAGCTGACTTCGACATTCTGCTGCCAGTTTCCGGGCGCGGCTTCGAGGATAGACCACCACCCGCCACGCCCCCTAGAGGCAGGCGACAGCGCTTTTTTCGTCACGGCGTCGCGGCTGAATAGGCGGGGAAAGCGCATGATCAGTCCTTCGCTTCAGCGATCTTGTTCTTGATCGTGTCGACATCCCAGCCGTGGTAGGCCTTTTTGTCGAATTTCTGCTGATATTGAGCGCGCAGATCCGAGAGCTGCTCAGCGTCGCTTCTACCGGCCTCGGTCGTTCCGCTGACGATCTCAGCTTTCCCGATTGCCACCAGCACTCGTCCGTTCGCGTTGGACGCGCTGAAAGCGTCGCCTGCCTGCAGACGGCGGGTCGCGTAGGTAATCGGGCGTTTTGCAATCATGTCCATCGGAACCTCCATTCAAAGAAGTGACGGCGGGGCCTGAGCCCCACCGCATGTCTTGGATCAACCGGCCGATACGGTGCCGTAGTCAGCATCGCCGATGTAGGCGACCGCAGAGGCGCGGCGTTTGGCAAAGTTGAGCGGACGAACGACCTTGATCGCTACCGACTCCGTCTGGAACATGGAGACGACGCCCGTGTGCGAGGTCGGCGTATCACTGGCGCCGTTCGGTGCATCATCCATCTGGATGGCGGCTTCGGTCGAAAGCGAGACTTCCACACCGCGGTCGCCGATCTTGTAGATGTCGGACGGACGCATGAGGATGAGATCGCCAGAGCCGACATTGCCGCCAGCAGTGACCTTGTCACCCAGGAGCGTGCCGCCGTTTGCCGAGAGGCCTGGGAATGCCCAGTTGCCCATCACGTTCTGGATCAGACCGAGGGACTTGGCGAGCGACTGGGTCGTAACGAACTCAAGACCGTCTGCGTTGTTGGCTGCGATGAAGCCGGCATAGAGGGCCTTAACGTCCGTGATGACGCCATCTACGTCGCTGCCTGCACTGGTCCCAGCCGTCACGCCGTTCAGGATGCCGGCCGGGGAGACGTTCGGGACGGCTGCAGCGGCGGAAAGAAACGTCTGGTCGACACGCTGGGCAGAAGCCTGCACAAGTGCGTCACGCACGAGCAGTTCCGCCGATGGCGAGCTGTCCCGCAGCAGTTCTTTTGAGATGACAGCGATAGCCGCAACCTTGAGAGCGGACAGCTGCACGTCGAAGAAATCAGCCTTGGTGACCGGGATAGACTTCGACTGGCCCACCCAGTAAGCGCTTGCGGCGCCATCCTGGCCCTTGATATGGACGTTTGCCGGCACTTCACGAAGCGGCAGGCGGTCGAACACGGTCTGGGCATAGAGATAGTCGATGAAATCGCCGGTATAGCGGGTGTCGGCCTGCGCCAGTTCAGAACCCCACTCCCCGGCCTCGGTACCGCCACCAGCGACAGCTGCTTTCACGACCTGGGCCAGCATGGGGTTACTCTTGCCCCAGCGGTGCGCGGCGATGCCTTCCGCGGACACGCCGTCGAGGCGTGCAAGCGTCTTGGCGATCACCATGCGGGTGTAGTTCTGGCCGGCGAATGCTTCGTCCTTGTCGCTCTTGATAACGACCGGAGCACCCAAGCGGGCTGCCGTGCCGGCGGCTGCCGTCTTGATCTGGTTGGCGATGACGGGCTTCGCGCCTGCGGCCTGCATCTTCTCCATGATACGGAGCCGCTTCAGGTCGCCGTCGAGAGCGTCGATTTCGCCGGAAAGCGTGTCGAACTCTTCCTGTTCAGCCTCGTCGGTCGAACGGCCTTCGTCCATGGACTTCTGCATGACTTCCGACATGCGCGCGGACTTGGCCTGACGGGAGGCTTCCAGCGCCGCGATCTGTTCTGCGATAGTTTTCATATCCGTATTTTCCTTCGGATTGAGATTGACTGAGTGTTTAATTTTCCCCGTGGCGCCGGGAGTGGGATCCGCAGGACGCTCGATTTTGCCTGTCGCGGCAGGAGCGTTCATGTCGAAGGACTTGATGACCGCAACACCTTCCGCGTCCATGTTCTTGATGCTGGTCATGATGGCTTCGGGCTGGGCCGGAATGGTCACGGCAGAGAGCTCGAAGACCTCAGACTTGATGAACCGGATTCCGCCCTCGTCCAGGAAGGCGTATTCGATGGCGCGGAAACCGATCGACACCGCTCTCACAAGCCCGATCTTGATGGACTGCCAGGCTTCGTCGATCCGATCCTTCAGTTTGCCGTCTTCGGCAATAATGGGGATCTCTGCCTCGAAGGTGATGCCGTCCTTGGTGGGCTTGTCGAACTTGACGGTGCCAATTGGCTGATGAGCGTCATGCTGCCAAAGGAAGGCCATCGGGTTGGAAAATTTGACGCCTAGAGGCTCCACAATATCGCCGACCCGATCAACGGCGGGAGTGGTCGCGATGCCGCGGATGATGCGTTTATCTTCGTCAACCGCCTTGATGATGAGCGACGAGTATGCGCGGCGCGTCACTGTCATGACGACCTCCAGTTCTGATAGGGATGTGGATGGTTAGCCGAATACCAGCATCTGGTAGCTTGGCGATTTTTTGGGTTCCGGATTGAGAAACATCAGCATGGCGGCGTTGAAAAGCGCCATCAGGGGGTCGATTTTCGCGGCGCCTGATACTTCCTTGGTCACAACGTAGTTGCTGCCGCGAAGGGTCTGCTTAGCATTCCCAACGGCCCAGGCCATCAACGCCTGGTCACCATGAACGAAACGTCTGTCTTCCAGCTTCAGCGGGACCGACGAAATGGCGGTCTGGAGCTTCCACCCTTGCGCAACAGCTTCAAGCTGTGGCGCTTCGAGGTTTCTTTCCTCAAGCGCGTCGAGCAGCAAAGCAATCCCAGCCGAGTCCAGTCCAATACCGCGCGTCTCAGGTAAAAGACCCGTGTCAGCAATCCTCCGACAGATATCAGCTGCAGAAGCAGCCTGATCTTCGCTACTTTTGGAGATGATCAGTTCTCCAAGACCCTCGAACTCCCTGAGGCGCGACGAGATGCCCTTACGTCTCTCAAAAACACTTTGCCGAGCCCACGCCTGCCCCCAGCCGAGCCAACGCTTGCTCACCTTCTCCCGTCCGATGACGTAAAGAGCCGCGAGATCGTCAGCGCCGCCCCAGTCAATCCCGATGGTGCAAACTTCGGATCGGCGCAGAAGATCATCAAGTCCTGCCAGCTTCGGATCAACGCAGTCGGACCAGTGGACAGCTCCCGACCATCCGTCACCGCCGATCCCGACCCCGATCTGAATATTCAGATGCTGGCTGGTCCAGATCTGTTCAGCTTCAGGGTTGGCTTTTCCGTTGTTCTCGTAGTCGGCGACCAGGAGTTCGGGATCGATCGACCGGCCCAGATTTGGAAGCACCGCGCCCCAATTGTTCTGGTTCCGCCAGTACTCCTGATCAACCTGCTTCTCGACGGGAAACTCGTAAAGGACAGGAAGCATGATCGGCGCTCCACCGCCTCTGCCGTCCCGAATGGCCCGCGCTTTGTCCAATTCGATCTTCCAGATACCGGTTGGCGCCTCATCGGATTGCGTGGTGATCATGAGAACCTGACCGCCTTGCATCGTGATGCCGCCACCTCGGATCTGCTGCATCACGGCTGCTGCCTTGTTCTTCTTCCCCAGCTCGTGCAGCTCATCAATGATTGTCAGGATCGGTATCTCACCGGTGATGATGCCCGTGTCGAACGTCTTCACGTCCAGCTTCGTGCCGGTTTTGATACGCGTGATCCGTTTTTCGCTGTCCTGCACGTCGAAGATGCTTCTCAGCCTCGGGTCGATGCGGATCATGCCCTGTGCCTGCTCGAAGCAGCGCGTTGAAATATTTTGGCTCGGCGCAACGATCAGCATCTGTCGGTTTGGCGCTTCCTCCATGAACAGGGCCGTCAGCCCGAGAGCCGCAACGTAGGTCGTCTTGGAGTTTTTCTTCGGGACCATGCAAAGCAGCTCCCGAACCAGAATTTTCTTTGTCTCAGGATCCTCGCTTGCCAAAAACGCGCAAAGTATTTCACGGAACCAGTCACCGCAGGCTTCCGACAACGGCGGATTGCCAGCGATGTCGGGCAGACGTAAACGGTTGAAGAATGCGACTGCTTTTGCTGCTTTGGCTTCGTTCAGCGGAACGTCTGCCATTGGCGTTTGGCCGGCCTGCAGTCTTTCCCACCAATCCAGACAGGCAAAACGCGGCAGATCTTCAGTGGCGTGCATGCTGTTGAGCTTCCTGCTCCAGCTCCGCCATCAGGTCAGCGTCCGCGTCGATCGCCTGGCGTTCGGTGAGAATTTTCTTGCCGACGCGTTCGGTTGGCGCAGGCTTGGTGTCCTTCGGTGTCGTCGCCATTTCACGCTCGATCTCCATGCGATCACTGCGCTCCATCAACTTGCCGAATTCCTTGAGCGCGCCGACATTGCCTTTCTCGGACAACTCCCAAGCCAGCTCGATCCGCCGCAGCTCCATCCTATCCCGAGCGACCTCACGGCTGCGAAGCTCGTAAAAATAATACTTGTGCAGCGTCGGCAAAGTGACGCCGAGAGCCGATGCAATCCGAGGGTTCGTCCACCCTAGCGCCAGCAACATGCTGACCCTGTTGCGGTTTTTCTTGGTGACCTCATGAGAGGGACGCCCGCGCTTCGAGGGCTTGTCCACGAAAGGCATTCCGAAGAGGTCGAAATTCTCATCCGACATAAAAAAAATCCCTGAATGCGGGGGACGCGGGTCTAGGGGTCGGAGGGCTCCCAGACTTTCGACCCCCCCCAGGGATTCGAGCTGCGGAAAAGAACCCGCAGGATGCCTCCAGATGCCGACCGCTACATGGGAAAGAGGCTGCATCATTTGTGATCAATAGTCCGATGCCTTAAGTCTAGCTTCATCGCATGCCCTTCCGCATAAACCTGCTTTGGTTCTCGCGCCATCAGGCCTTGTACCGCAACTCTCGGAGCCACTGGATCTTTTTTCCTTTGTTCTGCTTTGAAAGCCGTTAGCGCGTTACTACGTGTACTGCGCACGCGCACAGCTCCAATCAAGGAAAGACAAATGATTCAGCATGACGCAGCCATCGTCGGTACGATCAACTTACTAGCAGCTCTTATCATTAGCCTTCGCGATAAAGGCGTTTACAGCGATGAAGAGGTGAAATCTCTCGTACAGCAGGCTTACGCTGCGGGCGGTACCGCTGGTAAAGGCAACGTGAAAGAACTCTATGAAACTGCCTTCAAGGGCCTGAAACTGGTCTAAGTTGACGATGTAGCGCACCTAGAAGAGAGACGCGCTACATCCACATTTGCGCCCGCTCCTCTTTCTGCTTCAGCTTGTCATGGCACGGCTTGCATAGGCACTGCAGGTTCTGCTCGTCCCAGAACAAACGCTCATCACCATGGTGAGGCTTCTTATGGTCAGCCACGAGCAGCGAAGTGTTGCCCTCGATCCGACCGCAGCCCGGCATCTGGCAGGTGAACAGGTGATCGACCAGGACTGACATCCGCAGCTTCTGCCAGCGTGCGGTCTTATACCACTTGCGGTGCTTAAGGTTCTGGTCGCGCTCACGATGGCGAGCCTTCTCGTCACTAGGTGCACGGCCAAGACGGGGCGGCATCGAGGTCAGTCGAGGCGGCAGGGATTTAAGACGAGACATACTCTAGAACGACAAAAGGCGACCTCGTGGCCGCCTTGTCAGTCGTCGTCGCATAGCTGTAGCACTTGCCTTGAGTCGATCCCTACAAGCGAGGGCGACAAGGTTGGGGCTGACCGGTGTACCGACCTCGGGATTGCTCCCCGCTGTTTAGGCGTTCTCAGAGGCTCACTGCAGGATCATCAGCTCATCCAGTGCGGCAATAGCTCTCATACTTTCTCGACCTGCGCAACATCCAAATCCACCGGCGTTGGTCGACCAAATATCTCCACCTCAACCGTCAATCGGTTGCCTTGCATGTCCTGCGAGACGACTTCGGCAGGGAAAGAGGCGAAGGGTCCATCTACTACCTTGACCCTCTCCCCAAGCCTGTACTCAGTCGGCGATGGTGGCCGATGATCGTAAGTCCCGTCCTCGACTTTCTTGATGAACTTGCTCACGAATTTTTCGGGGACTCGGAACGGTTTCTCCGCTGTTCCGACAATGTCGAGAACTCGTTCAAAGCGCCTCAGACCGGCCATCGCAGCTGCGGACGGAACGCATCTTACCAGCACATATCCGCGCAGGACAGGCACTAGGGGGGCCTCTACTACGCGTCCTCTGCGCCTGATTTCGCCGCCTTTTGCAGCCGGCACAAGAGCATCCACACCAGCTTTTTTCAAAGATTTTTCCACAGCGAATTCACGAGTGCCCATGATTTTGAGGCAGAACCAGCCCGCAAGCTCCGGATAGTCGTCAGCGATTCGCTTGCTGGCCATGCCGATCTGATCGATTCGAATCTCTTGAGCACGCCGAGCGTTGCTCATCTTGAGCAGGGCGTAATCTCGGATCTCCACTTCCTTGCCGTCGAACTGGAAGAACGTCCCGCGCTTATGCTGCATCGTCATTGCCCGCCTCGCCAATCATCGAAAGGAAATTCTTAAGCGCCTGCTCGACCGCGTCTATGGGGCTCAGTGCACTCTCTGGCGCAGCCGGGAACCAAGGATGCTCCGTCAGATATTCCGGGAAGGGCCAGCCTTTGCGCTCATGCAGACCCTCCCAGGCGAGGCACAGAGGCCCACCGCGCTCGATCGCCTTGAAGGCTGCTACGTGAGGCAGGAGAGCCAAGGACGTGATGAATGGTTCGGATCGCCTCGCTGCGTCACGCATCGCCGTCACGACTGGCCACCCATGTTCCAGCCGCTTCTCGTGCAGCAGCGCCTCGCGCGAGATCTCGCCGTCGCGAATGCGCTTCTCGTCGAAAGTGGTCAGAACAATCCGGCCTGTGGGTTCCTTGGAGAGCGCAGCAAGCCTTTTTCCCATCCAGAGCTTTCCGCAGACCTTGGCGATGCCACGGGTTGCGGAGGCCTGAGCCTGGTCGGGTACGTTCTGCCAATGCCGGTTTTTGAGGTAGACAGCGGCCGCCATGATGTCGTCAGACTTGGCCCACCGCAGATAGGCAGGTGTGCGCTCGATGCAGTCTGCGCGATCTTCCGGCGAAAGTGCAAACCATGCATTCCGAGCGAAATCGACGTCGCCCTTTTTCCAGCTGGCGTACCAGAGCGTAAATTCCCGCTCTATCTTTTTTCGATCAACCCGCTTCAATCCTCCCTCTTCCGCGACAGCGGCTGGAGAGTTAGTTGGAATGTTAGCTGGAAGAATCTTATCTTGGTGGAGCTCCTCCACCACCTTATGGTCGTCATTTCCACCACCTTCGGGCGTCATTTCCACCACCTTATCTGCGCAAGGTGGTGGAGCAGTTCCACCACCTTCACGCTCGGATTTGGCAGTTTCGCCCGTCAGATCGCGCCCCGGCCAGCGAGCGACGTACTCGTTTCGCTTCCATTTCTGGCCGCGGAAACCATGCTGTGACACCTCGATCCAGCCGTTCTGTTCCGCAACGTCGAGGTGCTTCAGGACCGTCTTCTTATCTAGCCCGGTCAGCTCGACGAGTTCGGAAATCGGCGGATAGCAAGATCCTCCAGTTTCATCCATCTTCAGGCCAAGCGTGTGCAGCACCAGCCGCGTGATCGGCGGTAGGCCGGACTTTCCGACAGCATGGCGCCAGGACCACGCCCTGGACGCTGAGTGACGGTCTGGCTCGTTCATGGAATGTCTCCCGCAACTGGAGAGATGCCCGCAGCCACGCGCGCCAAGCGTCCTCTGCCGACCGTCATTGCCATGTAGCTTACCGTATGGCCGTCATCGCGGCGCGGCTCACGCAGGATCGAGAGTTCATTGTCCAGATACTGCAGGCCAGCTTGAAAGCCCGCTTGCTGCAGCCAGCGGCGGACATAACTCTGATCAAGAACTAGACGCATCAGAGGGCATTGCAGAAGCCACAGCGCCCGTTCCTGATCGTTGCAGCATTCCGATATGTCGGATGTCTCGGCATCGAAGCGCGTCATTCGGCGGCCTCCTGCACCTCTGCCTCGAAGCCCCAAGGCGTCCAGTTCGGACGCGACGAGCGTGAGAACATTTCGAGCTTCGGGACGCCGGGGTAAAGGCGATCGATATTATCAGCGTAGAACTCCGGTTTGGCGCTGTGGCGGCCCTTAGCTTCCCGGTGGACCGTATTTGGCTGCGTGCCCGGTAAGGGCGCCACAGGCTCGCCTCGCCGCCCGATCAGCAGCAGTTCGTGCCGGTCGCGGCCCCAATAGCCAGTACCGGCGATCTCCTTGTCCCATATCCAGTGGTGCACGTAGGTGAAGCCCCACGCGTCCATGACCTTGAGTGCATCCGTCAGCATCGGGTTAGTTGCCCAAAGGAACAGAACCGCGTCCTTCTTCGCGGGTGCGCCGATCTTCTCGAACAGCGCCATGATCTCCACGGTCGGCATGGTCGGGTAGTGATTTTCCGGGCTCTTGTCGCGGCCAGTGACCTCCGATCTCACTCCAAACTGCCACGGCGGGTCCGCGTAGATAATCGGAAATTTCTGCGCCACTTGGCCGGCCTTCGCCTCACCTTGCGTTGCCACGTACGCCATGTGAGCAAGACGCACCGAATGGCGGATCTTGGACTGAACCTGCCGGTTTTCCTTCACCTCCTCTGCCTTGCGCTTTTCGTCAGCAAGCGCCGCCTTGACGTAGAGAACCTGGTTTTCGGTGGGTACGGTCTTGAGGCGATCGAGGAACGTTCCGCTGTTGAGGCGAGATCCGCGGATCATATGGAGGGCCATGTCGTCGATCTTTGACCCGCGCTCAGCGTCTCTCCTAACGGAACGTTCTGACTGGCCTGTTGCTTCGGCAGTCGCTGCGCTGAAGGGTTTCGGCTCATCCTGCAACTGGCCAACTTGGCCACTTGGTAGCCGTTTGCCACCGTGCGCCGTTTCTGGATGTTTGAGCAGGTAGATTTCTTTGCGGCGGTACGTGAACAGCGCACGGTCAGCAGGCGTCAGTTCAGACCGAGCAAGGTTCTCGTCGATCTCCCAAAGCTCGGAATCGAGTTCGTCGCCCATTTCGTGGAAGCATTCGATGGATTCTTCACCCATCTGCCGCATCGCTTCTAGGCGGTGACCACCGGCAGACAGCTTGACGCGTTCATGACGTGGGTTTCCAAATACGCTGATGGGCGTTTTCAGACCCAAGTCTCGGATCGAAGCCTTCAGCGCTTCGACACGTGCCGGATCGACAGGCCGCAAACGTCCGCCCACGTCAATGCTCGCGATCTTTCGGCGGAAAGCCGTCCGGCTAGTATCGTCCGCTACCGAAGGTGTTGCATCAGAGGTTTGCGAAGGTATGATCTCGGCGAACTTCTTGCGGCCCTTTGGTGACAGCGTGAAAAGGTTGCCGTTCTTTGGATCGCGGTCGAGCAGCCCCTTGACGTTCATACGGATGCAAACCCGAAGATGACCGCTGTCTTCGCACAGATACGAACCATCGCGCTGGATCGCCGCGATGACGGTTTGGGCTCGGTCGCCTGCGACCTGGTGCGCGTTGATCATAGCGTTGCCCTCTTCTCGATGGATCTGGCGACGATCTCCGCGCGCCGGCCTTTGGCCAGACGGTCGGCAATCTCCGATGGGTCATAGGGAAAATCCGCCTGCGCGATGGCGCGGCGGATGCGGTCTGGCAGGGCGTCGACGACGCGCATCGTCTCAAGGCGGTGCGGAGGAGATAGGATGCGAGCAGTCACGGGGTTATTCCCCGCCGACGATTTTCAGAGCCGGCGAAGCATCGCCGCCCTTGGCGACAATCCCGGCGTACCGCCGCATCTGTTCGGTCGCTTCCTCGACAACTTTCTCCAGGTCGCGCATGCCCTGACGCGCTTCAGCCGCGCTCACCTGCAGGTCGGAATAGGCGATCGAGGCATTGCGCTGGTACTCGTTCGCCGCAGCGCCGATCGCGAGAGAACCGCGGACCAGGCACGTGCCGTCGCGGTTCTTCTCTTCCGGGTCGGTGAGCTTGCAACCATGCAGACCGGCCATAACCCGCGTAACGCAAGGATCGCCGCATTCGGCTTCAAGTCGCAGCACTGCCGGGATCGGCAGTAGCTCAGTATCTGAATCCGCGTTGCAGCGGCCGACCTGGCTTTTCGAAAGCGAGCAGGTTTCCGCTGCAGCTTCAATGCCGCCGTTCTTCTTGATCAGCAGACGGTTGGCGGCTTTCAGCTGATGGAACCAGGCGTTCGTCAAAGTATCCTGCATGGGTTTTCTCCAGACACAGTTTTCCCGCGCCGGGAAAAGTCCCGCGCGTTTCCCATCGTGGGAAGCATTCGAAAGTGAGAAGTTCAGCGCATCAGATCACGGGGGACCGCATGCACGAAGCTCTAGAAAAGAAATCGGCCGGAACGGTCCGCCAGACAGGGTCTGTCCCGGCCGAGGTGCCGCGCGAAGTGAACGCAAGACCTGCGCCGCGCGGTGTTTGGTGGCGGGATGGGAGGAGAAACCGCCACCGGGAGGAACTTTGTGAAGGAGGGGCATCATTCCGCGGCCTCCGAGTGTTGGGACGGCTCGTCTACGCGACGAGCCGAGAGACAAATCTCAAGAAACTTAAGAGCGCTGACTTTTCCGCCCGTTCCTCTCTCGACATCTCTTGCAAGATCAAAACTGGGATCACGCTGACCTGATAAAACACGCGACAGCGTACTCGGCGACCGCCCAATACGGTTCGCGAAGCCCGACAGCTTTTCACCTTCATCATCAAGATAGTTCGAGAGAGCGTCCATGTCGCCGAATGTGCCAAATAGGCAAAATTTGGTCAAGGCTAAATTTGCCTAATAGGCTCTGGCTCTCATCGCTATAAGCAAGAATTTTGCCATATGGACAAAACATTCCCCAATCGCGTTCGCGAAATCCGCAAAGATAAGAGCTTGACCATCGAAGAACTGGCAGAGGCTACGGGCCTTTCAGTCTCGTATGTCGGGCGACTTGAGAACGGTGAGCGCAATCTTTCTGTCAAGAATATGAACCTATTTGCGGACGCACTTGGCGTTGAACCGCAAGAACTGCTTTCCTCTTCTAGAGCAAAATCCTCCAATGTAGTGAGTGTGATGGGCAGGATTGGTGCAGGCGCAGAAATAATGCCGGAGGAGGAGCAAATCCCTCCGGAAGGTCTGTATGAGATCGAGACACCGTTTCCCATTCCTGAAGACGCTCTGGCTTTTGAGGTTCACGGCGAATCAATGTGGCCCCGTTATGACGATGGCGACATCATCATTTGTTGGCGCCAAGGGATTTTAGCCGAGGAAGTTCTTGGCTGGGAAGCGGCGGTCCGTACGGCGACAGGCCGTAGGTACCTGAAGCGCGTGCTCAAGGGCGCGGATCAAGGCACCTACGATCTAGAGAGCCACAACGCGCCGCCCATTCGAGGTGTTCGCCTCGAGTGGGTTGCCGCGATCCAGTCGGTCATCCGTAGCGGCCAGTGGAAAAAGCTAACCCCGGCCGCGAGGCAAAGGATGGTGCAGAAGATGACTGCAAACAGATAGAGTCATCAGTTGCCGCTTCTTTCCGGAAGATTGGAAATTGCCAGCGCACGCAGCGTACTGTCGGGCGCGCTGAAGAGAAATGCGCATTGCGTCTCCGGCAGTGTTTGCGCGAGTTCAGTCGCCTTTTTGTCAAGACCACCAGCTTCAGTCGTTGACCGTTGAATTTGCGCCTCGTGGCGCGTCCCTTTGGCCTCCTGTATCAGGAAACCAAGATATCGATGTGCCGCCGCCAGGCAAGCGGTCGACGGCGTAGACAACGCCAATACCGCCACTAGCAAATAGCCCATTTCCCATCCTCCCTTGATCACGGGCAGGAACATACTCGTTCCTTTTATCGAGGACATCCGCCAAAGCGGCAAAAACAAATTTGCCAAATAGGCAAAATTATCTTGACTTAATGTGCCTATTTGGCAAATTACTCGACAGTTGGCCGCTGCCAGCCTTGCTCGCAGGAAACGAGCAGGTCCGATTGGATGGAGAGAGTGATGCAATTTCACAACCACAACGCCTACCCCCTCTGCCGCAACCGCCGCGAACAGGTTGAATGCGTCGGCGAAGCCATGCGTCGCCTTGGCGAAGGCTGCACCGAGAGCGACCTTAAGAACAGCCTCGGCATCACCGCCAGCCAGCTGAATGAAGTTGCTGACGACGCTCGCGCCTATGCGGTCGCCGCCAGCACTTACCAGCGGCGCGTTTCAGTTCCGGCCCTGCGAGCCGCCTGATCCGCTCTGGTGTCCGCCGCGCCAATGCCTGCGGCGGCATCCCAAACGGATCACCCGAGGAGTTGAAGGCGATGATCAAAATCACCCCCATGACGCCGAACGTGCAGCGCAAGGATCTCGGCACTTTCAAGAAGGCGATGATAGAGGCAAACGGCGCCGTCTTTGATGCTGTTACCGGCCTCGCTCTGTTTCTCGTCATCCTTGCGATCGGCCTCCAGATCATGGCGAGGCTCTGATGGATCGCAATCTCACCCAATTTCGCTCAGCTCTGTCTGGGCGGAGCATCGCCACCACTAATCATCCCGCACCGCGCCCGCGGGTCGCCATGTTTCAGTTCCGGGTTCATTGCCCTGGTGAACTGAAGTTCGACGTACAGGCCGCATCACAGGATGACGCCGTTGCGCACGTGAAGAAGCGGCATAGCAAGCGGATCAAGGCAGTCGAGCTGATAGGGGAGATCAAATCCAATGTCGCTTAAGCTTGGAAACGATCGTCATCCGGATCAGTCCGACGTTGAGGCGCTCTATCGCGCAGTCGCTGACGGCGAGCCGACATTCGAGATTCTTCAGATGATCTACGACATGCACGGCGAGCGGTTCAACCTTCGTCCCCCAGTCGCAGAACTGCGTCTTGCAAACATCTGTGGCGTCAGGAGTGTCAGCCGTGGCCGATAGACCATTTTTCCGCGTTCACCGCTCTGCAATCCTTCCGGCGCTCGATGCAGTCTTCGAAGCAGTCGACACGCGCGCCACCATACCGATCCTTGGCAATGTTCTACTTTCGCCGAGGAATGGGGAATTGACGCTCCGCGGTACGGATCTCGCGATTGAGGTAGAGACATCCTGCGAACTGCTCGACGAGGGTATGCAGCGTGCAATCACCGTTGCCGGTGCCAATCTCCGTGACATCGTCAGGAACGTGCCTGAGAACGCCGAGATTACGTTCGCGGCCGGCGCCTTCGCCGATCAGGTCAGCATTCAGGCTGGTCGCTCGCGCTTTTCGTTGCTGACTTTGCCTGAAGCCGACTTCCCCTCGATCGCGGGCAGTGTTGTAGGCGAGGTAATCCAGCTGGAGATCGCTCCGCTGATCGACGCCCTGATGAAGGTCATCTACGCGATCAAGGAAGACAAGACGCGGAACTATCTTTCGGGCGCCTTCTTGCATCCAGGTGCAGGCAACCGGCTGTCCGTCGTTGGTACCGATGGCCACAACCTTGCCGTCGTGCATCTCGATGCTGGCCGCAGCGTCGATTTCCCGGCGATCATCGTGCCTCTCAAGACGGTCAAGTCTTTCAAGAAGCTGTTCGGTGAGGGCAAGGGCAAGGCTGACGTCACGATCAGCGATGCGACCATCCGCATTTCGCTTGGTGGCGTCACCGCGATTTCCAAACTCGTCGAGGGGACGTTCCCTGGTTACGAACGCATCATTCCGGCTCGCAGCAATCACAAGGCGGTCGCGCCAGTCGCAACTCTCAGGGCGGCAGTCTCGCGCGTTTGCCTCGTCGCCAACGATCTGGATCGAGATACGGTTCGCTTCCAGATGGAAGCCGGCTACCTTCGCGTCGCAATGAAGACGACTGCAGGAGAGAACGCCGATGAAGACGTGCCTGTCGACTACGACGGGGACGCAATCGATATCGGCTTCAACGGCACATACCTGACGAAAATGCTGTCAAGCATCGGCACCCAGGATGTCGAGATGCATTTTGCGGATGCGACCTTGCCTGGCCTGTTTCGTCCGACGATCGATTGCGACGAGCACTACGTCATCATGCCGAGGAAGGGCTGATGGCTGACGCAGCGGTCCAAGAGCGGTTCGATACCGCTCGCAATCGACATGGCGAGGCCAGCACAGATTGGCAATTCATCGACAGCGCGCGCCATGGTGAACAGATCGCGGCACGACTGATACCGAACCTGCCGGCTGTCGCGGTCGTCACACTGACGGAGGAGTGCGGCTATCAGGACCGCAACTTTCTCCTACACGCCCATGCAGACATGCAGTTTCTGTTCGGCATGCTGGCAGAAGCCTTCAGGAAGATCCGCGAGCTGCAGAAGCTCCAGGAGCAGCCACGCCCGGACCTGGCGAAAGAATGCGGCAGGATCTGCGAGGACGCTCAGTTCAAACAGTTCATGCAGCAGAAGCACGGCATCCCATCCGACGACCGCGAACGCTTCGCTACCGGTGTTCGCAAGGTCCTGCAGATCGACTCCCGCTCTGAACTCAACACGCACCCCGCCGCTGCCAAGCGCTGGGACGCTCTACTCGGACGATACCGAGAATGGAAGGATACAGCATGACCGATAACAAGACCCCATCACCCGAGCCGCGTCTGGTGGAGTCACGGCCAAGTCTCCGCAACGTAGCAACTCCCGATGTTACAGGTGACAGCAGTTCCGGTCCATCGATCGTATCTAGCGAAGTTGACGCCGTCTTGGGCCTGAACATCGTAACGGAACAGCCACGCGAAAAGTGCGGCCCAAATGATGCCGATCAGGATGATGGCCTTCGCAACGGTCATATGCCTTCCTTTCAGTTACGCGTCTCGCCATGGATGATGGCTTGTTTCGGCCCAATGATCGCCGGAGACCGTGAGGAACGCAATCATCGCTTCCTTGAGGAAGCCCTCGAACTCGTCCAGTCGACAGGATGCACAGTGAGCGAGGCGCATCAGCTCGTTGACTATGTCTATGGCCGCGCGCTCGGCGAGCCGAGTCAGGAAGTCGGGGGCGTCATGGTAACGCTTGCCGCCCTATGCCTCGCCAACGCGCTCGATATGCACGACGCAGGCGAAACCGAACTAGCCCGCATCTGGACGAAGGTTGAGCAGATTCGCGCAAAGCAGGCGGCCAAGCCGAAGCACTCACCATTGCCAGGACCAAGTAACGGAGGTGTCGGGCGATGACTAAGATAATTTCAAGCGGCTTTGTCAGGATGTTCTACGCAGAAAAACTTAGGAAACCCGCCATTGTCTGTCGAGTAGTTAAAACCCTCAGGGACATGGCTCACGCGGGTCTCCTGATCGTCTTTAAAAGACCATCCGTCATACTGCCAAAGCTGAGCTACACCCTGCTTGCCGCAGACCGGGCATCTCAGAGTTTCGTCCCACCGATCTTTCGCGGTCATAAAGTGTCACCATCGAAGAGTACCTCGACCTTGTCCTCGGGATACCAGTCCGGGTTCATGGCAATTGGGATGTCTTTGTATTCGCCAGCGATGCCACGCGTATACAGACTGTTGCTCACTCTTATCCGTCGAGCCGCCAAGTGGCCGTTATCTTCGATGACGCGATCGAGCCAGTCGAACACCTCCTCATTTGAGAAATCACCTCCAAAGCTGCGAATTATAGCCATTCCCAAAACCTCCCCGTTAGGCGGATCCATAGTGCCATTTCGATCAATAATTGCAACGGTAGGGGTGGCAGCATGAAAAAGCCAGAAAACGCATCCTTCGAGATGAATGTGTCACCAGTAACCGAGCAGCCTTCCGGCAAAGAAAAACACAGAGACAAGACTGCCGAGGAAAGTGATCCAGTCGTCGATGGGCATCGCAAAATCCTTCAGAATGATGTTCCTGAAGCCTGCATAACCGGCGGAAGGTTGTCGTCACCAACTGGTATGCAGAATCTGTCTACCGACCATCCGGGTTCAAGCTTTGGAGACTTGTATCCCATGGCTGGCGCGTTGGGATTCCACGATCCTGCTAACCACGTGCAGCTTAAAGAGCCGCCGCTTGATTGGTCTAATTTCGAAGGTCCAAAGCGGAATGTCGAGTGGAAGCCGGACGATCAAGATCTGATCTACACGGCCATCAACTTCCGCGATGGTGAATGGGGCGATGCCGACGAGGATGCCGGCCAGCAGATCGTGGAGCGCGTTCTTGCCGCATGGAAAAGCGCAGCCGTAACTGAGCAACTGACATTCGAGACCGCTGCACGCCTGCAAAAAGAACGTGACGCTGTAGAAGCAGCTCGCGCAGAAGAATGGCGCTTGCGTCGGGATGCAGAGGGAAGCCGGGATGCAGCTAGGGCAGCAGCCGCTAGCGTATGGCTAGAGCTAGACGAGCTACGTCAGCCCCCACCGCCGCAGACGAATGTGAGCGCTTCTGCCTGCGTTGCAAAGCTTGAGCGACTGACGAGCAACACAGGCCGCGATCATCGCACCGGCCAAGAGTTCGTCCATGCGGGAAGCAGCCAAGAAACCGTTGACGCTATGCGGGAAGCCTTGGCACTTCTGCGATCGCCAGCACCCCAGGATTATAAGCGGGTGACTGCCGAAGAACACAACGCGGCGTTCGATTCTGCGAACGAGGCCCTCGGTGGCGCGTTCATGGCCGGTTTCCGTGAAGGCTGGATTTATGCCGAGATCGACGCGGACGGCGAGCGCTATCAGGAAATGGCTGAAGAGTATGCCTTGGCCGTCGATAGCGCTCCCCAAGAAGCATGGGACGCACACCGGGCAAAGTTCTTCGCCATGCTTCCACTGGCTGCAGTCCCGGAGGTGCTCTGATGGAGACGATCAAGCTCGACCAGTTCCGCGCTCGCATCAAAGCCCAAGGCGTATCCGATCGCTCTCACGCCGCGTTCAAGTGCCCTATGTGCAAGACCGTTCAATCAATGACGAGCTTCGCACGTGCCGGCGCTAATGCGGAGACAGCTGAGAGGCAGATTGGCTTCTCCTGCATTGGTCGCCTCACAGGCGCCAAGAGCCCGCGCAAGGTGCCAGATGGCAATCCCTGCAACTGGACCCTTGGGGGACTGTTCCGGCTGCACGAGATGGAAGTCATCGACGATGAGGGCAAGGCGCATCCTCACTTCGAAGTCTCGACACCAGAAGAGGCCCAGGCGCTCGAAGCCGCCCTCGCCAACACGGAGGGCTCGGCAGGATGAGCGGGACGTGTTTACTTGCCACGGAATTCGATTTCTTCTTCCATGATCAGCTCGGTACATCGGTCCCGTACTTGTTCGGCGAACTCACGGACACTAACAGGGGCGGAGCCTATCGCCGCATGATAGAGGGCCTTCCAACTTTCAGCGGGGTATCTATCGATAGGCTCCCCCGTCAAACTTTCCAGCCGAATGATTACGTCCTCAACACCTCTAAGCCGGAAATCTGCAGAAAATCTCGCAATCAAGCCGTAGTTGTTCTCAAGAGCTTGAAATGTCCCGCGCTCAAGAAGCTGCTTGATTGTCCGAAAACTCAACACCGCACGCTGCAGAGCTTCATGCCGATCCTCCAGATCGACAAGGTCCGAAACAGCTGCGCACTGTCCGGCGAGCTCTGCACTCAGGTCGAAGGCCCTCCGTATAAGCCCATGCAGTGGTTGCTTTGCCAGTCGGGCATTCTCGCGATGGTGCGCATCTGCCGACGCAATCTGTCGCGACAAGAAAATGACGGTTACGGCCGCGGCGGGCACAGCCGCCCACCCTCCCAACGCAGCCGTCCACTCCCGAACGCACTGTTCGTCTTCAGCGCCGGTACAGAATTCTTGCCTCAGGAACATAAAAACTCCCAAAGCTGCGATAGAGAAGACAGCGACGACAACAGCTGTGATCCAGCCCATCCAGTAGCCCATATCATCGTCGATTTTCATGGTTTGCTTCTCCAGGCCGATCTCGTTGACACGCTAGATCAGTCCGCGCTGAGTTTGCAAGGCGGTGGAGCATGACCGACCGCAGCAATCGCCGCGAGGTGCGCAATCCCGTCCTGTCTCTGCCTGCCGTAAAGCGCTTAGACGAGCTTTCGCCTGAAACACGCGCCATTGTTGCCGATATTCTTGGCGACTTGGTTATTGATGCCAGGACGAGAGCACAGCAGTCCTGGGTGAAGAATAAGGGGCCCATGGCAGCGTACTGGAAGGCTGTAGGCGCTTACGCTCACCACTTCCGCCGCGTAGTCCGCAACCCATCACCCGAAACGAAGGAGGCAGGCTCGCTACTGTTGAAGGAAGCAAGCCTGCCGGCCACTTCTCGTCTCTCACAACTTGAAGCACGTACCTCATGGACTGCTTCGGGCGAGCCGTCAACGACGCTCGCCCGAGATGATGAAGGTGAGGAAAGATGAGAGCGCAGCGCGTAGAGGTTCTGCCAATCTCACTGCCTCCTCGCGGTTTGGCACGTGAGCAGGCAGCCGCGTACATTGGGGTATCTTCCAGCCTATTTGATGAAATGGTTGGTGATGGCAGAATGCCTAAGCCAAAGAGAGCGAACGCCCGTACGATATGGGACCGCGTGGCGCTTGACCGGGCGTTTACGCGTCTGCCCGGTGGAGATCCTGACGACGCAGGCGACTGGTCAGTGGAAGTGTGATGCCGAAGAAGTTCGCAAAGAAGTATGTGATTGAGGATCGCACGGACGGCGTGCTGCGCTTCTATTTTAGAAAGCGCGGCCAAAAGAAGATCCGGCTACCAGGCGTACCGGGCAGCGACGAGTTCAACGAGGCTTACTATACCGCTATGAACGGCACTATCGCCGAAGAGGCGAGGGGGCCAAAACCATCCACGAAGAACTCTCTTCGTTGGCTCTGCGAGCAATACTTCCAGTCGGCCGAATACAGGCGCTTGGACAAGAGAACCCGCCACGTCCGCAAACTGATCATCGAGCACATGTGGGCCGAACCACTGAAGAAGGACAGCAGCCGGCTATTCGAAGACATGCCGATCGCTGCCATCACGGCGAAAGCTGTCCGCGTTCTAAGGGACCGCAAGGCGGAGAAACCTCAGGCGGCGAACAGTCGGATTAAGGCGCTGCGTGCGATATTCGCATGGGCCTGCAAAAGCGACGTCGAACTAATGCTGACGAACCCTGCCAGGGACGTGTCCTTCTTCGCTCAGCAGGGCGACGGTTATCATTCCTGGACGGAAGACGAGATTGCGAAGTTTGAGGAGAAGCACAAGATCGGGACGAAGCCTCGGCTCGCATTGGCGCTGATGCTCTACACCGGCCAGCGCCGCAGCGACATCATCCTGTTTGGGCGACAGCATGTCAGCAGCGGCAGTCTCAAATTCACGCAGTTCAAAGGCCGGAACAAGAAGCCGATCACGTTGGAGATCCCGGTACATCCGAAGCTGCAGAAGATCATTGATGCATCGCCGGTCGGCGATCTCACGTTCCTCGTGACTGAATTCAATAAGGGCTTCACCGCCGCAGGGTTCGGCAATTGGTTTCGCAAGCAGTGCAATGATGCCGGCCTACCACATTGCAGCGCGCACGGTCTCCGAAAGTCCGCATCAGCGAGGCTAGCCGAGAGAGGCGCCACCGAAAAGCAGATCATGTCGGTGACCGGTCATACGACCTCGAAAGAAGTGTCGCGATACACGAAGGCAGCAAGCCAGAAGCTGCTGGCAGAGAGCGCAATCAGCCTATTCGACGATATCGACGAGAGGAGGGAGGGGGAGAAATAAGAACAAAAGTGTCCAGCTTTTTCAGGTAGTTTAAGTTTTCTGGACGTTTAGGACCAAATCTCACTGTAAAAACAATGATCAAAAAAGTGCGTGGTGCCCCATGCCGGAATCGAACCAGCACTCCTTTCGGAACTCGATTTTGAGTCGAGCGCGTCTACCAGTTCCGCCAATGGGGCACGGAGGGTATGGTGAAGGCCTCTAACATGGCCTCGGCGGCGGATGCAAGAAGAACTATTCGGATCGCTGCAAACCGCGATGTCAGGCATTGCGTCCGGCAATCGCTAGGATCTTTTCGCGCAGCAGACGCGCCATGTTGCGGGTGTTGCGGTAGAGGTGAAGCTGTGTCGCCACCTGTCTCACGTCGCGGTCGCTGTTGCGGGCAAGGCCGATCACCAGCGTTCCCATTTCCTCGCGCTCTTCCCATAGCCTGCTCATGATCGGATGGTCGGGCACGGCGCAGCTGTCGGTGCGCAGGATGTTGGCATCATCAAGGTGCCAGTCGGTCAGCTTCATGACCAACAGCTTGCCGGGCGAATAGCGGCTGAGGCTCTCGTCATAGGCGGTCTTCCAGGTATAGGCCTCGCCGGCCATCAAGAAGATCACGATCGAGGCGATCGCGCGGCCGTCGAGATTGATCGTGTGGATGCGCACGGCGTCCACTTCGGCAAGATTGGTGATCGCTTCGCGAGCAAAGGCTGCGCGGTAACGGTCGTTGATCAGGGCCGAACGCTTGCGGCCTTTCCAGCCTGTCGATTCAAGCGCCAGGAATTCCTCCATCCGCTGGCGCACCTCTTCCGGCTGACGGGCGACGGCGTATTCAAGCCTTCCCAGCTGTCCGAGCTTTCGCCACTGGCGCTGCATCTCGCGGTAGTGGTGCGGCGAGACGGAGGCCTTCATATAGGTTTCGCCGTCCTGAAGGCTTTCCAGCATTGGCCGGCGGAAGCTGTCGGTGACGGCAACGGGCAGGTCGCGGCCGATGGCAACAGCGCGCGCAAGCTGGGCAAAGCGGCCGCCTAAGCGCACATCGGGCAGAACGAGAACGGAGGGAAGTTTTGCTTCCCGGGCAGTCAGGGCCTCCAGGAGGTTGTCGATGGTTTCGGCCGCATCTTCGGCATCGACCAGCGGCGTACCGAGCGGGCCGAACGGATTGGACCAGACGCGGATGATCGGGGCACCCATGGCAAAGCCTGGTTTCTCCACGGTAAACGGCATCAGCAGGCGAAGGCGGCTATGGCTTTCGCCTTCGTCACGGATGAGCGCCAGTCGCACCTGACGGTCATCGATGCGCGGCATGGCTGGGGCAAGAAGCCGCGCCGAGAAGAAGATGTTGGGTTCCATCGCGCGGTGAGACAAAAATTCGAGTTCTTCCTGCAGATCGTAACCGAGACCTGCCGGATAGAGGCAAAATTCGCGGCCGGGCCGGCCGATTTCTACCCGTGTATCGGCATCCGGGCGGTCTGCACGAAGACGCGACGCGACGTTCGGCATCGTGACGTCGTCGTATTCCTTCTCGCTCCTGTTCGGGGGAAGAGCCATTGTGTCTATAGAACCTTGAACGAGGGTCTGGGCAGTGGATCGGAAAAAGCGAATAGCACGATTCCGAGCGTGCGGCGTACTGCTATGTGCAGCAACGTCGCCTCGATCATCATGGCGCCGGCGGTCGCCATCGCCGCACCGACCAGCCCATAATGTGGTATCAGCACGACAGTGAGGACGATGCTGCCGGCAAGCGTTGCCGTATAGACTGCAACGCAGAGCTTTTGCCTGCCCGCCATGCTGAGCAGAACTTCTCCGGGGCCGACGAGCGACTTGGACAGAATGCCAGCAAACAGGATCACCATCAGGATATAGCCTGAAGTGAAAGCGTCGCCGAACAGCGACAGAAGCAGTTCACCCGCAGCAAGCGTGGTCAACCCGACGACGAGCGACGGCCAGAAGGTCCAGCGGACGGTCTGGCCCGCGAATGTGGCCAACGCCGTCATGTCGCCTTCCGCCATGATGGCGGCGAAACGGGGAGCCGCGGCCGCCTTGATGGAGAAGTAGACGAACTGCACGAGGACGATCGTTTTCGACGCCGCAAAATAGATCCCGACATCGTCCGGCGGCAGAAAGATGCCGACCACGACCACGTCCGCATTGGTCAGCAGGAAGCCGATGCCGTCGACCACAAATAGCGGGATCGAGTATCGGATCCATGAGCCAAGCCGGTAGCGCCGCGATGCATTGCCGTAGCTGCCTTTCAGCCGAAGAATGAGCTGGGTCAGATGCGCAAACGTTGTGGCGTATGTGGCGGCAAGCGCGGCCAGCATGGCGGTCTGCGCATCGCGCGGCGCATCGGACAGGACGGCTGCCGTCATGAAAGTGAGGATCAGGATGGGCCTGAGGATGTAGGTTGGCGCCAGCGCCGATATCGTCCAGCCATGGGTACGGGCAAGCCCGTCGAGGATGTCGCCGATGCCGATCATCGGAATGATGAAGAGAGCGATCGCAACCGGCACGATGTAGTAGGGCTCGATGCTGCTGCCGAACGCCCAGAGAAAGGCAAAGCCGAGGCCGCCGATCACGGTCGAGGTGACGAGCGCGACAAGGCAGGCGGCAAGGCTCAAGCCGCGGATCTCGCCGTTTTCACCCTCTGCCGAATGTTGGTGGATGAAGCGGATGATCGAGGTGTGAAAGCCGAGGCAGGAGAGATTGCCGACGAGGATGACAATCACCCAGACGAAGGCGAACAACCCGTATTCGAACTCGCCCATCAGCCTGGCCATGACGATCTGGGACAGGAAGGCGATAGCGGCGCTGAAAATGCGGATCGCAAACGCGGTCATGGCCTGGCGTTGCGCCCGCGCCGTATCACTGTTTTCGGTCACAGTGGCTCTGATCCTGCCCGTCAGCGGTGCGACTCTGGCACGCAAACCGGCCGGCAGCAGTCTTTCCGCTGTTTCGATCACCGCCATGATGGGCACGCAATACTCGTTACGCTACAGGAGCCATGCTCGCAAATCTGCCACAGCAGGGTTAAGAAACGGTTGGCTCAGCCGACCCGAACGTTAAGAGGGCGACGATCCCGCAAACGAAAAACGCCGCCCGAAGGCGGCGTTCTATCGATAACACTGGTGTTGCCCGATCAGGCCTGTTCGAAGGCGCCGTGGCAGTGCTTGTATTTCTTGCCCGAACCACAGGGGCAAGCCTCGTTGCGGCCGACGCGCCCCCAGGTAGACTGGTCTTCGGGATGACGATCGGCAGGCGCTGCGAGGAAGTCGCTGCCGTCTGCGCCCGACACCTGGTCTTCGCCGGTCGTCGGGTCGAAATGATGCTCCTCGAACACCGATGGCGGTACCGGCGGCTCGGGGTTCTGCACAAGCTCGACGCGCATCATCTGGGCGGTCACGGCTTCGCGCAGGTTCGCAAGCAGCGCCTGGAATAGCTCGAAGGCTTCCGCCTTGTATTCCTGCAACGGATCGCGCTGCGCATAGCCGCGGAACCCGATGACGGAGCGCAGGTGGTCGAGATTGACGATATGCTCGCGCCACAGGGCGTCCAGCGTCTGCAACACCACGGAGCGTTCGACGTAGTTCATCACGTCGGCACCAAACCGCTCTCGGCGATCCTTGACGGAAGCTTCAGCGGCGGCGGTGATCCGCTCGCGGATATCGGTTTCGCCGATACCCTCTTCGGTCGCCCAGTCTTCGATCGGAAGATCAAGGTTCAGCAGGCGATCAACGTCTTCGCGCAGTTCCTTGACGCTCCACTGTTCGGCATAGGCCCGCTCAGGGATGTGCTTGGCAACGAGAACCTCGATCACTTCGTTGCGCATGTCCTCGATGGTCTCGGACACGTCTTCCGAATCCATCATTTCGATACGCTGTTCGAAGATCACCTTGCGCTGGTCGTTGGTGACGTCGTCGTATTTCAGAAGGTTCTTGCGGATGTCGAAGTTACGCGCCTCGACCTTTTTCTGGGCCCGCTCGAGCGCCTTGTTGATCCAGGGGTGGACGATCGCTTCGCCTTCCTTGAGACCAAGCTTTTGCAGCATCGAATCCATCCGGTCGGAACCGAAGATGCGCATCAGATCGTCCTGGAGCGACAGGTAGAATTTAGAGCGGCCCGGGTCACCCTGGCGGCCGGAGCGGCCACGCAGCTGGTTGTCGATGCGGCGGCTTTCGTGACGTTCCGTGGCGATGACGTAAAGGCCACCGGCTTCCAGAGCCTTGCCCTTCAGGACCTTCACCTCGGCACGGACGGCAGCCTCCTTGGCAGCGCGTTCGCCCTCGTCCTCGATGCCTTCGAGCTCGCGCTCAAGGCGCATGTCGATATTGCCGCCGAGCTGAATGTCGGTACCGCGACCGGCCATGTTGGTGGCGATCGTGACGGCACCGGGCACGCCGGCCTGCGACACGATATAGGCTTCCTGCTCGTGGTAGCGGGCGTTCAGAACGTGGAATTTCTCAAAACCGGACTCGCGCAGCATGGTTGCCAGAAGTTCGGACTTTTCGATCGAGGTCGTACCGACCAGAACCGGCTGGTTGCGTTCGCTGGCGGCCTTGATCTCCACGATGATCGCTTTGAACTTTTCCTCAAACGTCCGATAGACTTCGTCGTCCTCGTCGATACGCTGGATCGGCAGGTTGGTCGGAACCTCCACCACTTCCAGCTTGTAGATGTTGCCGAATTCTTCCGCTTCCGTCTGCGCCGTACCGGTCATGCCGGCAAGCTTGTCGTACATGCGGAAGTAATTCTGGAAGGTAATCGAGGAGAGCGTCTGGTTCTCCGGCTGGATCTGCACCTTTTCCTTGGCTTCCAGCGCCTGATGCTGACCTTCGGAATAGCGGCGGCCCGGCATCATGCGGCCGGTAAACTCGTCGATGATGACGATTTCGTCGTTGCGGACGATATAGTCCTTGTCGCGGGTGAAGAGCTTGTGGGCCTTCAGCGCGTTGTTGATGTGGTGCACGATCGCCACGTTCTCGACGTCGTAGAGCGATTCGCCCTTCAGCAGGCCGGCCTGACGCAGCAGGCCTTCGAGCTTTTCGGTTCCCTCTTCGGAGAAGTTGGCCGAGCGCTGCTTTTCGTCGATTTCGTAATCTTCCGGAGACAGCAACGGAATGTAGGCGTCGATCGTGTTGTAGAGATCGGAACGGTCGTCCAGCGGGCCTGAGATGATCAGCGGGGTGCGGGCTTCGTCGACCAGGATCGAATCGACTTCGTCGACGATCGCGAAGTTGTGGCCGCGCTGCACCATCTGGCCGCGCTCGTATTTCATGTTATCGCGAAGATAATCGAAGCCGAGCTCGTTGTTCGTCGCATAGGTGATTTCGCAGGCATAGGCCTCGCGGCGTTCGTCGTCCGACAGGCCGTGGACGATGACACCGGTCGAAAGGCCAAGGAACCCGTAGAGGCGGCTCATGATGCTGGCGTCGCGCTGTGCGAGATAATCGTTGACGGTCACCACATGCACGCCCTTGCCCGACAGTGCATTGAGGTAGACGGGCAGGGTTCCCACCAGCGTCTTGCCTTCGCCGGTCTTCATCTCGGCGATTGCGCCGTCGTGAAGGATCATGCCGCCGGTCAGCTGGACGTCGAAGGGTCGCATGCCGAGAACGCGGAGGGCCGCTTCGCGAAGCACCGCAAAGGCAGGGATCTGGATATCCTCCAGGGTCTTGCCGTCTGCCAGCATCTGGCGGAACTCCGCCGTCTTGTTGGCGAGCTGCTCATCGGTGAGCGCCTTGGTGGCTTCCTCGATTGCATTGATCTTCTCGAGCATCGGCTTGTAGCCCCGCACGCGGCGCTCGTTTGCAGATCCGAACAGTTTGCGGGCAATGCCGCCAAAGCTGACCATACGAATGGCCCTTTCTGATGTCAGTCCCTGATGTCACTCGTCGAGACCACGATTGAGCTTGTCGGACGGCGGCGCCTCTGACAATTCAACCCGTGGCGCCCGCAAAGCTTCTGGACGCGAAGTTGCGTGACAGATAAGAGGGGGTCCGAATTATGTCAACGGTGACGGCCGATACAGAATGGCCACAATCCGGTGTTTGTGAAGGTTTTCCGGCCGGTGCCAGACGTTCTGGATCCGGTTCACCAATCGAAAGGTAACTCGATGCTGCGCCACAAACTTCTCGTATCGGCTGCTCTTGCCGCTGCGATCTTCGTCCAGGCCCCGGCTTTCGCCGCTGACGATACGGTCGTCGCCAAGGTGGGCAGCCTGAACATCACTCAGGCCGAACTCGACGTCGCGGTCCAGAACCTCGACCCGCAGCTGGCCCAGCTTCCCGAAGAACAGAAGAAGGTTGCGGCCCTTTCCGGCGCAATCGACGTGAAGCTTCTGGCAAGCGGTGCTGCCGCCGAAGGCCTTGGTAACACCGAGGACTACAAGAAGCGCATGGCCTATATCGGCGATCGCGAGCTGCACAACGCCTACTTCCGCAAGCACGTGGTCGATGCCACGACGCCCGAAGAAGTAAAGGCACGCTACGACAAGGAAATCGCGTCGATCCCGAAGCAGGAAGAGGTCAATGCCGCCCATATCCTGGTAAAGACCGAGGATGAAGCAAAGGCCGTGATTGCTGATCTCGACAAGGGTGGCGATTTCGCAGCCATTGCCAAGGAAAAGTCGCAGGATTCGAACAAGGACGAAGGTGGCGATCTCGGCTGGTTTGCCCAGGGCCGCATGGTGCCTGAATTCGAGCAGGCCGCGTTCGCTCTCGAAAAGGGCGCCTACACCAAGACCCCGGTCAAGACCCAGTTCGGTTTTCACGTCATCAAGCTGATCGACAAGCGCGAAGCCGCTCCGCCGGCACTCGACCAGGTCGAAGACCAGGTCAAGCAGCTCGTGATGCGCGACAAGTATGTCGCCATTATCGAAAAGGCGAAGGCCGACCAGAAGATCGAGATCATGGATGAGGGCCTGAAGAAGGGCTACGAGGACGTGAGCAAGATGCAGGACGGTGCAGAAGCGCCGGCACCGGCACAGCAGTAAAATTCGCATCTGGGCCCGGTATATCCGGGCCCTTTCCTATTCAGCCAGGTTGTTCAGATGTCCTCTTCCGTCTCGCCGCTCGCCCCGAAGTCCTATCCCGAAATGCCGGCCCTGCGTGGCGTCCGCATGGCGACAGCTGCCGCCGGCATCAAATACAAGAACCGTACCGACGTGCTGTTGATGGTGTTCGACGCACCGGCAGCGGTGGCCGGCGTGTTCACCAAGTCGAAATGCCCGTCGGCACCGGTGGATTTCTGCCGCGCGAACTTAGCCCATGGCACCGCGCGGGCCGTGGTGGTCAATTCCGGCAATGCCAACGCGTTTACCGGCGCCAAGGGCCGCCAGGCAACGGAACTTACCGCACAATCGGCAGCGGCTGCTGTCGGATGCAGCGAGAATGAAATTTACCTCGCATCGACAGGCGTCATCGGCGAACCGCTCGATGCCACGAAATTTGCAGGCGTGCTTGGCGATATGCACGGGTCGGCCACGGGCGATTTCTGGCAGGAGGCTGCCAAGGCGATCATGACCACGGATACCTATCCGAAGGTCGCGACCCGCATGGCGGAGATCGGCGGCGTCGCGGTTACGATCAACGGCATTGCCAAGGGTGCTGGCATGATCGCGCCTGACATGGCGACGATGCTGTCTTTCGTCGTCACCGACGCCGATATCTCGTCTTCGGTGCTGCAGTCGCTTCTCTCTGCAGGCGTCGAGCCAAGCTTCAATTCCATGACGGTCGATAGCGATACGTCCACGTCCGATACGCTGATGCTGTTTGCAACGGGGGCTGCTGCTGCAGACGGCCAGGCGCAGATCACCGATCCCGCCGATCCGGCGCTGTCGTCTTTCCGGGATGCGTTGAACGCGCTTCTGAAGGACCTGGCGATCCAGGTTGCGCGCGATGGCGAAGGCGCCACCAAGATGCTCGAGATCACGGTCACGGGCGCTGAAAGCGATGCTAGCGCCAAGACGATCGCGCTGTCGATCGCCAATTCGCCGCTGGTCAAGACCGCCGCCGCCGGCGAAGACGCCAACTGGGGCCGTATCGTCATGGCCGTCGGCAAGGCCGGCGAAGCGGCGGACCGCGACAAGCTGGCGATCTGGTTCGGCGATGTCCGCGTTGCCGTCAATGGCGAACGCGATCCTTCCTATTCGGAAGAGGCCGCGTCCAACGTGATGAAGGGGCAGGACATTCCGGTCAAGGTCGAACTCGGCCTCGGCTCCGGCACGGCCACCGTCTGGACCTGCGACCTCACCAAGGAATATGTTGCCATCAACGGCGATTACCGGAGCTGATGACGGATATGACCGCATCTCTCGCGCAAGGCGACCTGCCGCTGGTTCGGAGACTGGAAGCGGTCGGCTTCCGGGCCTGGCCCGCGGCTTCCGTGGTCTATGACGGCAGCTGGCAGGTTCGGTTGACGGGTAGCCATCCGTCGAAGCGTCTCAACTGCATCGTGCCGCTCGATCCGTCGGATTACCGGGACATGGACCTGCGGTTGTCGAAGGCCCGCAAGCGTTTTGCCGATTACGGACGATCGCTGGTGGTGCGTGAAACGCCGCTCGCACCGCCCCACCTGATCCGTCATCTGGAGGATGATGGCTGGCAGATGTTCGAGACCGCAGATGTGATGATCGGCGATCTCGCCCACCTTCCGCTGCCGCCGACGCTTGGTCATCTTCCCAGCCACGATATCGGCCGTTTCGTCGATGCCTGCATTGCAGTGGGGCAGGACGACGCAGCGCTGAAGCCGGCACTGGCGGAGATCCTCAGTTCCATCAAGCCGCAATCGGGCTTCTTCATCAAGGAAAGCCCACGTCACGGCGCCGTCGCCGTGGCGCTTTGCGTGCAGGACAACGATCTTGCGGGCGTCATGTCGTTTGCCGTGTCGCAAACGGTTCGGCGGCAGGGCATCGGCTCGGAAATACTTGCCTCGGCACTGCGCTGGGCCCGCGTCAGCGGCGCCCGTTCGGCATGGCTGCAGGTGGAGGCAGACAACGAACCGGCGATTGCCCTCTATCACCAGTTCGGCTTTCGCAAGGTCTATGAATACCGCTACTGGCGCAAAGGGTGACCGATCTCATGTCGAGGAAAATTCTTCTCGTTGCAGCCTGCGCGCTGATCGATGCCGATGGCCGCATCCTGCTTGCGCAGCGCCCTGAGGGCAAGTCGCTGGCCGGGCTCTGGGAGTTTCCGGGGGGTAAGGTGGAGCCTGGCGAAACGCCCGAGGAGACGTTGATCCGTGAACTCGACGAGGAGCTCGGGATCCAGACGAAGGAAGCCTGCCTCGCGCCGCTGACATTTGCGAGCCACACTTATGAAACCTTCCATCTGTTGATGCCGCTCTATGTCTGTCGCCGTTTCGAGGGCATTCCGCACGGGCGCGAGGGGCAGGCGATCAAGTGGGTCAAGCCGAACGCGCTTCGGGACTATCCGATGCCGCCCGCAGACGAGCCTCTGATCCCGATCATTCAGGATCTTGTCTGATCGAGATCAATCGAATTAGCGCAGTCGAATTCAGAGCCTGTTAACCTTTAATTCAGCCCATCGTGGCATCGTCAGGGGGATCAGTGACTGCGTTGACGAGGCTTTTCAGCGATGGAAGACGAATTCTGGAAAACTGTGCAGGCCCGCCAGCGGGCAAAGCACAGATCCGGTAGGACCGGCGCCCTCAATATTGCTCTGCTGTTTGGCACCGCTGCGGTTGCGCTTGCGCTGATCGTGACGCCGATGCTCGCCGGTCACGATGACCAGCAGCGGCTGGCAACGGTCAAGCAGGACTTCGACATGATCACCACCGGCTCGATCAAGCCGGTCGAGAAGGGCACGAAAACCTACACGATCCGCCGTAGCGTACTTCAGGACACGCCGGGCTCCGTCTGCATCGTACAGGGCTACGGCGCAAACGATGGCTGCTAATTAACGATTAGTCGCTATAGTCGGGCGACAGATCAGCGGTTTACCGGATAAAGGGCAAGTCATGCGTCTCCTGCGTTCCTTCATGCGCGATGAATGTGGGGCGACGGCTGTCGAGTACGGCCTGATCATCGCGATCATATCGGCCGCCTTGCTCGCCGGTTTCGGCGCTTTTTCCTCGGCGCTCAGCAATATGTTCAGCTTCCTCGGCGGCAAGGTCGACAAGCCGATTACCTGACCCTCCCCCGATCGTTACCCTGATCTATCAGTTTTCGTTCTGCGATCCGCGCAGCGCATCTTCCAGCCGCATCTTGGCCGATCCCGGCTTCAGGGGCTTTTGCTGGCTTTCATGCGGCGCCCATCCCGATGCGTAGATGATCGAAAACGTGGCCCGGATGCGCCCATCCGGATCCGAGTAGCGATCGGCATAAAGCTCGGCGGCTTTCAGGAAAAAGCTCTTCGTCAGCGGCTTGCGGCTGCGGCCAGCGAGCGCATTGGTCATGCCCATGCCGCGCAAGTCCCGCATCAGTGCAAACAGGTTGTCGTAGCGCACCGTATAGGTTTCCGCATCGATCACGGGCAGGGCAAAACCCGTCCGCTGCAGTAGCCCGCCGACGTCGCGCACGTCCGCAAACGGAATGACACGCGGGCTAGCGCCCCCGGTCATTTCCACCTCGGCCGACAGAAGTACATCGCGCAGCTCGGCAAGCGTGCCGGATCCGGGAATGGCGGCAAGGAACAGCCCATCCGGTTTCAGCGCCCGGCGGATGCGGACCAGCGTGCCGGGAAGATCGTTGATCAAGTGAAGGGCGAGCGGTGAGACGATGAGATTGACCGTATCCGGCTCAAGCGGCACATCGTCGAGCGGTGCGACCGTGATGTCTTCGCCAGAGACGGCGAAGGTAGGATCGCTCTCGACCCGGACCATGTTGTCGATCTTGCCGGTTGCTTTCGCTTCGCGGGCTGCAGTGCCGGTACCGCCATGCAACTCGACACCCTGTTCGAACTGCCGTTCGACCACGGACAGCCGCTCGGCCAGTTCGCGTCCGGCTATATCCAGCAAAAACGCCGCGTTGTGGTCGCCAGCGGCAATCGCACGCCGGCGCCGTGCTTCGACCAGTTCGGCGTCAAAAATGATGTCCATGTTTTCCACTCAATTTCCGCGGGTCGCAAAGTCGCTCTCCGTCGATTAATGTCAAGCATGTCTTCGTCCCCCGCCTTGCGATCGCTGAGGAGCATGGTATCGGCCGCGTCCGTCTGGACACGCCGGATAGGCGACGTCGTCTACCCGCCAGCCTGTCCCGGATGCGGCGTGATCACCGGCAGCCATCGCGGTTTCTGTGCACAGTGCTGGAGCGGTCTGCGCTTCATCGAACGTCCCTACTGCGAGGTTCTAGGCCTTCCGTTCTCCTATGATCCTTCCGATCCCGCTTTGGATGAGCAATTGCTGATCTCGCCGGAAGCGATCGCCAATCCCCCGGTGTTCGACCGCCTGCGGGCTGTGGCAATCCACGAAGGTGCGGCACGCTCGCTCGTCCATGCGCTGAAATATAGGGATCGCACCGACCTCGCCGCAATGATGGCCGGGTGGATGCTGCGCGCGAGCGAGACCCATGTGGCCGATTGCGACGCTATTCTCCCGGTGCCGCTTCATCGCTCGCGGATGTTCTGGCGCCGGTTCAATCAGGCAGCCGAGCTCGGCCGGCATCTCGCCGCTCAATCCGAAAAGCCCTTTCTTGCCGCAACATTGCTGCGCACGAAGAGCACTCAGCGCCAGGTGGGGCTGACGGCGCGGGGCCGCGAGGAGAACGTCCGCGCCGCGTTCAAGGTGGCCGCGGGTCGCGAACAGGACGTGTTCGGCAAGCATATCGTTCTTGTCGATGACGTGTTCACGACCGGCGCGACAGTGTCTTCCGCAACCCGGTCGCTGAAGCGGGCAGGGGCTGCCGAGGTGACGGTTTTGACCTTTGCAATGGCCATTGCCGGGCCTATATGACAGAGACGGCAATTGTGACGCGCTGCACAAAGTCCTGACAGTACGTGGAGAAAATCATGGCAGATGTGATCATTTACACCCGCGAATATTGCGGTTACTGCGCCCGCGCCAAGGCGCTGCTCGAATCCAAGGGCGTTGCCTTTACCGAGCATGACGCGACCTATTCCAAGGAACTGCGCGCCGAAATGGTGCAGAAGTCGAACGGCGGTTCGACATTCCCGCAGATCTTTATCGATGGTCGGCATGTCGGCGGTTGCGACGACCTGCATGCGCTCGACCGTGCCGGCAAGCTCGATCCGCTTCTGGCGGCCTGAGGAGATTTTTCGATGACCGCGGTCAAGGTTGCAGCGATCCAGATGTGTTCGGGCGTCGATCCGGTCAGGAATGCGGCCGACATGGCGCGTCTTGTCCGTGACGCTGCAGCCCATGGCGCGACCTATATCCAGACGCCCGAAATGACCGGCATGCTGCAGCGTGACCGCAAGGCGGCCCGCGAAGTATTGCGGGGCGAGGCGGACGACGTGATCGTCTCGACGGCGCGCGATCTCGCAAAAGAGCTTGGTGTCTTCCTGCATATCGGCTCGACCGCCATTGCCCGCGACGACGGAAAGATCGCCAACCGCGCTTTCCTGTTTTCGCCAGACGGCGCAACCGTCTGCAGCTACGACAAGATCCACATGTTCGATGTCGATCTCGACAACGGTGAAAGCTGGCGCGAGAGTTCGGCCTATGAACCCGGCAACGAAGCGCGGGTTGCCGACCTCGGTTTCGGCAGGCTCGGTTTCGCGATCTGCTACGATGTGCGGTTTCCGCAGCTGTTCCGGGCCGAGGCCTTGGCCGGCGCCGAAATCCTCACGGTTCCGGCTGCCTTTACCCGCCAGACGGGCGAGGCGCATTGGGAAATCCTGCTTCGGGCCCGCGCCATCGAGAACGGCACGTTCCTAATCGCTGCGGCGCAGGGCGGCACCCACGAAGATGGCCGCGAAACCTTCGGTCATTCGATGATCGTTGATCCCTGGGGCAAGGTTCTGGCGATGGCTGGCGGCACCGGCGAAGAGGTCCTGATCGCCGAGATCGATCTCGACCAGGTCCGGGCGGCACGCCAGAAGATCCCCAACCTCAAGAATGCCCGGGAGTTTTCCGTGGCGATCGTCCCCGACCGCGGTGACGGGGAAGAGGCGGCGTGATCAAATATTCGCTCGGCTGCGAGAACGGACATGTGTTTGAAGGCTGGTTTGCCCAAAGCGCGGATTTCGACCGCCAGGTGGAAAGCGGCTTTTTAACCTGTCCGGTCTGCAATTCCACCGCGATCTCAAAATCCCTGATGGCGCCGTCCGTTTCGACAGCACGGAAGAAGGAAGCCAAGCAGGAGTTGGCGATGAATATGGCGCGCCATGAGGTGATGGCGAAGCTCAAGGAAGCCGTCGCCGGTATCCGCGCCAGTTCCGAAGATGTCGGCGAGAAATTTCCGGAAGAGGCGCGCAAGATCCATTACGGCGAGGCCGATGCGCGCGGGATTATCGGCAAGGCAAGTTTCGACGACGTGCGCGAGCTGATTGATGAGGGCATCGACATCGCCCCCTTGCCGACGCTCCCGGAAGACGGCAACTGACGCCGGTCTTCAAGTTCATTAGCGATGTCGGAAGTATCTTGTAAGTATTTCTTCCAAGACATGCATCTTTACCATGCCGGTTTACCGAACTCTAACCTGACTGCGCTATCTCTGCGGACGGGCTGCCGAAAGCCGTCCGTGATGAACTGGTGCCAGACTGAAATGGAGCGGGCCCGCAAGCCCGTACATGCAGGTTCAAATCCTGCCCAGTTCTCCAAGGGCCACACTCCGGCGACGAATTGGCAGACGTTGACACCAACATCGCATTCGACATGACCCTTTGGATTTAGACCGAACAGGCCGGATCGTTGCGATCACATCGCAAGGGCGTCCCCGTAACCTTGATCAGACAGAAAGTGCTCTGCAGCATGGAAAAGATTGATCGTTTAGCGTGGGTCGACGCCGCCAAAGGTGTCTCGATCATCCTGGTTGTGATGATGTACTCGGCCTACAATACCGGCGAATATACCGGGCAGGTCGGCTTTCTACACTATGTCATCGGTTTCGCCACGCCATTCCGGATGCCGGAATTCTTCCTGATCTCGGGTCTGTTCCTGTCGCAGGTTATCGCCCGCCCGTGGTTGCAGTTCGTCGACCGCCGGGTGGTCCATTACCTTTATTTCTACGTGCTCTGGGTCACGATCATGCTTGGCCTCAAGATCGGGGTCTACGAGCTCGATCTCAGCAAAATGCTGAAGGAGCTGGCCTTTGCGATGATTCAGCCCTATGGCGTGCTGTGGTTCGTCTATCTGCTCGCAATTTTCGGACTGGTGACGAAGCTGTTCTACCAGCTGTCTGTCCCGGCCTGGGTGGTTCTTCCGGTCGCGATCGGCCTCGAGGTCCTGTCGCCCCATTCGGCGAGCTATGTGGTGACGCAGTTTGCTGCGTATTTCGTCTTCTTCTATCTCGGCTTCCTGACGGGTCCCGCAATTTTGAAGCTGGTCGATCTCTGCCAGCGCTATCCGGCGAGCGCCTGGGCTGCGCTGTGCGTCTGGGCGCTGGTCAACGGAGTGCTCGTGTTTTCACCCGGCTATGCGGTTCAACCGGTCGGGATGCAGATGGGGTCTGCGGTGTTGCCAGGGATGCATTTCGTGCTTGCTGTCGCTGGAACGCTGGCGCTTTGCATCGCTTGCGGCCTCGTCGTCCAACTGCCGTTCTCGCGCTGGCTGGTCTGGCTCGGCAAGCATTCGCTGGTTGTCTACCTCGCCTTTACCATCCCGATGTCTCTGTTCAGGGCAGTAGCGCTCAAGACCGGACTGTTTACCGATACGGGACTGCTGAGCGTTTCGGTGATGATCGTGTCGATCGTGAGTTCGCTCATCGTCAACGCGATTGTCAGGGCGACAGGGATCGGCAACTTCCTGTTCGAGCGGCCCCGTTGGGCCTCGCTTTTGCACCGCAAGGGTGGATCCGTCGACGCCGCAACACCCGTCACGGCTGTCGTCAAGAACTGAAGCTCAGCCCGGACGCCGCGCCAGCAGCATGTAATTGACGTCCATGTCGGATGACAGGTTCCAGCGGTCGCTGAGTGGGTTGAAGAACACGCCGGTGCGGTGAATGATCTCCATGCCGCTTTTTGACAGCGGTTTTTCGATCTCTTCCGGGCGCACAAGCTTGTCGTACTGGTGGGTGCCGCGCGGCAACCAGCGGAGAATGTTTTCCGCAGCAAAGATCGCCAGCGCGCCGGCCTTCAGCGTGCGGTTGATAGTCGCGACGAACATCAGGCCGCTCGGCTTCACCAGCGAAGCGCAGGTAGTAATGAAAAAATCGACGTCAGCGACGTGTTCGACTACTTCCATGTTCATGACAACGTCGAACAGCTCGCCCGACGCGGCAAGGTCTTCGGCCGTGACTGCGCGATAATCGACGGTGACGCCGGTCTCAGCTGCGTGGGTGGAAGCGATGCCGATGTTCTTTTCAGACGGGTCCGCGCCGACAACGGTCGCACCCATGCGGGCCATCGGCTCCGACAACAGACCGCCGCCACATCCGATATCGAGGATGCGAAGACCGGCAAGCGGCTGGTGACCGTTGGGGTCACGGCCGAAATGCTCGCAGATCCGGTCGCGAAGATAGGAGAGGCGGACCGGATTGAACTTGTGGAGAGGCCGAAACTTCCCTGTCGGGTTCCACCACTCGGCTGCCATTTTCGAGAACCATTCAACCTGGTCCTTATCGACTGTGCTGCGTGTGGTTTCGGTCATATCGTCATCCTCTCGTACTAGGGCCTGAAGTCGGACGATCCCGGGTTGATGTCAAGGGGTGACATCGCCGCGGAGGTCGCGCGACAGCTTAGTCATTGTTTTCCAGTGAGCGGGCGGGATGAACCGTTGCTTACGGCGAGGAGAAAAAGGGTGAATGACAGTCAAATACATCATTCATTCGCCATTCAGCCGACAACTGGAACAATAGGTCGTTCCGAGCATTTAGGCTGAAAATTACGGGGCGCAAAACGGAAGCAATTCCGACCGCTTATGTTTTCCAGGAGGAAACAGGTGAAAAAGTTACTTTTACGGGTAGCCGCTCTCGGCGCCTTGATGCTGGCGCCGTCGATTGCTTCGGCTGCCGTGCAGGGATTCGCAACCGCGAACGTGAACATGCGGTCAGGTCCGAGCACCGCCTATCCGGCGGTCACAGTGATCCCGGTCAGCGCGACCGTTACCATCAACGGCTGCATGAGCAGCGTGAACTGGTGCGACGTTTCGTTCTACGGCGGTCGTGGCTGGGTGTCGGGAAACTATGTCCAGGCGGCGTACCGTTCGAACCGCGTCTATGTCGCGCCCGACTACTATCAGGGTCTCGGCATCCCGACGGTGACCTTCGAAGTCAACGACTATTGGGGTCGCCATTATAGAGAGCGCAATTTCTATCGTGAACGTGATCGCTGGCGCGATTACAATTGGCGCGCCGATCGTCAGCCGCCGCCACCGCCGCGTTGGGATCGTGACAGACGTCCGCCGCCACCACCTCCGGGTTGGGACCGCGACCGCGATCGTGACCGCTGGGACAACCGTCCCGGTTGGGACCGTGATCGCGGCGACCGCCGCGACCCGCCACGCGTCGACCGTGACAGGGACGATCGTCGCCCACCGCCGCGTATCGATCGTGACGACGACCGTCGCCCTCCACCACCGCGTATCGACCGCGACCGGGATGACCGCCGTCCGCCACCGCGGATTGATCGCGACGACGACCGTCGCCCACCACCGCCGCGCATGGATCGTGGCGATGACCGCAGGGACGATCGCCGCCCGCCGCCGCGTGCCGAGCGCAATGACGAACGCAGAGAAGAGCGTCGTCAGGAGCCTCGTGCCGAGCGCAACAACGACCGTCGCGCTCCGCAGGGTGAAACCGAGCAGTGTGTCGGCCCGGGTTGCCGTAACCGCTAAGCCGAAACTGGTGGGTTAAACCCTACGACAGACGGTGACAGTTGAAGATAGTCGAAGGGCCGCGAAAGCGGCCCTTTTGCCGTTCAGCATATTTACGCGGAGAATCGCGAAATACTGCATCCGGTTTTCGCCGGGCGTACCGTTCTGGCCTGTTCCGGCCATTGCACCGCCAGCCCCTTTTCGATATGAGACCCCCGCAACTTTGTGACTCCAGGCGTTCATGCCCGGAGAGCAGAGAAACGGGAAGCAGACGTTCCAGCGTATGGCGCCGGGACGAAACAGTGGTTTTTGTCGAATGGCTCGCATCGTGATGAAGTTCGGCGGCACGTCCGTCGCCAATCTTGACCGTATCCACAATGTGGCACGCCATGTGAAACGCGAGGTCGACGCGGGCCATGAAGTGGCCGTCGTCGTTTCCGCAATGTCGGGCAAGACCAACGAGCTGGTAGGCTGGGTACAGGACACGCCGAAGGTCAATGGCGCTGACTCTCCCTTTTACGATGCGCGCGAATACGATGCCGTCGTCGCCTCCGGCGAGCAGGTGACATCAGGGCTGCTTGCGATCGCGCTGCAGTCGATGGGCATCAATGCGCGCTCCTGGCAGGGCTGGCAGTTGCCGATCCGCACCGACAATGCCCATGGCGCGGCCCGCATTCAGGAAATCGACGGTTCCGACATCATCAAGCGGATGGGCGAGGGCCAGGTGGCCGTCGTTGCCGGCTTCCAGGGCATCGGCCCGGACAACCGGATCGCGACGCTCGGTCGCGGCGGTTCCGACACATCGGCGGTGGCGATTGCTGCCGCTCTCAAGGCCGATCGTTGTGACATCTATACGGATGTCGACGGCGTCTATACGACGGACCCGCGCATCGTGCCCAAGGCGCGGCGCCTGAAGAAGATTTCGTTCGAGGAAATGCTCGAAATGGCATCGCTCGGCGCCAAGGTCTTGCAGGTGCGCTCAGTTGAACTTGCCATGGTTCACAAGGTACGCACCTTCGTGCGCTCCAGTTTCGAGGATCCCGATGCACCGGGCATGGGCGACCTCATCAACCCGCCCGGTACTTTGATTTGCGACGAGGAAGAGATCGTGGAACAGGAAGTCGTCACCGGCATCGCCTATGCCAAGGATGAAGCGCAGATCTCCCTGCGTCGTCTCTCCGACCGGCCAGGCGTTTCTGCCGCCATCTTCGGCCCGCTGGCTGAAAATCACATCAATGTCGACATGATCGTCCAGAACATTTCCGAGGACGGATCAAAGACCGACATGACCTTCACCGTGCCTTATGGGGACGTGGCGAAGGCCATCAGCGTTCTCGAAGACAACAAGGAAAAGATCGGCTTCGACGTCGTGCAGAGCGAATCGGGTCTCGCAAAGGTGTCGGTGATCGGCATCGGCATGCGCAGCCATGCTGGCGTGGCCGCGACCGCTTTCAAGGCACTTGCCGAAAAGTCGATCAACATCAAGGCGATCACCACCTCGGAAATCAAGATTTCGATCCTGATCGCCGGTGACTACTCGGAACTTGCAGTTCGGTCTTTGCATTCCGCCTACGGTCTCGATAAGACTTGATCGTCAACCGGTTCGCCGCGTGGGTGTGAAACTCGCGCGGCCACTTCCGGATTAAAGATGCATTCGGGAGCAATGATGCCGATGAGAGACATGTCGGCCGGGCCGCGCGTTCTTCTGAAGCGGCTCCGCGAGTTGATGGCCGAGCCACTTGAGCCGCAGGAGCGGCTTGACCGGATCGTGCGCCAGATCGCCAGCAACATGGTGGCGGAGGTTTGCTCCGTCTATGTGTTGCGCTCCGACGGCGTTCTCGAGCTTTACGCCACCGAAGGCCTCAACAAGGAGGCCGTCCACACATCGCAGCTGAAGATGGGGCAGGGCCTGGTCGGCACGATTGCCGCATCGGCACAGCCGCTCAATCTTTCCGATGCGCAGGCGCATCCGGCGTTCCGCTACCTGCCCGAAACCGGCGAAGAGATCTACCATTCCTTCCTTGGCGTGCCGATCCTGCGCGCCGGCCGCACGCTCGGCGTTCTCGTTGTGCAGAACAAGGCCAGCCGCAACTACCGCGAAGACGAGGTCGAGGCGCTCGAGACGACGGCGATGGTGATCGCCGAGATGATCGCGACCGGCGACCTGAAAAAGATCACGGCACCGGGGCTGGAGCTGGACCTCACCCGTGCCGTCACGATCGCGGCCAACGGCTATAACGAGGGCATCGGGCTCGGCCATGTCGTGCTGCACGAGCCGCGCATCGTCGTTACCAATCTTCTCAACGAGGATTCGGACAAGGAAATCCTCCGTCTGGCCGAAGCGCTCGGATCGCTCCGGATCTCGATCGACGACATGCTGCAGCGCCGCGACGTGGCGCAGGAGGGCGAGCACCGCGAGGTTCTCGAGACCTACCGCATGTTTGCGCATGACCAGGGATGGGTGCGCCGCATGGAAGAGGCGATCCATAACGGACTGACGGCGGAAGCTGCGGTCGAAAAGGTGCAGAGCGACACCAAGGCGCGGATGATGCGCCTGACCGACCCTTATCTGCGCGAGCGGATGCATGATTTCGACGATCTGGCCAACCGGTTGCTGCGCCAGCTGACCGGCTATTCCGGCCGAGCAACGGACGAGAACTTCCCGCTCGATGCGATCATTCTTGCGCGCGCCATGGGCGCTGCTGAACTGCTCGATTATCCGCGCGAGAACCTGCGCGGCCTGGTGCTGGAAGAAGGTGCGGTCACCAGCCATGTGGTGATCGTGGCCCGTGCCATGGGTATTCCGGTTGTCGGCCAGGCGACGGGCCTGGTTGCGCTTGCCGAAAACGGCGATCCCATCATCATCGACGGTGACGACGGCCAGGTGCATGTGCGCCCGATGGCGGATCTGCAGAAGGCCTATGAGGAAAAGGTCAAGCTGCGGGCCCGGCGCCAGGAACAGTTCAAGGCACTGCGCTCGGTCGAGCCGGTGACCAAGGATGGCAAGGCGATCAGCCTCAATATGAATGCCGGCCTTTTGGTGGATCTGCCGCAGCTTGCTGAATCCGGTGCGCAGGGTATCGGCCTGTTCCGCACTGAGCTGCAGTTCATGATCGCCTCGACCATGCCGAAGCTTGAGGAACAGGAGGCGTTTTATCGCGCCGTGATCCGTCAGGCGGCGGGCCTTCCGGTGACATTCCGCACGCTTGATATCGGTGGCGACAAGGTGGTGTCCTATCTGCGCAGTCAGGAAGAGGAAAACCCGGCGCTGGGATGGCGGGCGATCCGCCTGTCTCTCGATCGGCCGGGCCTGTTGCGCACCCAGATGCGCGCGCTGCTGCGGGCATCGGCGGGTGCCGAGCTTCGCATGATGCTGCCGATGATCACCGAGGTTTCCGAAATCCGTGCGGTGCGCGAGCTGTTCCAGAAGGAAGTTCAGCATCTTTCCAAATTCGGCCACAGCCTGCCGCGCAAGCTGCAGTTCGGCGCGATGCTGGAAGTGCCGTCGCTGATGTGGCAGCTGGATGAACTGATGGCGGAAGTGGATTTCGTCTCTGTCGGCTCGAACGATCTGTTCCAGTTCGCCATGGCCGCCGACCGGGGCAATGCCCGCGTCTCCGACCGGTTCGATATTCTGGGCAAGCCGTTCCTGCGCATTCTGCGCGACATCGCGCGTGCCGGGGATAAGAACCGCACGCCGGTGACCTTGTGCGGCGAGATGGCCGGCAAGCCGCTTTCGGCCATGGCGCTGATCGGCGTCGGTTTCCGCTCGGTCTCGATGGCGGCAACCTCGATCGGGCCGGTCAAGGCGATGCTGCTTGGTCTCGATGCAGGGCAGTTGGCCGAGGAGCTGAACGCCGCGCTCGACGACGTGCGCTCGGACGAGCCGATCCGCAATTTGCTGTTGCGGTTTGCGGAAACCAACAACATTCCCGTATAGAAAAACACAAAGAACAAGAGTGGAGTGATTGGGTGGCGAAGCTTCCTGTCGAAAAGATGCGCGAACTGGAACGCCGGTTCGGCGAGATCGAGGCGCGCATGTCGGAAGGTCCGGCTGCCGATGTCTATGTGAAGCTGGCATCGGAATATTCCGAACTGCAGCCGGTGGTCACCAAGATCCGTGAATACGAAAAGACGCTGGCTGAAGTCGCAGACCTGCGTGCGATGCTTGTCGACAAGGCGACCGACCGCGAGATGCGCGAGCTGGCCGAGATGGAGCTGCCGGATGCGGAAGAACGCATCGAGCAGCTGGAAAAGGACATGCAGATCCTTCTCCTTCCCAAGGATGCGGCCGACGAGCGCAGCGCCATCCTGGAAATCCGCGCCGGCACCGGCGGCAACGAGGCGGCGCTGTTTGCCGGCGACCTCTTCCGCATGTACGAGCGTTACGCGAGTGCCCATGGCTGGAAGGTGGAAGTGCTGTCTGCCAGCGACGGCGAAGCGGGCGGTTTCCGCGAAGTCATCGCAACCGTGACCGGCCGCGGCGTGTTTTCCAAGCTGAAATTCGAAAGCGGCGTGCACCGGGTGCAGCGCGTGCCCGATACCGAAACGCAGGGACGCATCCATACGTCGGCAGCGACGGTCGCCGTTTTGCCCGAAGCGGAAGAGATCGATATCGAGATCAAGGCGGACGACATCCGCATCGATACGATGCGTGCATCCGGCGCCGGCGGCCAGCACGTCAACACCACCGACTCTGCCGTGCGCATCACCCACCTGCCGACGGGGCTGGTTGTCACCAGTTCGGAAAAATCGCAGCACCAGAACCGTGCAAAAGCCATGCAGGTCCTGCGCTCGAGGCTCTACGACATGGAGCGGCAGAAAGCCGACAGCGAACGCTCCGCAGACCGCAAGAGCCAGGTCGGCTCGGGCGACCGTTCGGAGCGCATCCGCACCTACAATTTCCCTCAAGGACGTGTGACCGACCACCGTATCAACCTGACGCTCTACAAGCTCGACCGGATGATGATCGGCGAGATCGACGAAGTCGTCGATGCGCTGATTTCGGATTATCAGGCCGGACAGCTGGCGCAGCTTGGCGAGCAGCACGGATGAGCCAGCACCCGGCGTCTGTGCTGAAGGCGGTGGTGGCGGATGCAAGGGCGCAGCTTGCCGCAGCAGGGATCGCCGATGCGGCCATCGAGGCAAGGCTTCTGATCGGCGGCTTGCTGGGACTTTCCTCGACCGAGGTGTTCGTTGATGGCGACCGTGTTGTCGATGCCCTCGACATGGCCCGGATTGCGGACGCGGTGGCCAGGCGGCTGGGTCACGAGCCGGTTCACCGTATTCTAGGAATGCGGGCGTTTCACGGGCTGGACCTGTTGCTCTCGAAAGAGACGCTGGAGCCGCGGCCGGATACCGAACTCCTGGTCGAATGCATGCTGCCCGTGCTCAGACGGATCGTTGCGGATAAGGGCCATGCCCGCGTGCTCGATCTTGGCACCGGGACCGGCGCCATCATTCTGTCACTGCTGAGCGAGGTTCCGCAAGCGACGGGCGTCGGCTCCGATATCTCTGACGATGCGCTTTCGACGGCGACGCGCAATGCGCAACGTCTTGATCTTGGCGAGCGGTTTCAGGGCGTCAGAAGTCATTGGTTTGACGCAATTGACGGGCGTTTCGACATAATCGTGTCAAACCCGCCCTATATCAGAAGCGATGTCATTCCTGGACTAGAGCCGGAAGTTCGCGATTTCGATCCGCCGGCCGCGTTGGACGGCGGACCCGATGGCCTGGATGCCTACCGGGCAATCGCATCGCAGGCCGAGCACTTTCTCGAACTGCGCGGTCCACAGGAAGACGGCTCGTTTCCCAAGGACGAAGGGTCGATCGGCGTCGAGATCGGGTTCGATCAGCGAGACACGGTGACACGTATCTTTGAGGATGCAGGCTTCATCTTGACGCAAGCAAGACGTGATTATGGTAACAACGATCGCGTGCTTGTCTTTACGAGAGGTGGCCCTTGATTATCCAGGCTTTCGATGTTGCAAAGCAAAAGAAAGGGCTTGGAATCCTTCAGGAAGCGAGTTAGCGTAAATCACGCATCGGGGCGGCTGGGAGTGAACAACGATTCGTTCTCGCTAAAAGGTCAACCGTAGAACCGGCTCTTTTCGAAGACCGAGCAGGTTGAGCAGATCCAGTGCGTGATCAGGTAATTTGACTTTGAAAGCGGCAGGCCGCCTTGGTCGACCTGCGCATGGCACGCGAAGTCCTGTTCCGGCGATGACCGGCGGGCCGCGTGGCCTTTTATCAGCGAAGACAGAGAGTTGGTGAACGATATATGAGGCCAGGACAGCAAAACAAGCGCGGTCGGGGGCGTGGCAGCAACAATGGCGGCAGCAGCAATGGCGGCGGCGGCAGCGGCGGTGGAAACAACAATTTCAATCGCAAGGGCGGCAACCCGCTCAGCCGGTCCTATGACAGCTCCGGCCCGGATGTAAAAATCCGCGGCACCGCTCAGCACATCGCCGAAAAGTATTCGACGCTTGCTCGTGATGCGCAAAGCGCAGGCGACCGTGTCATGGCCGAAAACTACCTGCAGCATGCGGAACACTATTACCGCATCATTGCTGCAGCGCAGGCACAGATGCAGGACCGTTTCCAGCATCAGGAGCGTGGCGAATACCAGGACCGCGACGGCAACTCGATCGATCAAGACGATATGGATCAGGGTGACGGCGACGATATGGGCTACGCACCACAGCCGATGATGGACGAGCAGCCACGCCGCGAGCATAATTCCAGCCAGAACTCTGGACAGCACTCAGGCCAGAATTCCGGTCAAAACTCTGGACAGAACCCGGGTCAAAACTCTGGGCACAACCAGGGCAGCCAGTCCGGCCAGGACCAGCAGACGCGCGAAAACCGGCGTGACCGAAACGAGCGCCGCGAGCGTCGCCCGGAACGTCCCGACCGCCCAGAGCGTCAGGACCGTGCAGAGCGCGCACCTGAACAGGGCAGCGAGCAGCCGATGGAGCAGCCTGCTGCACCTGCTGCTGAACAGACGGTCGCTCCGACACGGACCAGACAGCGCGCGCCTCAGGTCACCGAAGCTCCGGTAGCCGTTGCGCCTGTGGTCGATGGATCCGGCCCGCAGCCTGATATCGAGGGCACGCCGGTCGAGGTTTCGGTCGAAGAGGAATCGCAGACGGAAGCCACGCCACGCCGTCGCCGCACGGCAGGTAACCGTCCACGTCGCCAGACCCGCAAGGATGCCGATGCGGCAGACGGCGGAGATGCCGGCGACGGTGACGACAAGCCGGCCTTGGCAGAAGCTGGCGAATAAGCCAATCTTCTAGAGAACGAATGATATGAAAACTCCGGTCGAAAGGCCGGAGTTTTTCTTTTTGGGGTAGCCGAAAGCTCTTGCGGGAGATCGCCATGCTGCACCTGGCTCGTCTTGGATCCTATCCCGTGCACGTTTTGCACCTGTCACCTCGCCGGTCTTACCCGGGTGCGGTGGCGAGTTGTCGGCTCGATGACATCGCGCGATCCCGGCTTGATCGACGCCGCGCCAATATCGCCTGAATCCTCTTCTCCGCGTCTTTAAATCACAAAATCGCGCTCCCATATCTTCACCAAGGCCGGTTGGCCGGCCGGGTTCGCCTTTGAAGGGAGCCCCATCTCAATCATCGGTCTGTGCCTCCATGGAGGGCAGGGCGATTCAGGAGGTTTATCTTATGAACATCGAAAAATATTCCGAGCGGGTACGGGGCTTCCTTCAGTCTGCCCAGACCCAGGCCCTGTCCGCTGGTCATCAGCAGTTTACGCCAGAGCACCTGCTTAAGGTTCTGCTCGACGACGACCAGGGCATGGCTTCCGCATTGATCGAACGCGCTGGCGGCAGCGCCAAGGATGCGCGCATCGCAAACGACGCTGCACTTTCCAAGCTTCCGAAGGTATCGGGCGGCAATGGCGAGATCTATCTTTCGCAGCCGCTGGCAAAAGTGTTTTCGACAGCGGAAGAAGCCGCCAAGAAGGCCGGCGACAGCTTTGTCACGGTCGAACGACTGCTGCTGGCGCTTTTGATCGAAAGCTCGGCCTCGACATCGGCCAGCTTGAAGAAGGCGGGGCTGACGGCGCAGGGTCTCAACCAGGTCATCAACGACCTGCGCAAGGGCCGCACCGCCGATAGCGCCACCGCCGAACAGGGCTTTGAGGCGCTGAAGAAATATGCCCGCGACCTGACGACCGAAGCGCGCGATGGCCGGCTAGATCCGGTGATCGGCCGTGACGACGAAATTCGCCGCACGATCCAGGTTCTGTCGCGCCGCACCAAGAACAATCCCGTCCTGATCGGTGAACCCGGCGTCGGCAAGACGGCGATCGCCGAAGGTCTGGCGCTCCGTATCGTCAATGGCGACGTGCCGGAAAGCCTCAAAGACAAGAAGCTGATGGCGCTCGACATGGGCGCGCTGATTGCCGGTGCAAAGTATCGCGGCGAGTTCGAAGAGCGGCTGAAGAGCGTGCTGAACGAAGTGCAGTCGGAAAACGGCGAGATCATCCTGTTCATCGACGAGATGCACACGCTTGTTGGAGCCGGCAAGGCGGATGGCGCGATGGACGCGTCCAACCTTCTGAAGCCCGCTCTTGCCCGCGGCGAGCTGCATTGCGTCGGCGCGACCACGCTCGACGAATACCGCAAGCATGTGGAAAAGGATCCGGCCCTTGCGCGTCGTTTCCAGCCGGTCATGGTCGAGGAGCCGACGGTCGAGGATACGATCTCGATCCTGCGCGGCCTGAAAGAAAAATACGAGCAGCACCACAAGGTCCGCATTTCGGATTCGGCGCTGGTTGCGGCCGCGACCTTGTCCAGCCGTTACATTGCCGACCGGTTCCTGCCGGACAAGGCGATCGATCTGATGGATGAAGCCGCATCGCGGCTGCGGATGCAGGTGGATTCCAAGCCCGAAGAGCTGGACGAGCTCGATCGCCGCATCATGCAGCTGAAGATCGAGCGCGAGGCGCTGAAGAAGGAAACCGACACTGCCTCGGCCGACCGGCTGGTGCGTCTCGAAACCGAAGTGACGTCGCTGGAAGAGCAGGCGGATGCCCTGACCGCGCGCTGGCAGGCCGAAAAGCAGAAGCTCGGACTTGCCGCCGATCTCAAGGGCAAGCTCGACGAGGCACGCAACGAACTTGCCACTGCCCAGCGCAAGGGCGAGTACCAGCGTGCCGGCGAGCTGACCTACGGCGTCATTCCCGATCTCGAAAAGGAGCTCGCACAGGCCGAAGCACAGGACAGTTCCACCAATGCCATGGTGCAGGAAGTGGTCAATCCGGATGCGATCGCGCATGTGGTTTCCCGCTGGACCGGTATTCCCGTCGACAAGATGCTGGAAGGCGAGCGCGACAAGCTGCTGCGGATGGAAGACGAGTTGGCGAAATCGGTCGTCGGTCAGGGCGATGCGGTGCAGGCCGTGTCGCGCGCGGTTCGCCGTTCTCGTGCCGGATTGCAGGATCCGAACCGGCCGATCGGCTCGTTCATCTTCCTCGGCCCGACCGGCGTCGGCAAGACGGAGCTCACCAAGTCGCTCGCGCGCTTCATGTTCGACGACGAAACCGCGATGGTGCGCTTGGACATGTCGGAATACATGGAAAAGCACTCCGTCTCGCGGCTGATCGGCGCGCCTCCCGGCTATGTCGGTTATGACGAAGGTGGTGCCCTGACCGAAGCCATCCGGCGCAAGCCCTACCAGATCGTTCTGTTCGACGAGATCGAAAAGGCGCATCCCGACGTGTTCAACGTTCTCCTGCAGGTTCTCGACGACGGGCGCCTGACGGACGGGCAGGGCCGCACGGTCGACTTCAAGAACACGATGATCATCATGACCTCGAATCTCGGAGCCGAATATCTGACCGGTCTTCGCGAGGACGAGGATTCCGAAAGCGTGCGCGAGCAGGTGATGGGCGTGGTGAAAGCCTCGTTCCGGCCTGAGTTCCTCAACCGCGTTGACGAAATCATTCTGTTCCACAGGCTGAAGCGCAACGAGATGGGCGCGATCGTCGATATCCAGCTGCAGCGGTTGCTGAAGCTTTTGGCCGATCGCAAGGTGGAACTGGACCTGGATGGCGATGCCCGCGAATGGCTGGCGAACAAGGGTTACGACCCGGTCTATGGCGCGCGGCCGCTGAAGCGGGTGATCCAGAAGTTCGTGCAGGATCCACTGGCCGAGCAGATCCTTGCCGGACAGATCCCGGACGGATCGACGATCAACGTGACGTCGGGCTCAGACCGGCTGCTGTTTCGTATCAAGGGCAGCATGAGCGAAGCGGCATAAACGCAAACCGCGAACGAAAAATGAGGCCGCACCGGAAACGGGGCGGCCTTTTTCGTTTGAGGGCAAGATTAGCGGCTGGCGACTTCGGCAGGCTTCGATGTGCTCTTCAGCAGCGCATCGATGCGGGTGCGTTCTTCCTCGAACCGCGCCAGTGCCTTGCCGTCGAGCGACTTGCCGCCGGGCAGGCGCACCTTCATCGGATCGACCTTGGTTCCGTTGACCACGAGTTCGTAATGGAGATGGGCGCCGGTGGATTGGCCGGTCGAGCCGACATAGCCGATCACCTGACCCTGGGTTACCTTGGCGCCTTCGCGCACGCCCTTGGCGATTGCGCTCTGGTGATTGTAGGACGAGACGTAACCGTTGGCATGGCGCACGAGCGTCTGGTTGCCGTAACCGCCGCTGTCCCAGCCCGCCTTTTCGACGGTGCCGTTGCCCGTCGCGATGATCGGCGTGCCGCGCGGGGCCGCCCAGTCGGAGCCGGTATGCATCAACGCACGGCCGAGGATTGGATGGTTGCGCATGCCGAAGCCGGATGTGAACCGTCCGTTCGGAACCGGATTGCGCAGCAGGAACTGCCGGACACTGCGGCCGTCCTGATCGAAGTAATCGACCGAACCGTCATCCTGATCCTGGAACCGGTAAAACCGGGTAGTCGTGTCGCCAAACCTGGCGTTTACATAGAGAAGTTCCGAATCCCGGCTGGCCTGACCCTTTTCGTCCGCGACGGAGAAGAAGGCCTCGATCATGTCGGAGGGACGCAACTGCGCCTGGAGATCGACGTTGCTGGCCAGAAGCTTGACGAGCAGCGATGTCATATCGCTGTTCATGCCGTAGGAAAGGGCGGCGCGATAGATGCCGTCATAGACGTCGGGCAACTCGCGGCCGGCGACGATGGCAGGTTGCTCGCTGAACGCGGATGCGACCGCATCCAGCATCTGCGGTTCCTTGCCGTCGATGAAATGGCCCTTGTCGTCGGCGGCAACGGTGATCTGGTGGTTGCCGCGGCGATAGATGCTGGCGCGCACGACAAGGACCATCTGGCCCTCCTGGATCACGCCGATGCGGATCACGTCGCCGGCGGCCACATCTTCGCTGCCGATCCGCGACTTGAGGTAGCCGGCGATTTCCTTTGCCTTGCTCTCGGGGTAGCCAACCGATGTCATCGCCTGGGCGATCGTGGTCGGCTGGCGGACCGGGATGATATCATCTGCATATTCGCGGCTGCGGGCGGTGAACGGTTCGGGCGTCGAGACCGACATGTTCTGCTCGACGATGCGGGCAGCGAGACCCGATGTCAGGTCGACATCCTCATCTTCGGAGGAGAAGCGTTGCGGGTCGACATAATAGAGTGCCGAGAGCTGGGTATTGCCCGAGGTCAGGACGGAGCCGTTGGAGCGGACGTTTTCTTCCACTTCCTCGAGCGTCATCGGCGCCGCATAGGCAAAGGTACCGCCCTTGACCGGGAACGGCACGGTCTGCAGGCTGACGTCGGATTCTACGTTGGATCCATAGATCGCGCCGGTGCGGCTGTTGGGCGGCGGCGGCGCTTCGCTGGAGGAGAAGATGCTGAGCGGATCGAATTTCGGATAGGCTTCCGGCGCGACGTTGTTGACGGCAAGGTTCATCTTCACATGCGCGAAGGGCCGCCGGCGCACGACTTCCTTATTGCCCTCGTGAACGACGGTGGACACTTCCATGATCCGTCGAT